>PBSR01000157.1 GCA_002726335.1 Gemmatimonadaceae bacterium
CCTCGTCATCGACATGAGCACCCGCTTCCTGCCCTGGAAGGTCGAGCTCTTCGAGCAGATGCCCTTCGCCTACTTCAAGGACCTGGGTCTCGGCTCGGTGGCCCACGCGCTCGGAGGGGTGCTGGCCGGTATCTGGCAACCTGCCCGCATGCCCCCCGCCTCGCAGTGGGAATCGAACCAGGGCGGCTTCTTCGCCGCCTTTCAGGTGGCCGCTCTGTGTCCCATCGAAGACTTCCGCACCGAGATGTCACGCTACGTCGACGAGTGCCGGCAACTCGAGCCCTTCCCGGGTCACACCCGGGCCGAATTGCCCGGCGGCATCGAGTGGCGCAACGAGGCCGACTTCGGTCGCGATGGCATCCCTATCTCCGCCAAGCACGAGGAATCGCTGCGAGACCTCGCCGCCGACCTCGGCATCGACACCCCCTTCGACAGCTACGAGAGCACGCGCTTCGGCGCCAGCTCGTGAGAAAGAATGACCCTATCGTGAGCACGAAACGTTGTGTCATCACCGTCGGCCTCGAGATCGGCGGCAGGAAGCCGGCGGCAGAACTGCTGGAAGCCGCCGGTATCGAGTGGACCCACCGCTACGGGGCGCCCCACTGGGAGGATGAGGCCACGCGCGCCGCCCTGGAAGGCGTCGATGCGATTCTGGCAGGCGCTGAGAACTTCAACGCGGCGACTCTCGAAGGTGCCACGAGCCTGAAGGTGATCGCCCGCAATGGAGTTGGCTACGACAAGGTGAACCTTGCCGAGTGCACGGATCGTGGCATCGTCGTCACCTATACACCAGGGGTCATGGCCGATGCTGTGGCCGATCTGACCTTCGGTCTGCTGCTGGCGGCGGTGCGGCATGTGTCCACCGGTGACCGCTGGATCAAGTCGGGTGACTACGATGTACCGATCGGCGAGGATCTGCCTTCCATGACCCTGGGCCTGCTCGGCTGCGGCCGCATCGGCGCCGAGACGGTGCGTCGGGCGAAGGGCTTCAAGATGCGGGTCCTCGTACATGACCCCTTTGTCGACGCCACGAGTCTGGCCGAGATCGGCGCCGAGGCGGTGGACCGCGACACGTTGCTGGCCGAAGCCGATGCCATCAGCCTGCATATGCCCATGTCAGCCGACAACGCCAACATCGTCAACGCCGGGTTTCTCGCGGCCATGAAGAAGGGCAGCTACCTGATCAACACGGCTCGTGGTGGTCTTGTCGACGAGCCGGCGCTCATAAAAGCGCTGCAGAGCGGGCAACTGGCAGGGGCCGGTCTGGATTGTCAGGCCAGCGAACCGCCGGTCGGTGTGTCGGCTGACCTGGTGGCCCTGGACAACGTCGTGGCCACACCCCATTCCGGTTCGTTGACGATCACGGCGCGCATCCGCATGGCGGAGATGGCCGCCCGCTGCATCCTTGACGTGCTCGAGGGACGCGTGCCAGAGCAGGTCGTCAATCGGGATGTGCTGGAGAAGCTGGACCTGTCGTAGTCGGTTTTCTGGCAGGACCTACAGCACCAGCTCGTCCGGCGGTTCCCAATCGCTGGTGCGTGGATCCCACCGGGTGCCGCACTTGTCGCTGAGTACGACCCACTCGCCGGGGCTGAGGTTACCCTGGTGGTGGTAGTTGAAGCGCCGCAGTCCGGCGGCGTCCGCCGCGTCGAGCAGCATCTTCAGATCTCGTGACGTCATGGGATCACCGTCGTGCGGGAAACGCCCGGTGTCGAGCCACGGCACGATACGTTCGGGATCGTCCACCGCGGCCAGGGCCCGCTTCGTCTCCTGGGTCACCACCTGCTCGAAGAACTCCGGGCTCAGGGCACTCTCGAAGTCCAGCAGGTCGTCCTCGACCCCCGGCAGCACGATACCGAACAGGGCCTGTACGATCTCCAGCGTATCGGCTACGGTGAGCCCCGGGTTCCACTCGATCAATGTCTGTGAGTAGCGGTAGACGGTACCGACGAAGCCATCGAAGCCGCGGTGGAAGAAGTAGTGCTTGGGCAGCAGAAAATCCATGAACTCGGCCAGTTCGACGAAGTCGTAGCCGCACAGCGGCGCGAAAGCCGCCGAGCGCGGTCCGCAGCCCAGCCGCACCGGGCGGTCCAGGTTGGCCGCCACCCCCTCCCGTACGCCGCGGAAGTACCGTGTCAGCGTCTCCACACGAAAGGACAGCCACGCCATGAGATCGGGATCGGCGCCCAGCATGCGGTAGGCGCCGACCAGCCCACCCCTGGCGTGGGCCCGGATGTTCCTGGCGTCGAGTTGGTGGAATCGATCCAACAGCCGGTCCTTGGCCGCCACCATGGCCCGGTAGTCGTAGCCCAGGTCCTTGGCCATGGGCGCCACCGACTCCGGCAGATCGTTGAAGAAGAAGGAGCGGTGATTCATGTGGTGGGGGGCCATCTCGTACCCCCACTCGGGGCCGTCCATGATGACTGCGTCCACCATGGGCAGGTGCTCGAGGGTGTCCACCATGCGCGCCACACGCGAGTTCAGCGTCCGGGGATCGTGCAGATGGTGGCCCGGTCCGCCCGGGCCGGCGCCGCCGTCGGCGTACATCACCAGCACCTGCATGCCTCGATCCTTCGTCGCCCGCATCGTCTGTTCCAACAGGGCCCGCTTCTCCGGCAGCTTGTGCTCCGGCGGAGGTGGCGCCTCGACGCCAAGGCGCTGGTAGACAGCGGGGTTGGGATCGTAAACCGCCGCCACCGGCTCGTCGCTGGGGATCGATGTGGCATTCTGTGACAGCTTCGCCGTGCCGAAAGCCAGCGGGCCGTAGACGACACCGTCCACTCCCCCCTCCTGCCAGGCGTCGAGGGTGCGCTCGTGATCGTTCATCACCCCTTCGAGATCGCGCTGGATGTCCATCCACAGCTTCATCGTCAGCCTCTGCTCACGTGATCAGTCATCGGCACCATAGACCCGAACCTCGCAGATCCGGGCGTGGTCGAGACCGTTCGTCGCCGTCACAGTCACCCGCATCGCATCGATCTCCTGGGACACTTCGTGCACCCGGCGGCGTTGATAGTTGCCGGTCACCTCGACCAGTCTGATCCACGCACCTCCCACGTGCCCCTCGATGCTGTAGTCGCGAACCGTCTCGGACTGCGCCTGTCCCCACTCCATACGCTCAGCGTAGGCGTCGGAGTGGGTCAGCGTCAGGGGACGGGACATTCCCGTGTCGAACACCAGCTGCACCGTTGCCGGTTGGACTGACGCCGGCCAAGCCAGCTCGAGCCAGGCCGGCAGGCCGGCAGCGGGGTCGCTCATCCAGCGGTGGGTGCCCGGACGGGCGCGGTCCGGTGGGGCGCCCTTCTCCCCGTGCACTGCACGCGTCTGGCCGGAGATGACATTTGCCGCACAGCCGTCGGCCTGCGCACTCGATGCGGCGATCTTAGCCAGGGGCGCCAGGTCATAACTGTCATCGTTGCTCTGGCCGATGAGGTACGCGTCGTCGCGTAGCAGTTGTTGCTGTATGGCGTACACGGCTGCATCGTCACTGGTCAGCGACGACGGCAACTGGTCGTGCACAGCGGCGTAGGCGGCGGCCGTACCGACGCCCTGGCCGATGACGGCGCAGGTCGCCATGACCCGTGTGGAAGCGAAAGCGATGTGGCTGGCAGAGATATTGCGACCGGCGAACATCAGGTTTGCCGGGTTGTCGGTCACGCAACTGCGCAGGGGGATGTCGTAGATGTACGGCGTCATCGGCTGGTCGCACGGTTTCAGGTGGGGCGCATCGATCCCCTCCGGCGGGTGGGTGTCGATGGACCAGCCGCCATAGGCGATGGCGTCGTGCTGCCGGCGGGACTCGGTCAGATCGGCCTGTCGCAAGACGTACTGGCCGACGAACCGCCGGCTCTCGCGCTTGCCCGGTAGAAAGCTGAACCAGTCCAGGGCCCAGTTCTGTGCCCCGTGATCGCCGCCGTTCTTGATGTGATCCCAGACGCCGAGAATGATGGCCAGCAGCTCGTCACGGATCGTCTCGTCATCCTTCACCGTGTCCAGCTCGCCGCCCCACTCGATCCACCAGTACCCGTATTCCAGACCGCGGTCGATCCCGGCCTGACCGTGGGGACGGTGACGCAGGTCCTCCTCATTGAAGGAACGGGCCCAGGGCGGGGCCGTGAAGGCCATGGGCCGGCCCATGTCACGCGCCTGAAACAGCAAGGTGGACCCGAGGGTTTTCGCGTCGGCCGTATCTTGCGCCATGTCCTCGTCGTACTCCGACGCGCTCTCGCGACCGTGCCGGAAAGCTGCCCCGGCAGCAGCACCCAGCTGTCCATCTCCCGTGCAGTCGACGAAGACCCTGGCGGCGATGCGGAATTGATCCTCCGTGGACTGGCGATCGGCCAGCGCATGCGAGATGACACCATCCGCCAACTCGACATCGACGACGCGGGTGTTGAGCATCAGCGTCAGATTCGGCTCGGCGCGACATTTCTCATAGAGGATCAGATCCAGCATCGAGGCCGAGCGCTGCGGGTTGTGCACCGTCGTCTCCAGACGGATCTCCTCGATGATGCCGCCTTCCCGGATCTCCGTGGCCAGCGGTTCGCCTCGCTGGCCACTGGCGTCGGCGCCGACGATGTGCATGCGCACTTCGCTGGAGGCGTTGCCGCCGAGGACGGAGCGGTCCTGACAGAGGATGACCCTGGCTCCGCCACGCGCTGCGGCGAGGGCACAGGGTACGCCCGCAGGGCCGCCACCAGCGACGAGGACATCACACTCGAGCTCATGCTGCTGGATGCTGCTCATACTCCATCCTGACGGGGCCAGCCGAGGGGCAGCGGACACCATGCCAGCAATGCCGTGGCCTCGGCCGGCACATCCGTTACGGCCGACGGCGGCAGCGGCCCGAAGAGCACACGCATGGCGGTGAAGGCATCCCACGATACGGCAGGGGGCGCGTCCACCTTCTCACACGTCACCCTGGCGTCTGCCACACGGATGTTGAGGCTGCCATACCCATCGATGCCGATGATGACTTCACCGTCGGCCAGTCCCCCGCTCGTAGCGCGCACACACATCAGCACCTCCACCGTGGCTGCCCAATCGTAGATCTGCCAGTTGCCGGAACTGCCGACATTGGCGCCCTCACCGATGGCGGACAGACGCTGCAGCAGCTCGAACCGTGTCGGCGGGATGTCGAAGCGGGCGCCGCCCTCACTCCGCGACTGCACCCAGGACCGGGCCACATCGACGGCCACCGTTTCATCGGTCGCCACCAGTTCCGTGACGTTGCCGCCCTCCTTGTCGGTCACCAGGTAACCGACCATGTTGCCGTCGGCGTCCAGCGCCGCGTACGGCCGGTGATACCAGCTGACCAGAAATCTCTGGAACACGTCGGCACCGCGGCGATTGTGGACGAGCTGACCGTCGTGCAGCTGACGTGCCAGTTCCAGCCGACCCGTGTCATCATCCTCCAGTGGCTCGAAGCGCAACGCGTCGCGTTCGCCGAAGACGTGGCGCACGTTCGCACCTCCAAGGCTGACACTCAATTGCTGTCCACACTTCTCGTAGCCGAAATACCCATAACGCTGGCGCTGGCCACCCAGCCAGGACAGGTGATACCCCTCAGCCTTCATCTTCTCCACGCAGTGGGTCATCAACACTTTCATGTAGCCCTTACCGCGAGCCGAGCTGTGCGTCGACACACCACCGATGCCTCCCACCTTCAGCACGCTGTCACCTACCTGCCAATCCAGGGGAAACAGGCCGACGACGGCCCGGATGCTCCCGTTCTCCCGCACGGCGTGATTGTTCGCCATGGACTCATCGGTTGGCTGATAGATCGACGGCAGCAGGTTGGCGAAGTCGTGCGCCCCGTGTTCACCAAAGACACCGTTGAGAAAGGACAGTCCCTCCTCCCAGTCTGACGCCGACAGCTGTTCGACTTCCACACTCATCGTTCTGCTGCCTCCATTTGATCGATCACCCCTTCCACGTCCTGCAGATTCTGTTGCGCCACGTCCCACGCAGGCCGCAGTTCCACCGCCCGCAGTGTCGCCTCCCTGGACTCGGACAGACGGCCGAGCTGGAACAGTGCGACGCCACGATTGAGATGGGCGTCGGCGAATGTAGGCCGCAGGGCGCAGGCGCGCTCGAAGTGGAACAGGGCCTCATCAGCGCGCGCGGTTTCGAGCAGCAGGATCCCCAGATTGTAGTGCGCCGTATCGAAACGGGGATAGATGCCGATCGCCTCTCGGTAGTGGGTCTCTGCCTCTGCCAGCCGGCCGGCGTCCTTCAGCGCCTTGGCCAGGCCCTTGTGCCCCTTGGCATTGTCCGGATACACCTCGACGACGGCGGTAAACAGGCTCAGTTCATCACGCCAGTCGGCACAGCGAATCGTCGTGCGCACTGCCAGCACCAGCAGCAGGGCCAGACCCAGCGACCGCGCGGCACGTGTGCCAAGGCGGTGTCGGGCTCGATCCAGAGCCCAACCCACACCCAGGGCGTAGCCGATCGATGGTGTATAACTGATACGTTCCGCTAGAATCGTACCGATGGGAAACAGCACATTCACCAGCGGCGCGAAACTCACGGCCAGCCAGACCATCGCCAGGCCTGGAGGATCCGGTTGACGGACGAAGCGCCAGGCGGTTGCGGCAACCGCCAGGACCAGAAGCAACCCGCCGGTGATTTCGAGGATGTGCAGAGCGTCGACTTCGATGGCGGCGTAGGAATAGTCAGCCGAAAGTCGTGCCGGCAGCACGAGCAGAATAGCATATCGTGTGGCCACGGCCAGGGCGGCGAGCACGCGCTCCGCGCCCGGGAGGTCGACGAGAGGATTGTCGAGGGGCTCAATCTCCATCGTCGTCAGGCCACCCATGACACCGTGTCGCAGCCACAGGTATCCGGCCGCCATCAGTGCCGCCGCAGCGTAGGGCTGCCAGCACCAGGACCGCGAGTGGCGACGAAACCACAGCCAGTCGACACAGAGCAGCAGTCCCGGCGCCAGCGCGGCCTGTTCCTTGGCCAGCAGCCCGAAGCCGAAGCACATGGCTCCGGATACCACTCGACGCCAGCCATCACCGCCGGTCCAGACCAGCAGCGCCATCAGTATCATGGCCGTGGCCAGAAGATCGGCGCGGCCGGCGACGGCGATGACCGCCTCCGAATGTCCCGGCAGCACAGCAAAGACGGCAGCCCCCCACAACGCCGGGGCGGCCCCGACAAGCCGCAGGAACAGGCGCCATGCCAGCAGGGTCACCGACAGGTGCAGCAGCAGGTTCGTGACGTGGTACGGAAACGGTTGCAGCCCGAAGAGCGCGTACTCGGCGGCGAAGCTCGTCAGGGTCAGCGGACGATACAGCCCGGAACGAGCATTGGCATCGTAGCCGGCCCAGTAGTCCTGGCTCCAGAAGGAGACGGCATCGAAGGTCGCAACAGCCTCGTTCTGTACGACGAGACCGAAGTCGTCCACGGTGAATTCGTTGGGCAGCGCGTTGAGGTAGGGCAACAGCGACGCGGCGAGCAGCAGCAGTACCGCACGACGATCGGGGACGGTCACTTCCTGTGGACCTGCGTGCGCACCAGGTGCTCGAGGATGCGCTGACGGATGTCGTGTTCGACCGTGTCGGCGCGACCCGTCCCGGCCAGGTTGTCCTGCTCCAGCGGATCGGCAGCGCGATCGATCAGCATGTACAGCTGCCCGTCGCGATTGATCGTTCCCTTCCATTGCTCGTCGAACAGCATCACTTCGCCCTGGTGCTCACAGAACGCCTCGCGTCTGTGCGACATCGCACCATCGGCCACACTCGGCAGCAGGGAACGGGCAAACTGCGTGTACTCCAGGCTGATTCCCGCCGCCTCGGCCAACGTCGCACCCACATCCATCCACTCGGCGGGTGTGTCCGTCGTCCCGCCACCGGAACGTGCTGTAGCCGGTGTCCGCACGATCAATGGCACGCGGGCGGCGCCGTCGAGCAACACGCTCTTGTAGATGAGGCCGAAGTCGCCATTCAACTCGCCGTGATCGGAGGTGAAGAGGATGACTGTGTTGTCCAGTTCACCCCGGGCCTCGACAGCCTGCAGAATCCCGCCGATCTGCTCGTCGATGAGAGCCACATTGCCGGCGTAGTTGGCCCGCATGGCGGCCACATCTCCCGGCTCGAGGTCGGGTGGCTCTGCCAGCCGTTGATGTAGATACCCCCGGGGTCGGCTGTCGTCGCGAGTCCATTCCGGCAGGGGTGCAGCGTCCGGCATGTGGGCCGGATCGCTGGCGCTGGCATACGGCTCGGGTGTGTCCCAGGGCTCGTGGGGGCCGCCGAAGCTCACCCAGCAGCACCAGGGTTCGGCTCGTTCGTACGAGGACAGATACTCCCGCGCCCGACGGCCGACGTAGACGTCGGCGTATTCATCAGAGGGAAGCGGGGACGGACGGGCCACATGCGGTTTCGTGGCAAAACGGTCGTTCATGTCCTCACGATAGGACTCCCACAGTCCCAGCTCCTGCCATCGTGCCGTCATGTGCGACAGCACCCTGGCACTCGCCCGTGGGCCGCCGATCTCGTCGACGTCATCGAGGCCGTAGACGTGCATCAGCGACTCCCGCTCCCGCAGGTCACCGGTATGCGGATGCAGGTGGGTCTTGCCGAACAGCGAGGTGCGGTACCCGGCGTCGCGCACCGCCTTCATCCACGTAGGTGTTTCCGGATCGAGGGTGTGCCCCTGGTTGTCCCATACCCACGTATTGTGCGGATACAGGCCGGTGGCCAGGCTCAGGCGCGCCGGAATGCAGACCGGAGAATTGGTCACGCAGTTGGTGAACCGCACACCTTCGTCAGCCAGACGATCGAGATTGGGGGTACGCACCCAGCCGCCAGCGCAGCCCATGGCGTCGGCGCGCTGCTGGTCCGTCATGAGCAACAGCAGATTGGGGCGTTGTGCCATCAGGCCTGCGGGGCGTCCGGTGACGGCATGAAGAACTCGAACCTGGATTTGTCGTCGTGGTCTTCGATGTCCGTAGACGAGAATCCGGTGGAATCGCGCGCAGCGAGTACGATCTGCTTGTTGAAGCCGCTCACTTGCTCCGCATCGAGATACTCCTGCACCGGCATCCAGCGACTCTCGGCGATTTCCTCCTCCTCGATCGTGATCCGGGCACTCAGCGGTTTGAGTCGACAGACGAAATAGATGTCGGATTTTCCGTACCGGTACCCGTGCCAGTGGCGGAAGCAGACAAGGGCGTCAAAACGAGTCTGCACTCCCGTCTCCTCCAATACCTCCCGCACCACACCCTCCGCCAGATGCTCACCTTCGTGCAGCGCGCCGCCGGGCAGCTTGAAGCGGGGCGGCCTTTTCGGGTCCCGGTGGAAGCGCTCGCGCACGACGAGCAGTTCATCATCATCGTTGATGGCTACTCCTCCAGCACCGATGTAGTGCGAAGAGTAGGCAGGCACGAAGGCTCCAGCTTCCAGCTGTAGGGTCAGCATGAGATACTCGGAATTGCTGTGGTGAAAACCGAAGCCGGCGGCCACGGCCACCGGGATCAGAGTGGCGCGCTCGATCGGCACCTCGAGCCAGACGACTCGGTAGCCGTCATCCCGCCAGCTGTCGAGGGAGTGCTGCAGACGGACGGCGAATCGAGTCGGATCGGCGTCGAGTGTTTCCGGTTTTGGCAGGATGCCGCCGAAGGGATTCTCGGCGGCGGGCAGAGCTTCGGGGATGTCGGTCACGGAGATTCTCGAGGGGGTTTGGGGTCCGATGGATTGTACAAGGTGAAGAGGTACATGGCCAAGTTTCGGGAATATCGGTATTATTGCTGAGACGAATCGAAGACCCTGCCAATGCCGGAATCCACGAGCCGGCAACTGTCACTCCACGAAAGGAGTCCTCCACATGCCGTTTTCCTTTACGAATTCCAAGGGGAAGGCGTACATCCTGCATCAGCGTACAACGCAGTTGAAGAACGGGAACTCGCAAACCATCTACTTCTTCGGTAAAGAAGCCAAAGAAGGTGCGATCGACGCCGTTCCCGATGGCTACGAAGTGGCCGAGAGCAAGAATGGTCTTCCCGTGCTGAAGCGCTCCAACAAGTAGGGCGCGAGCAGCAAGGTACAGGTTGCTCTTCCGGGCGCCGGCAATATGTCGGCGCCCGGTTTCTGTTAAGCCCGCCCCGGTTCACCCCACCGCAGGTCCGCTCAACTCGACCCCCCCGCCATCCAGGCGCGCTTCATGCAGTGAGCCGGTGGGCACGGTCAACTCGCCGAGGCGCGCCAGCCCGGCTCCCATCCAGTGCAGCAGCAACACGGCGATCGGATCGCGGTGCGACACGGCGATGACACGTTCGTGCTGCCGCGCAGAAGCTACCCAGTCGATCATCCGAGCCCGCATCGACGCGGCACCCTCGATTCCCCGCACGCCATCCTCGGTGATGTAAGGGCTCGGCAAGGCGGAAAAGGGCTGCCCCTGATAGCCGGTGACCTCGGTCTCTGCCAACCGCGGTTCTACCACAGGCGTCAGCTCCAGCCGTCGACCGACGATCGCCGCAGATTCCTGCGCTCGCTCGAGGGGAGAGGCGATCAGTGCGTCGAAAGGGCTGTGAGCGGCCAGAGTCTCTGCCGCGATGTTGACTTCGGCACGTCCGAATTCGCTCAGCCGGTACCCGGGAAGGGCCCCGTAGATGACCCCTTGTGGATTGTGCACTTCGCCGTGGCGCAACAGATAGATCGTCGTCGTCATGGATCGGTCTCCTTACCAATATATATTACGCCGCCATGGCCTGCCGTCTGACGATCGCCCAGATTCGCGCCGTACCCCAGCGCCGCAATGCGGATGGCAATTTTGACCGCCTCCTTCACCTGCTCGATGTCGCCGCCCGTCACCGGCCGGACGTCGTCATCACATCGGAGAGTTTCCTCGACGGCTACCTCGCCGCCGATGCCCGAACCGATGCCGACGACATTCGTGCCGCCGCCATCGACCCTGACGACTCGGTCTACACGGACGTGCTCGGCGCCTGGGCTGGTGACCATCAGGCCTGGCTCCTGTTCGGTTGTACCCGCATCGTCGGTGACCGTGGCGCCAACACGGCGTTGCTCTTCAATCGCGACGGCGCCCTGGCCGGTCTCTACGACAAGACCCACCTGCAGAGCCACGACCACAAGTACGTCGCCGGAGACCGACTCCCGGTATTCGATTCCGACTTCGGAACGTTCGGCGTCCTCATCTGCGCTGATCGACGCTGGCCCGAAACGGTGCGCAGCCTCGCTCTGCAAGGCGCCCGGGTCATCCTCAACCCCACCTATGGCATGATGGGTGACTTCAACACCGCCATGATGCGCACTCGCGCTTTCGAGAGTGAGATCTTCATCGCCTTCACCCATCCTCAGCAGAGCCTGATCACCGGCCCGGGTGGCCGTGTCCTGTGCGACAAGGTCGGCGACATCGATGCCGTAGCCGTCACCACCATCGATCTGGCGGAGGTGGACCAGGTCCGCCAGTCCCCGACATCACATCTGCAAGACCTGCGCCCGGCACTCTACGCGCCTTCAGCCAGTTGAGGTCCACCATGCAACGATCGCTGCAGCGAAAACTGCTGGGACGCAACACCGCCCGCAACGCGTGGCTGCACATGCTCGACGAACGTCTCCCCCGCCTCGAAGCACCGACGACAGCGGCAGCCTGGGCGCGGCACGCGCGCCAGACCCGGGCCGACCTGCTCGACCTATTCTTCCAGGGTCACCCCCGCGAGTTGCTGCAGGAGCCGCCCCGCGTCGAGTGGCGCGGCACGATTGCCGGAGGCGAGGGATATCGAATTCGCAAGCTCCGCTACGAAGGATATCCTGGCCTTTGGGTGCCGGCTCTGCTCTATGAGCCCACATCGCTGCGCGGCAAGGTCCCCGCCGTCCTCAACCCGAATGGTCACCACGCCGGTGGCAAGGCGATGGACTACAAGCAGGCGCGCTGCATCAACCTGGCCAAGCGTGGCATGCTGGCGCTGAACACCGAATTCATCGGCATGGGCGAGTTGCGCGCCGATGTGGAGCATCTGCGCATCGCCCTGCTCGATCTCTGCGGCATGGCCGGCATCGGCGTGTTCTACCTGCTGATGAAGCGCGGCCTCGACGCCCTGCTGGACCATCGCCACGCCGATCCGCAACCCACTTTGCTGATCTACAATCGTCACGACGACTGCTGCTTCCAGACGAAACGCACCCGCGTGTCCATCTACCGCCCGGCGCGCAAGGTCTTTGAATTGCTCGGGGCAGGCGATCGACTGGAATTGTACGACAACGTCGATCCAGGCACGCATAACTACGAGCGCGACAACCGCAGCCAGCTCTACCGCTTCCTGAACAAGCACTTCGACCTCGACACGCCCGAGGATGATCTTCCCTTTGTCGATGAGTTGCGCAGCGAAGCCGAGCTGACCGTCGGACTGCCGGCAGACAATGCCACATTGCATTCGCTGGCGTTGGGAAGGCTGCAGCAGATTCGTCGACAACGGGAGCGGCGACGTGGACAGCCTCCGGCGGCAGCCCGCAGGCGGCTGCGACGACTGCTGCGGTTGCCGGGCTATGACCGGGTGATGTCGGCAAAGAAGGGTGCTGAAACACGACGCGGTGGCATGACCTGCCAGAGCTACGTCCTCACTGTGGGCCCGTGGCAGATACCGGCGACCTGCCTCTCACCGGCAGCCGGCGCGCGGGGTGGCCTGGAGATCGTCATCAGTGACGAAGGCCGCCCGGGAACCGCCAGCCTGGCGGGCGTGGAGTCGGGACGACGCATACTCGCCGTCGACCTCTTTGGTACGGGAGAGGCAGCTACGACGTTTCAGGAACCCATGCTGCTGGCCTGCGCCGGTGAGCGCCCCCTTGGAATCCTGACGGCGCAGTTGCTGGCGGTGGCCATGTGGGCGTCTCGGAGCTACAGGTGTCCTGTCGTTCACCTGCGGGCAGGCGGCAAATCCATGCCGGTGGTGGCACAGCTGGCGGCGGCACTGGAGCCGTCACGATTTGTCAGTCTCACGACATACGCCGCCTTCGACTCCCTCGACCGCCTCATCGATCTCCCCATCAGTTATGCGAACCACTCCGAGCTGTTCTGTTTCGGCTTGCTGGCCGAGTTCGACATCCCCGACCTGTTGCGGCTGTCCGCACCGACAGAACTCGTCGACAGGGCCCGGGGGCCGCTGCGGTAGAACCGCACGGCTTCGAGCGGTTCGAGGATTAGCATGTGGTCGATAGCCCTGGGCGTGGCGTGGCTGGGCGGTTTCTTCTGCCTGGCGGCTCTCGGCCTCGAGCCGGTGGCCACCTTCTTTTTCTGTTTTGCCTGGGTCGGGCTGATCTACACCTTCGATCGACTCATCGCTCGCTCGGAAGGTCGTTCGCTGATCGCGCGTCTCGGCGCCGCCCCCTTCGCCTGTCTGGTGTTGTGGTCTGCCGTCAACTGGTTCCTCTACGAGCTGGCCAACCTGCGTCTGCACAACTGGCACTACGTGCTGGTCACCGATCACGACATCGCACGGTGCGTGGGTACCGTGCTGGCCTTCGGCACCGTGCTGCCGGGAGTGTTCTGGATCGATCATTGGCTCGGGACGCAGGGCGTACTGACTTCAGTGCGTGTACGACCGGTCCGGATCACGACTGCCCGGCTCATGGGTCTGCAATTGACGGGCCTGGTCTTCCTCGCCCTGTGCCTGACTGACCCGGAGCACTTCTACCTGTTGATCTGGGGAGTCACCGCCCTGGTGCTGGCACCGATCAGCTATCGCTGCGGTATCGACGGCTGGCTCCGCCAGTGGCAGCGCGGTGAGATCGGACCGACACTGCGCATGCTCCTGGCCGGGGGCATGGCCGGCGGCTTCTGGGAGTTCTTCAACTTCTGGGCGCGCGCCAGGTGGATCTATACCGTGCCGGGATTCGACGAGTGGAAACTGTTCGAGATGCCTCTGCTCGGCTTCGTCGGCTTCCCGCCCTTCGCCCTGGAGTGCGCCTGTGCCTACCGGCTGCTTGTCTGGTACCGCCTGGCCCCAGCCTTCGGTGCACTCACACAACGTGGACCTGCGCGTGGGCCGCTGACCTATGTCGTTGCGATCACCATCGCAATGCTGATCTCAGTCTCGGGATACGTCGCCGTCGACCGCGTCATCGTCACATCACGCACACCCCGAGTCGCCGATGTGCTGCCATTGACAGGCAACCAGCAAGCCGCGTTGGCAAGCGCCGGCGTCACCCATCTGACCCAGCTGGTCGGCTGGGGCAGCGCCGGCACCTGGAAAGATCTGCAGGCAATCCTCAAGCCTGACGAAGAGGGCTCACTCGCCCGAATCACCGCCCTCTACCTGCACCAGGGCATCGGCACCACCTACGGCAACCGCCTGGCCGCCGCCGGTATCACCAGCCTGAGTCAATTGCAGGATCGCACGGTCGAGGAGTTGTGGCAGACCCTGCAGCAGACCGAAGCCCCAGGTCGCACCCCGACCCGAGCCCAGATCAAGGTGTGGCTACGCCGACTGCCGACTGAGGAGTAACGCGCTGCCGCAGCGGAGGCCAGCGGTGCTTTCCTGGGTGGCGGGGTGGGGATTTCTGTTTCCATCAAGTGAGATCTATGCGGGGAGGCGCGGCGTTTGGTGGCACGGAGGGCGCATCCGTTCGGGCCGGCCGGGTCACGATATCAGGCCCCGAAGGGGCCTGCGCCATGGACGGCGCATGCCTGCTGTGGCCGCAGGGACGCGGCCTCAGCAGGCCGTCGTGACCCGGACGATCGGTCCGAACGGCCAGCGCCCGGAGTGCCACCAAACGCCGCGACCATGGACTACGAATAGATCTCGCGCAGCCTTTTGGCGGCCTCCGCCTGATTCCGCAGCTTCTGATACACCTCGTCCAGATCCACCCTCGCCGCCGATCCCGGCGCGAAGCCGCAGTCGGGATTGAGGGCGATGCGCTCGGCGCCGACGATCTCCACAGCCTGCTCCACCCGTTCGACGATTGTCTCCACGTCATCCACCTCACCGGGATGTACACTGATACAGCCCAGGCCGATCTCGAGATCATCGGGCAGCTGGCCGAGGACCTCGACGTCACCGGATCCGGGGCTGGTGAACTCCAGCGTGAGGTGGTCGGTCTCGAGGCGGGCAAGATCTTTGACGATGTGGCCGTAGTCACCTGAGTGATAGGCTTCCCCGCGAACCCGGGCGCCGGCGCGGCGGCACAGATGGACGGCGCGCACGACCTGGTCGCCGACATCGGCCAGAACTTCGTTGTCCATGTCGGCGGAGAACTCCCCTTCGGCATCTGCCCCGTCCCACTCGTCGTCGTACTGGGCCCGCACCTCCGGGTCGACGAGCAGACACAGGTGCGGGTCGTCCACCTGGATCATGTCGGCACCCGCCTGCGCCACAAGAGCCGCCTCGCTACGCAGCAGAGGTACGACCGCCTCGGCGAAAGCGCGGGGAGACGGGTAGATCTCGGCCGATCGCTCCGGATCCCACATGCGCTCGGCCAACAGCGCCGGAGAAGGCAGCGTCGCCTTGATGAGACGGTCCGTTCGAGCCCGGACGAAGGCAACCTCTGCGGCGATGACTCCTGGTGCCTTCGCTGACACCTGGTCCGTAACGACCGTCCAGGGCCGACCGTCGGAGGCGTACCCCAACTCGAATCCGTGGGCCATCTCGGCGATGATGCCGATGTAGGAGGCCCGACGCCATTCGCCATCCGAGATCACGTCTATGCCGGCGGCTTCCTGCACGCTGACGGCGTACGCCACACCAGCATCCAGCCGCCGCTCCCAACCCTCTTCGTGCCAGCCGTCGACGACGATCTCACGCACGTAGTCGGGTCGTGGCAGGGATCCGACGATGGCTGTGGGAAACAGGGTCTTGCTGCGTTCTACTAGACTCGGCATCTGTGCACCTGCTTTCGGGACCTGGAGTCGCCGGAAGAATCGACGTCCTAAAGGTACGACGCCGCGGATGCATTCGCCTGCCGCCGGGGTTGTGCTACGGACTGCCGTACGTGCGGGGCCAGTGCTGGTTCGCCTGAGCGAAGTCCTCCTCCGTATCAACTTCCATGTACTGTCCGTCCGTCGTCACCATGTGGAAGGTCTGATCGGCGTCCAGCATCTGTTCGTAGAGATGGATCAGGTAGGCTTGGCGAAATGGCACACCGGCTTTCCAGACTGCGCCCTTCTGTTGTCGTCTCGTCTCATGGTAGGCGGACCTCAGCGTATCTGCTCCGGCCTTCGAGAAACGAGCCACGCCGATGTACTCGCCGTGTGCTTGGCTGGCTTCGATCGAACGGTTCACCTGCACGATTCGGTCATCGGCGGTGATCACCTTTTCGGCATCATCTTCCGGATGCTGGCTGCGGTCGGCGTAGCGGGAGCGCCAGTCCGTGTCGACACAGAGCACGCGATCACCCGGGTGATCGATGGCACGGCGCACGACGTCGGCTCGATAGAGGATGTCGGCATAGGTGACGACAAAGCCCTCCTCCATACAGTCCTCAGCACACATCAACGAAGCCAGAATGTTGGTGTCCGCCCAGTCGGGGTTGTTCCGGAAGGTCAGATGGGGATAGTCGTTTCGTACCAGATCGGCGCGGTAACCACCGATGAAGACGACTTCGTCGACACCGGCCCCCTCCAGGGCAGCCAGCAGCCAGTCCAGGATCCGGTGGCCGCCGATGGGTGCATACGGCTTGGGCTGGTCGTCGGTGAGGGCGTTCAGCCGGCTGCCACGACCGGCGCCGAGTACGAGAGCTCGCATGCGGAGGAGTATAGCCGGCCACTGGAGAGGGAGCCAGGGCGCGCCCATGTCCGTATTCCACGGTATTGCAAATATGCAAATCTACAGGTTCTTTCATAACTGAGTCGGTGTTTCTCTCCTCCTCTGTCTGGCGACTCGCCAGGAGGCCCCATGACACCCAAGCAAAACGGCCATCTCCTGAAGGTGCTGAAGAGAATCCCTGTATTCGAGGGGTTGTCTCCGACGCAATTGCAGAAGCTGATCAGCATCTGTTCCAGTCGACCGGTCAAAGACGGAGAGATGCTGTTCGAACGGGGGGATGCCAGCGACCACATGTACGTCCTGCTCCGGGGTGCCATTTCCCTGTTGCGCGAGGACGGTATCGAAATGGCCCGCTTCGAACCGGTCATGCCTCTCGGAGAGTTGGGCATCGTCGACAATCGGCCGCGCCAGATCAACGCCCGGGCAGTGGGTGACTCCATGGTTCTCTCACTACCACGCCGGTCATTTGACATGATGCTTGCCGATGATCTGAAGATGGCCGTCACCGTACTTCGCAATCTGGTCCAAATCGTGTCGGCACGCATCGACGAAGACAATGTGCGGGCCTTCGAGCATGAGGAGGTGAGTTCGAGGGCGCGACGACTCGAGCAGGAACTTGAGCTGACTCTCCAGGCCGTCTCGTCCCACGGCCTTGATAGTGACAAGGTCCGGAAGGGAGTGCAGCTTGAGTTGCAGAAGAAGATCCCCACGGTCCTCATCGTTGATGATGAGTCCGAGATCTGCGATTTTCTGTCCCGGGCGCTGTCCGAATACGATGTGGTGACCGCTGAAGATGGTGTGGATGCTCTCGAGGCGGTGGAAGATCGCCCCCCCAATCTGGTGATCACCGACGTCAACATGCCCAACATGGACGGCCTGGAACTGTTATCGAAGCTGAAGGACGAACGGCCGGAATTGCCCGTCATAGGCCTGTCCGGGTATGTCGAAGAAGAGGCTGCCGCCAAACTCGGCTTCGATGACTTCGTGTTCAAACCGATGCGTGTCGCCCAACTGCGCGGCATGGTGAAGGCCCACCTGACCAGTACTGCATAACGCCCTGGTGCATACTTTCGTGTGAGCTCCGAGACCTTTCGGAGCAGGTCTTCACGCGGAGGTACCGGTCTGCGGATTTCTCTGGGAAGTCTCCTGGAATCCTAGGCTCCCTCAACCCTGGGACGCAGTCTAGTGGCAGCATCAGACCTCGCCGACGAACCCTTTCGTTACCAGCAGTTGAAGGATGACCGCGTGTTCCTCTACTATCAGGAGCGCCATGTGGTCACCCTGGCCGGGAATGCTGCCCACCGCTTCCTGTCCCGTGCCGAGAATCTCCAGGGTGAGCCGCTGCAGTTGTTGATGGCCAAAGCGACTAAGAACTTCAAGCGCGGCAACGAAAGGCCTGGAGGATGAAGATCACCGACGTACGTCTGCTGCCTCTCACCGGCGCCACGATGGACGGCGGTTGGGACCAGGGATTCGAAGAGGCGGAAAACCTGCACACGCTGGTGGAGGTCGTCACCGACGAGGGCGTCACCGGTCTCGGCTCCATCTACACGTCGGCCAGGCTGTGCGAGGGGGCCTTCGGCATTCTGCGACCCATGCTGCTGGGCGAGTCAGCCATCGAGCCGGCGCGCGTCGCCGAAAGCCTGCACCAGTCCACCTTCTGGCAGGGCCGCGGTGGTTCGATCACCCATTTCATCTCCGGCATCGACATCGCCCTGTGGGACATCTTCGGCAAGGTGACGGGCCAGCCGATCTCCAGGCTTCTCGGGGGACGGTATCGCGACCGGATCAAACCCTACGGCTCGTTGATCATGGCCGACCCCGACGTCCTGGTCCCCCGGCTCGAAGACGCCCTGGCTCGCGGTTTCCGGGCCATCAAGATGGGCTGGGGACCCTTCGGCCGGGAGTCACGAGAGATGGACGAGCTGATCGTCAGCACCGCCCGGGACACAGTAGGGCCCGAAGTGGAGCTGATGGTCGATGCCGGCGGCTCCGATCGCTACTGGCCCCATGGCTACAAGTGGGCCCTGACGACGGCGGAAATGCTCACCGATTACGATATCACCTGGTTCGAGGAGGCCCTGCGCCCCGACGATCTGGCGGGTTACATCAAACTCACCGAGAACGCGCGTCTGCCGATCACCAGTTGCGAGGTGCTCACCCGGCGTCAGGCCTTCATGCCGTGGATCGAGCAACGGGCCGTCGACTACATCCAGCCCGACGTCACCAAGGTTGGCGGCCTCACCGAAGAATTCCGCATCGCCATGCACGCCTATGACCATTCGATCCTGTTCGTCCCCCATGGCTGGAACACCGCCATTGGCCTGGCGGCCGACCTGCAGCTCGTGGCCGCCGTGCCCACGGCGCGCTGGGTGGAGTACATCACCCCTGCCCCCTACATTGAAGATCTCGCAGCACAGCCCTTTTCCCTGGACGAAGAGGGCTGTCTGTCGATTCCGGAAGCGCCCGGCCTCGGGGTGGCGTGGAATGCCGAGGGCGTCAAGCGCTACTCCGGAATGGACCTGACCCCGTCCGACCTGTAAGGACCAGACTCCCGCATGCCTGAGACCATCCCCCTCGCCATCGTCGGCTGTGGCGGCATGGGCCACCGCCATCTGTACGGCCTGGCCGAACTGACCCGTGCCGGCCTTTCGCCTTTCACCCTGGTCGGCGCCTGCGACCCGGACGAGGGCAACGCCAACAGCCTCGCCGATCAGGCCGCTGACCTGCTGGGCCAGCGCCCCGCCGTCGCCGGTAGCCTGGAGGCTCTCGCCGCCGCCGCCGATGTGGCCGCCATCGACCTGACGACGACACCTCGCTACCACCATACCGTCGCCGTCGAAGCCTTCGAGCGCGGCTGGCACGTGATGAGCGAGAAACCCCTGGGACTGACGGCACGCGCCTGCGGCTTGATGGTGCAGGCGGCCGCCCAACACGACCGGGGATTGTCCACGGCGGAAAACTACCGCCGCGATCCGATCAACCGCCTCGGCAAGGCCCTGCTTGACGCCGGTATCATCGGCGACCCCCGGTTGATGCTGCACCACACGATGGGGGGCGCCGACAACATGCTGATCTCCGTCTGGCGTCATCAGAAAGACTCCAGCGGCGTCATGCTCGATGTGGGCGTGCACTTCGCCGATATCCTCGAGTACTACCTGGGTCCGGCAGCGACCATTTTCGCCCAGACGCGCCTGCATGAAAAGACGCGGAAGAACCCGATCGCCGGGAAGGATGTCACCAACGGCGGTTCACCCGGCGGCGTCTACGAACGCTGGCAGAAGGACATGCCCGCCGAGTTCGAGGCCACCGCCGACGATGCCGGGTACGCCACGATGTTGTTCGAGTCGGGCGCCGTGGTCTCCTACATCGAGGACCACGCCTCCCGCGGGGAAGGCATGTGGAAGCGGGCCATCTTCGGCAGCCGTGGCTCGCTGGATCTGCCCGGGGATCGCAGTGGCCGGCGCCTCACCCTGCACCTGCCTGGCAAGGACCCGGAATCCGGCGAAGCCTTGCTCGACCTGGTGCCCGACCTGCAGCTGGACGAAGCCACGGCCACCCTCTTCGGCGGGGATCGTCTCTTCGAGTACTCCTTCGAGTTCGTCGAAACGGACCGCAAGCTGATCGCCGTGGAGTACGCCGATTTCGGCCTCGCCATCCAGGGTCAGGCGGGTCGACCGGAGGTCACTGGCGCTCAGGGCGCCCGCTCGGTCGCCATCGCCTACGCCTGGATGGAGTCGCAGGTCGCCGGCCGAGCCGTCACTGTCGATGAGGTCCTCAACGACCAGGTCAACGCCTATCAGGCCGACATCAACGATGGTCTCGGGCTGTAGGCGAGTGACAGGCGCCTGATGCCGGCGATCCTCTGTCCCAGCTGTCGCAAGCTGATCAGCGACGATGTGGCCAAATGCCCGTACTGCGGCCAGATGCGTCCCGGGATGTTCGGCCTGGCCAGCCGCTTCCGACAGCTCGGCATCCAGCTCGATTTTCCGCACATCATCACCGTCGTCTGCGGCGCCATGTACCTGTTGAGTCTCGCCCTCGACCCGGGAGCCATCCTGCAGCCGCAGGGCATGATGGACATCCTCTCGCCCAGTGGCCGCGCCTCCTTCGACGCCGGGGCGGCGGGGGCCATCCCCGTCTTCGGCTACGGTCGCTGGTGGACGGTGATCACCGCCATCTATCTGCACGGCAACCTGCTGCACATCTTTTTCAACATGATGTGGGTTCGGCAGCTGGGACCGGTGGTGGAGGAGCTGTTCGGCCCCTTCCGGCTGTTCGTCATCTTCACCGTGGGCGGTGTCGTCGGTTTCATCGCCTCCTCGATCATGGGTGCCTCTCTCACCCTCGGCGCTTCCGGCTCGATCTTCGGCCTGCTGGCAGCCGCCATCGTCTACGGCCGTCGCGTCGGCTCCGGCATGTTCACCCGCCAGTTCATGCAGTGGGCGATCATCATGTTCGTCTTCGGGTTCATCATGCCCGGCATCGATAACTGGGCCCACGGCGGTGGCTTCGTCGGCGGCTATGCCATGGCGACGCTCTTCAGCCGCACGCCAAATGATCGGGAAGGCATTGGCGCCTACGTGCTGGCCGGCGCCTGTGGCCTGCTCACGGTACTCGCCTTCATTCTGCAGTTCTTCGCCGCCATTGGCTGACGACGAGCTGCTCGACGTTCTCGACGCCGACGGCCTGCATGTGGTCGGCCGGAAGACGCGGGAGGATGTACATCGCGATCACGACTGGCATGGTACCGTCTTCGTCTGGTCCGCCTGGGAGTCTGCCGATGTCCGCCTCATGCTGCTGCAGCAGCGTGGCCGGGTGGGGGATCCATATGCGCAGATGGTGGATGCCCTGGCGGGCGGTCACATCGGTGCCGGCGAGACAGCCATCGATGGGGCCCGCCGGGAGTTGACCGAAGAGGTGGGACTGGCGGCGGAGGCGGATAACTTCATCCACCTCGGATCGAGTCGTATGGAGCGCCCGGACGGAGAGTGCCGGCGGGTATACCAGAGCCTGCTGTTGTACCCGCTGCCCCTCGACATCGGTGGCATGCAGTTCTCAGACGAAGTGGACGGCTTCGTCGAGGTCGATCTCGATGGCTTCAGCGACCTCGTCCACGGCAGATGCGAGCACCTGCCCGCCCGCGCCCGGCTGGCGCACGATGGCGGTCACCTGCGACAGATCGATCTGCAACGCAGAGCCGTCCTGGGCTATCCGGATGAGATCGTCGATACCTTCCGGCGTAGCCTGGCGTCGATTTCAAGCTGGCTGCGCCATGGCGCCGTCGATTCGGTCCATTTTGAGTGAACCGCGGCGGGGGACTACAACAAGACGCGGATTTCGCCGTCCTCGACGCGGACGGCATGACTCTCCACCTGCTCGCCCGGGCGTGTCAGGCAATCGCCGGTGGTCACGTCGAACTGCCAGTCATGACGATGGCAGGTGACGACGTTGCCGTCGAGAGCGCCGCAGCCGAGCTCGCCTCCCTGGTGCAGACAGGCGTTGGCTGTGGCGTGGATCGTGCCGCCCACAT
Organism: Gemmatimonadaceae bacterium; assembly: GCA_002726335.1. The sequence continues at coordinate 22,257 of PBSR01000157.1, forward strand.
TGTAGAGTGCGATGGACCGGCCGTGCGCCACAACGACGGTGGCCGTACCGACGGGGATGTCGTTGATGTACCCCACGTTGATCCATTCCTGTCCCGCCGGTGATGCCGGCTGATCGAGATCGAGAGAGCGCAGCACCTGTACAGCGTCGATCACGTTCGTCAGGCCCGCCGCCGGATAGGCACAGAGGATGGCGTCGAGAATCTCGTCGTGCGTGGCGCCCTCCTGCATGGCTCGCGGGATGTATTGCCGCAGACCCCGTTCGGACAGCCTGACCACCTTGGTGACGATAGAGATGAGAAAGCGTGTCTTGGGGTCGAGATGTTTCCCCGACTCGCGAAAAAAGGCGAGCAGATGCTCCATCGCCTCCGGTCGTTCGCGTGACAGCCACTGCAGACCGCTGAGTTCTTCCTCTTCCACGTGTCGACCTCCCGTCGCCATGGCCTTGGGTGAAGCGTACAATATAGAGATGCGGGATTTCACGGCGTTACAGGCGTTGTTGCAGCGCCTCGACGGTGACGGCTACCGGGCGTACAGTGCGTTGCAGGGGGAGTGGCTGCAGGCGGGAGACATCCCTCTCCGCCTCTGTGTCGATCACGTTCAGGGCGATCCTTTTGCGGCGCCCTCCCGACTTCGTGTTCAGCTGGCACAGAAGGTGGCCGGATTCCCCCCATCGACCTTTGCCACGGAGCCACGACGACGGGCCTTGTGTTCCTGGCTCGCCTGTCGCTTCTCCCGGGCTGCCGACAACCTGGCTCATCGTGCGGGTTCCGGACGATCCGGCCTGATCGACATCGACCGCCCCGGGCAGCAACTGCTGCACCGGACGTGCCTGCTGATCGATGACGACGGCGTCGAGGCGCGGTTCGTCGTCGGCCTGCCGGCGGCGGGCCGGCGGATTCTGGGTGAGGCGGCCGTTGAGCTGTTGTGCGAGCGCGTGCCTGATATCGTCGCACAAGCGCTGAAGTACGATCCCGCGCAGATGCCTGAAATCGATGCCTGGACTCAGACTGCCGAAGACGCGGACGCCCTGCGCCAGCAGCTGCGGGAGCGGGACCTCGTCGCCTTTGTCGCCGATGACTCCGTCCTGCCGCGATTCTCCGGGATCGACGATGGTCCCATGCTCGATGGCGTGACCTCCTTCGCAGCGCCCCCCAGCCTGCGAGTCGAGTTGCAGGCCCCGAATGCGGGGACCATCACCGGTCTCGGCATCCCGCGGGGAGTGACTCTCGTCGTCGGCGGCGGCTACCATGGCAAGTCCACCCTCCTCGAGGCGCTCGCCCTCGGCGTTTATGACCATCGTCCCGGCGACGGACGCGAGCGTGTGGTAACCGACGACAGTGCCGTTACGATCCGGGCCGAGAACGGCCGCCGCACAGCCGGCGTGGACGTCTCTTCCTTTATAGGTGAACTGCCCAGCGCCCGCGACACCCGTGCGTTCTGCAGTGACGACGCCTCCGGGTCCACATCACAGGCGGCCAACATTGTCGAGGCCGTCGAGGCCGGCGCCCGCCTGCTGCTGGTGGACGAGGACCTGTCGGCGACGAACTTCATGATCCGTGACGGTCGCATGCAGCAACTGGTGGCCAGCGAAGACGAGCCGATCACGCCCTTCGTCGATCGCGTTCGCTCTCTCTACGACGACCACGGCGTCTCCACGATCCTCGTCATGGGTGGCAGTGGCGACTATTTCGAGGTGGCCGATACCGTGATCGCCATGGAGTCGTATCAACCCCGTGACGTCACCGACCGGGCTCACGAAATCGCTGCCGCTGACCGGGGTCCGGGCAGTCTCCGGAGGACGGAGACATGCGGCGACCTCACGGTAGACGCGGTCCGTGCCCCCCATCCCGACAGCATCGATCCAAGACGCGGTCGTCGTGCCGTCAGCTGGCGGGTGCGAGACCGCTGGCAGCTCCAGGTGGGAGAGTCCGACATCGACCTTCACGCCGTGTCGCAGCTCGTCGACGCCTCACAGACACGGGCCATCGCCGGTGCGATCCTTCTGGCTCGACAGCATATGGATGGTCGACGCCTGCTGCCCGACATCCTCGACCTGGTGGAGCACACCCTTGCCGAAGAAGGACTCGACGCACTGTCCCCACACCCCGTCGGTGACCTGGCCGCCTGCCGTCGTCATGAACTGGCGGCCGCTTTGAACCGCCTCCGCACGCTGCGGGTGTGCCGGCCGGACAGCCCCGAGCTGGAGCTGGCCTCGTGATCCGCGTCGATTCGGTGACGCGTACCTACGGCTCGATCACCGCCGTCGACGACATCTCCTTTGCTGTCGGTCGTGGCGAGATCGTCGGGTTCGTCGGGCCCAACGGGGCCGGTAAGTCGACGATGCTGAAGATGCTCTCCACCTTTCTGCGCCCCACCGCGGGTGCCGTTGCCGTCGACGGCTTCGACACGATCGCCGACCCGCTCGAGGTGCGCCGCCGCATCGGCTACCTGCCCGGCGACACCCCGCTCTATCGTGACATGGTGGTCGAGGATCTGGTCCGTTTCGTCGGCGGCGCTCACGGTCTGGCCGACACCGATCTGGAGGAGGCGCTGTCCCGCATCGTCGACCTCTGCGGCATCGGTCCGGTGCTGTCGCAGCGTGTGCGCGAGTGCTCCACCGGTTTCCGCCAGCGTGTCGGTCTGTCCTGCGCTCTGATCCACGATCCGCCGGTGCTGCTGCTCGACGAGCCCACCCATGGCTTTGACCCGCTGCAGGTGATGGCCTTCCGCGATCTGCTCACCGGCCTGAAGCAGGACCGGGCGATCCTGTTCTCGACGCACATCATCGCCGATGTCGAGGCCGTCAGCGACCGCGTGCTCATCATCCACCAGGGACGGCTCCTCGGCGACGGCACCCTGGCGGAACTCGGGCAGCGCTCAGGTCTTGGGACAGCCGGTCTCGAAGAGATCTTCGCTCACCTCGTCTCCGCCCATCCTGAGCCGGTCAGATGATGGCCGCCATGATGACCGGAGTTGTGCTCGTCGCCCGCCGCGAACTGCGCGCCTATTTCGATTCGCCCATCGCCTACATCACCGCCGCCGCATTTCTCGTACTGGCGGGCACCTCCTTCATGAACTCCTTCTTCCTGCAGGGCGTCATCGACATGACGCCCTTCTTCGATACGCTGCCCTTCCTGCTGATCCCCTTCATCCCCGCCCTCACCATGCGCACCTGGTCGGAGGAACATGCCCAGGGTACGGTAGAGCTGCTGCTCACCCTGCCCCTGCAGCCGCTGCAGGTCGTACTCGGGAAATACGGTGCCGCCTTGCTCTACTATGGCCTCATCCTGGCCGGATCGCTGCCCATCGTCGCCATGCTCGCCTGGCTCGGTGCGCCCGACCTGGGCCTGATCTTCTGTGGTTATCTGGGAGCCCTGCTGCTCGGCGCCCTGTTCCTCGCCTTCGGCCAGTTCCTCTCCAGCCTCACGCACAACCAGATCGTCGCCTTTGCCCTGGCCGCCCTGCTGGCTTCCGGTCTCGTCTTCAGCGGCCACCCGCAGGTCGTGGAGGTCATGGACGGCCTGTGGCCGGCGTGGCAGCCTGGCACCGTGGTGGCCGAAGCCCTCTCCTGCCTGCCGCAGTACGAAGCCTTCGTCAGCGGACTCATCGGCCTGGACCACATACTCTACTTCGTCCTCATGTCCGTCCTGTTCCTGTGGTTGACACAGGTCGGGCTTCGGCGCATCCAGTACTGACACGGGTTTGAAGCGGCTCTACCTGCTGCAGGCCACGGCTGCCGCATTCCTTCTCCTGGGGCTGGTCATCTTCGCCGGCCGTCTGACGCAGCTTGCCGGTCCCGTGTTGTGGGTTGATGTGGCCGGTCGCCATCCGGCCACGCTGTCGACGCAGTTGGTGCAGCAGCTGCGCCAGCTCGACGGGGGGCTGGACGCGACGCTGTTCGTCAGCCATCGCTCGCGTATGCCGTCGCACTTGCAGGATGTGGAAGAAACGACGCGAGCCCTGCTGGCAGCCATGGCTGACGAGGCGGGAGACGCCTTCTCGTACCGCGTCATCGATCCCGATCGGTCCGGTCTTGCGGGAGCCCGCTACGCCGCCGCCCGCCGCGTCAGTCCGATCCGCGTCCGCCGCATCGTCGACGACGCCGAGAGCCAGGCCGAGATCTGGTCGTCGCTGGTATTTGCCCGTCGCGGTCGCAGACGGCGGGATGACGTCCTCATCCAGGGGATCGAGAACGCCCATCTGCCCCATCTCGGATCGCTGGTGGCCGCGCACCTGAGGGCCGACACCCCGCAGGCCTCCTTCGCCCTGTCAGCCCCGCCTGGATTTGAAGAGATGCCGCGCTACCTGAGTCAGCACGGTCCCGTCATCGAGGTCAACGTCGATGCCACGGCCGCGATCCCACACGATGTGGACATCCTTTTCTGGCTCGAACCCGGCAACGTAACACCGCGACACCTCGCCGCCCTGCGCCGTTTCCTCGCCTCGGGTCGCACGGTGGTGGTGGCGGGGTCGCCTCACCGTGTCCGCTACAGGCGAACAGAAAGCGGTGAGGTCCGATTCCGCGCGGAGTCAACCGGGGGCGCCTGGGAGCGCCTGCTGGAGCCCTTCGGTCTGCGACCGCTGCCCGACCTGGTGATGGATCGGAATGCGGCGGCGGCGCCCGTTGTCGTCGACGGCGAGTGGCAGCAGGTGGAAGCCCCCTTTCATCTGCGCAACCTGCCCGCCTTCCGCGATTTCCGTCCCTTCCGCACGCCGGCGCGGGGCGGACTCAGCTTCATCGCCCCCGGTCCGCTGCAGATCGACCCCCAGCGGGTCAGCGCCGCCGGGTACGAAGCGCATGTGGCGGCCACGACGACGGAGCGGGCCTGGGTGCGTGACCTGCCGACAACCGACTTCGGTCTCGCCGACCTGGGGACGGACCTGATCGCTCCCAAGCAGAACCTGATGGTACTGCTCACGCCTCAGGACCCGTGGGCAGGGCAGCTGCTCGTACTGGCCGCCGCCAGTGCCTTCCGCAACGGCATCGTGTCTCAGGCCGGCTTTGGTCACGGCGTGTTTCTCGCCGATCTGGCGCGCTCCTTCGCCGACCCCGAACGGCTGGTGCGACAGCGCGTCGAGCGCCATGTGCCGCCGACGCTACCGGCCCTGTCGGACTCGGGGCGGATCGGCTGGCGCTTCCTCGTCGTCGCCTTCGTGCCGATCCTCTGGTTGTTGGCCGCCGCCAGGAGACTGGCCGGTGACTCCGGCCTGCGCTGGCGCCCATCGGCACGCACTCAGGACCGGCGGCTGTGGGCCAGCATCGGCATCCCCCTGGGTGGTCTGGTATTGTGGTTTGTCATACGGGGCCCCCTCGAAGGCATCCGCCTCGATGCCACGGCAGCAGGCCTGCACACAGCCGCCCCCGAGGTGCTCGACGAACTGGAGCAGACTGGGGGGCTTCAGGCTCAGCTCCTGTTGTCGCCGGCGTCGCAAGTGCCTGCCGACGTTCGCGATGCCGCACGGCGGACAGCCGATCTGCTCGACGACGCCGGTGTCCCGCTCGAGGTCCAGCGTCTCGACGAAGACACAGCGGAGGCGCACAACATCTCACCATTCGAGGTCGAGCGTGTGCGTCACGACACCTCGGTGACGACGCGGGTTTACAGCGCCCTGCGTCTGACGCGTGGCACGGCGGCCACCGTCATCCCCAGAATCGACGGTCAGACGGGTCCGCATATCGACTTCCTGCTGGCGGCGGCGCTACGGCGCCTCGAGCGCGGCGCCAGGCCGGTGGTCACCGTCGTCTCCGACCTGCCGCGCCTGTCGCCGGCCGAAGCCCTTGAGGACTACCAGAAGAAGGGGCTGAGCGCGCCTCAAGGCGTCGATGTCTACAGCCGCGCCAAGGGGTTGCTCGGCGACTACGGGTACGACGTGCGCCACGTGTCGCCCCGCGATCCGGTCCTGCCCGCTGGCTCCGATGCCGTGCTCTGGTTTCAGCCACGGCGGAACTCCACGCCCGTCCTCACGCAGCTTAGCCAGCACCTGGGCGACGGCGGCCGCGCCATCATCGCCTTGCAGCACTTCAACATTCAGCAGCGCCAGTACCGGGGCACGGGATTCGAGACCGTACACTGGCCACAGCCGCAGTTCCAGGACTTCGATCGCTACTTGCGGCTCGTCGGCGTCGAGCAGGTGCGGGAGGTCCTGTTCGACCGCACGCGCCATCACATGGAGCTCAACACCCAGGTGAATCGTACGGCCGTTCGGGAGTATGATGCCCAGCGCGTCGCCCTGCCTTTCCTGATCCGCGCCGTGGGCGCCAACTTCGCGGCCAACTCACCGGTCACGTCCGGCCTGGGCGACCTGCTGTTCGTCTGGGGCAACCGCTTCCGCTTCGATCAGACGGCCATGCAGAGCGCTGGCGTGACCGCTCAGGTGCTGGTGACGACCACGGCCAACGCCTGGGCCTACGACTGGAGCGGCGGCTGGCTGCCGGAACAGGTGTTCGACGAGGACGCCAACCCGCACCTGGACGGACCCCAGGCTCTGGCCGTCGCCCTGGAGGCACGTTTCCCCGTCGTCGAAGCCGTGCGCACCGAGGAAGCGGGTACCGAGCTGGTGCCGCAGGATGGATCCGGAGATCGCGGCTGGCTGCTGCTGATCGGCTCGTCCGAGATGTTCAAGGATGGTCAGCTGTTCAGTGACGGCTTCGCGCATGAGCAGTTGCTGCTCAACGCCGTGGCCCGCGCCGTGTACGGGCCGCAGCTGGCGGCGCTGCAGGCACGGCACAGCCAGGCGCCCCGGGGTTTTGCCGTAGTCGACTCGACGACACGATCCACCTGGCGAGCCGCCGTCATCGGCGGCGGTCCCTTTCTTCTCGGTCTCTTCGCCACCTGGAGACTTCGTCGACAGCGGCGGCGGGGGATGGCATGAGCCGCTGGCTCGGAGTGTTGCTGTTGGCCCTCGTGCTGCTCGGCGGTGCGGATACGTGGCTGCGATCCCACCGTGCCACACGCCGGATCGGCGATGGCCGCCTGCGGGCGCTCGTCGACTCGGAGCGGCAGGTCGAGACTGACCGAGTACGTGCCGTGCACCTGCGGGTGCCGGGTAACAAGGGTGAGTGGCACTACGAACGTCGGGGCGACACCTGGCGCTTCCCGGCCTACTTCAATGCCTACATACACGGTGACCGCATGAACTCTTTCCTCGACGTGATCCTCGGCGCCTCGGGGACGCGCGCCACCGATGGGGCCGACGACCACGACGAACTGGGAGTCGCCGACCACCAGGGGCTGCACGTCATGCTGCATGGTGGGGGCAGCGGTGCGGTGGGTGGTGAGGCGCTGGCCGATATCCGTCTTGGCCGCGGCATTCCTGGCCCCGTGGGTGAGGAGAGTTATGCCCGCCTCGCCGGAGACGATCTCGTGCTGCACCTGCACGCCAATCCGATCCGTCTGCTGGGGGGCGCCATGCCGCCCCTGCTGGATCCTCATCTTCTGCCCCGGGACGTCAAGCGACGCACCATCACCCGGGCCCGCGTGACTTCAGGTGAAGGATCCTACCTTCTGCGACGGGTGCTGGCGCCGATGCCCGAAGATGCTCCTCCCATCCCGCTCGACGAGCGCGACCGCTACAGCTGGGTACTGGAGCGCGAGTCCCGAATCGACACCTGCGATGACACCAGCATCTACGCCTGGATGTCCTGGGTACGGAGTGTGCGCTTCGAGCGCCTCGTCGATCCGCGCGACGACGGCTACGGCCTCGGCACAGCCGGCGAGCTGGAGTTGACCGATGAGGAGGACACTCACGATCGCCTGCGCCTCGGCCGCAACGCTGGTGATCAGGCCGATGCCGGCGCGGGCCTGTATGTCGGCAACGAGGTGGCCGACCTGGTCACCGTGATGCCGGCAGGGCGGGCTCAGTGGCTGTTGCCGCCGGCGCGTCTTCTCCTGGAACCCCTTCCCGACCCTTCGCCCTTCGAGAGTATTCCATGATCGTTGATGTGCACACCCACGCCTGGCAGTACCCAGATCACTTCACCGATGACTTCCGTGAGCAGGCACGGTACGCCAAGGGCGGTGGTGACCTCGACCTGACGGTAACACTCGACGCCTACAACGCCTCGGGTGGCTCCAGGGCGGACCGAGTCGTCGTCTTCGGCGGCAAGGCGCAGCTGTCAGGATTGTGGGTGGATGATGACTACGTCGCCGACTATGTGGCGCAGGACCCCGACCGGTTGATCGGTTTCCTCTCCGTCGATCCCACCCAGGAGGACTGGGGGGATGAGATGGAGCGTGGCCACCAGGAGCTCGGTATGAAGGGCATCAAGCTGCTGTCCATGTACGCCGGCTTCTACCCGCACGACGAGCGCCTCGATCTGCTCTGGCACTACGCCACCGAGCACGATCTGCCCGTGCTCCTGCACACCGGCACCACCTTCGTCGCCCAGGCTCCCATCGACTGCACGATGCCCCGCCACCTCGACGTCGTGGCCACACGCTACCCCGACGTGCGCATCGTCATGGCTCACATCGGCCATCCCTTCGAGGGCGAAGCGGTCGTTGTAGCCCGCAAACATCGCAACGTCTACACCGACCTGTCGGCGTTACACTACCGGCCCTTCCAGTTCTACCACAGCCTCATGCTGGTGCAGGAGTATGGCATCTGGCCGAAAGTGCTGTTCGGTACCGACTACCCCTTCACGACGATCGATGCTTCCATCGAAGGGTTATCCGGCCTCAACAAGATGCTGGACGGCACCTCGCTGCCGCGTCTGGATGAGAAGCAGATCCGGGCCTGCATCGAGCGTGATTCTCTGGACCTGCTGGGACTTGGCTGAGCAGTGTGACTTTCGGCTATGGCGTTGCACTGCTCCTGATCGCTGCCGGCGTACTGATACTCAGCCTCTTCGCTGTGAGAACCTTTGACCGGGCCCCCGTGCAGCACGACAACCGGCTATGGTGGATGTCGTGGCAGCGCACGGCTCTGCTCCTGATGTTCTGCCTCTTCTGGGGTGCCATCGGCTCCTATAGCGGCGATAACATTCGTGGGATGACGCCGGTATTCCTTCTGCTGTATATCCTGTTGCCTGTGGTCTACAGCGAAATCGGAATACGGGTCCGCCGTTTTCGGGTGGAGTTGCTGCTGGCCTGGTCCGTTTGGGTGGCCGGGACCGTGGGTCTGGGAACAGATGTCCGGGAAGCGACTCAGCTGGCGCTTATGGGCTGGGTGCCGTGTGTAACCTTCGGCGCCGTGATCACGAAGCTCGGCGTCCGCAGGGCCTGGCGATATCGAGACATCTGGCAAGCACAGACAAATGAGGCTGCAGCCCAGTCCTAGTGCGCCACGGACCCGTCGTTGTGGAAGAAGCCTCCCATGGGCCTCTCCTTGAAGGGCAACCGGGCACAGGCCTCCTCGTCGATCTCCACCCCGATGCCCGGACGGTCCGGAATCTCCCGGAAGCCGTCGACTGTAACGAAGGGCTGGTCGACGAGTGAGAGCTGCTCGTCCGTGTGGGCGTTGACTTCCGTCACGTAGTAGTTGGGGATCGCCGCCGCCAGGTGGGCGAAGGCGGCATTGTTGACGGGGCTGCCCATCAGGTGCGGGAACAACTGCACCATGGCCGGCTCGGCGATGGCGGCCACCTTCTTTATCTGCGTGAAGCCGCCCGTCAGTGACAGATCGGGACGGATGAACGCTGCGATCTGACTGTCGATCAATTCCTTGAACTGCTTCACCAGGAAGTTGCGCTCCCCCAGGGCCATGGGAATGTCGATGTGCCGGGCGATGTAACGGTGTGCTTCATCGCTCTCCGGGGCCAGCGGATCCTCGTAGTACTTGAGCCGGTAGGGTTCGAGGGCTCGGGCCAGTGTGATCGCCTCATCGGGCTGTAGGTTGCGATGGATCTCCACCCCGAGGTCGATACCGTAGCCGATGGCCTCGCGGATCGCGGCGATCATGTCGACCGCCTCGGTGACAACCTGAGAGCTGACCCGACTCTCGAAATCGGCAAAGAAGGGGCTTGTCCGCAGCGACGTGAAACCGTCGGCCACACACTGACGGGCCGATTCGACGCGGGCCTCGATGGTGGCGCCTCCGATGTTGTTGAAGACACGAACCTTGTCGCGGCACTTGCCGCCGAGTAGCTGATAGACAGGCAGGTCGACGGACTTGCCGAGGATGTCCCACAACGCGATGTCGATGGCACTGACGGCCGAGCTGATGGTGGCACCCATGAAGTGAAAGCTGCGCGTCACCGTCTGGTAGTGATGCTCGATCTGTCGCGGGTCCCTGCCGATGTAGTAGGCGCTGAGTTCGCGGATCATCTCGGCTGCGGATCGATGGTGCGCCCAGAGGCCGGATTCACCGTTGCCGATGATGCCCGCATCGGTGTACACGCGGACCAGGAGATAGTGATCGGTGAGGATGGGCTTGATGTCGGTGATCTTCATGGGGGGCTCCGGCGGATCAGAGTGCCGATCACTTCAAGATGGGCATCCGCGTGCTCGAGAGCGACACCATGGCGACAGGCACAGCCGGCGATGATCAGGTCAGTTGCCGGCACGGTGTGACCCTGGGCCCTGGCTTTGCGGGCCAGATCGCAGGATGTGGACCATACGGCGTCATCGACCGCAAGGCTTGGAAGGTTGGCCGCAAGCTCTTCCATGACATGTCGCTCCCGTTCACCCCGCGCTCCGTTCCACAGTTCCAGCTGGACGAGTGCACACCAAGCTGCTTCTCCGGATTCCAGCAGAATCTTCACGCGGGCCGATACCACAGGGTCGCCGTCGGGGCGAAGGCTGTGGATCCAAGCTGATGTGTCGATGAGCGTCACGTGATGATCAGTCAGTCGATCGCAGGCGCTCGAGTTCGGCCGGCGTCATCAGGTCTTCACAGGTGCCCAGATGCCTGACCAGAGATGCCATCTTCTGCCGATGATTGTAGTCCTTCACAGCCGTGACGATAGCCTCTCGTTTGGTCCTGGCTCCCGTGTGCTCCAGAGCTTCCTGAAGGACGTCGTCAGGAATATTAATTGTGGTTTTCATGCTTCCAATATCCTCTCATTAAGAATATCAGTCAAGCGAGATCCCCTTTGACTCTTGGTGACTCTTGGAGTAACTTCGTGGCATGGAGACGATCACCCTCAAGGAACTCCACCAGCACACTGGACGGTATGCCCGGGCCGCAAGCGAGCAGTCTTACCTCATCACGGACCGCGGCCACCCGGTGGCACTGCTTACCGCGCCGGTAACAGCCCACATGGAAAGGGACTTGCCGAGGCAGTTCAGTCTGGATTCGGTAGTCGTCCCCAAACACCAGACGGACAGCGCGGCATCGGTCAGCGCCGTTCGGGATGAACGGTGAGGTACTTCGACACCGCGTATATCATCAAGCTCTACCTCCTGGAAGACGGCTCCGAGGCCGTGATGCAGGCTGCCAACGAATCCGGCGGCCTGGCGTCATCCTCGTTGGCCTTCAGCGAGCTGCACGGGGCGCTTCACCGCAACCTTCGCGATCGTCACCTTGGCCGAATTGAATTCGCCACGGTTCTCGATCGCTTCGATACGGATGTCGAAGAGGAGATGTGGCGCTGGTTGCCGATCTCCATGTCGATTCACCGGCGTGTCGCCAGCGTCTACCGGGAGTTGCCCTCGTCGGTGTTCCTGCGCTCCGCGGATGCGATCCACCTGGCCACAGCTGCGGAGCACGGTTTTGGTCACATCTACTCCAGCGATCGCCATCTACTGACCGCCGCGCCTCATTTCGGGCTCGCAGGCGTCAACCTCATCGACGGGTGACGGCGAACTCAGTCGTCGGTGAACTCGATGATGTCGGCGCGGATCGCCAGGGTCACGTCGCTATATAGGAGGAAATTGCGGCTGTCCCCATCGTAGCGAATGTTGGCCAGAGCCAGGCTTCTGCCGGCCACGGGACGGTTCGGCCAGCTCCACCGCCGTCAGGTTGCCGGCAGCAAAGAAGCCCGCCTGAGCACAGCCGGTCAGGGTGACAGCGGCTGCCACCGCAAGGGCGGCGATTGTCTTTTGGTACATGTAAATCTCTCCTCGACAGCACCGGCGGGATGCCGGTGCTCCTGTGATTATCGACCGTTGCAGGGCGCGGTTTGTTCCTGCACGTGCACCACGTGATTGACGCCACCACAGGCGTTGGTCGAGTTCGCCTGCCAGTTCTTGGCGACGAAGTCGACCCCGTCGGCTGATGATATCCTGCCGGCTCGGCCCTGGTGGGCGCCCAGGTTGGCCTCGAGTACGGTCAGTTCATCAAATCTGAGTCCCCCCTGGTTCTTCAACAGCTTCCACGTCGGCCGGCGCACGATGCCGGTGTTCTCGATGTAGAGTTCCATCTCGGCCGTGAAGATGTCGAGCCGGCCATTGCCGTCGGTGTCCAGCAGCTGAAGAGAATGCAGGGCGCCGAGATCGCGGTCACGATCGATCAGCATGTGTTGCTCCCAGGTCTGGCCGCTGTCCGTCGAGTGCAGCAGCAACAGCCGGGCGTTGTTGAGCACCTCCGATTCACTGATCACGACACAGACCGTGCCGTCGCCGAGACAGTCGCCTGCCACAACCCTCGTCTCCAGATCCACCTGCAGATCCCGGGCCGCCTGGAAAGGGCGGAATCGCCATTCCTTGCCCGCACCATCGAGCTGCTCGAAGAACCCGGATCCCGTGACCACATCCAGACATCCCGTCCCCGTCACGTCGTACAGAGCCGTGCCGTCTCCCGGATGCCCTTCGCTCACGATCGACTCGGTCCACGGATCACGAGGATCATGGGGTATCGAGTACCAGGACATGCGGCCATCCTTCAGCCGCACCAGCACATCGGGCCGGCCGGCTCCGGTGATGTCGCCGATGTGGAGATCGTGTGCCTTGGCCCAACCGGTGGCCAGCAGATGGCGCGGCCAGGGCTCCGAGAACGGATCATCCGGCTGCTCGAACCGTTACACGTGGCCACCATCGTCGTCGGTCTGTGGTCCCAGCGGCCAGTCAGCCGTCACCACATCCAGCCTGCCGTTGCCCGTCAGATCCGCCGCATCCATGCCAACGGCGATACCGCTCGCATCCGAGATGTTGGTGCGTACCCAGTCCGGGCCGTTCCAGTGGTACCAATTGAGGGAGTGTGTCGCCCCGTCCCACGTCTGCTCGCCGCAGATGTAGTCGGGCGTGTGATCCGATGCCGGCGCTTGCAGATTGCAGAGCAGACCGCCCGTGTAGATGTGGTCTGACGGGGCTGTCTCGATGATCGTGTGGTTGTCTGACATGACTCAACCCCCGAGCGGCACGCTCTGCTCTGGATGCCAGAAGCCGTCCTGCTCCCGCCGGTAGAATGACACCCCATCAGCCACGAACCTGACGGCCTCAAGCTCATCCCTCACCGCCGCCACCGCGAGGTCCCTTGCGCCCGGATCGGAAAACCAGCCGATGGAGAGATGTGGCACGAAGTCAGGGGTCTCCGCCATCAGTTGTGGGAAGGACGATTCGAGAAGTCGCTGCAGGCTGACGACGGGCCCACCGTCCTGCAGGCCGAGGTAGATCGAGTTCTCGTTGGTTGCGGCCCTCGTGACGTGGTCCAGGCAGACTTCGAAGGGAGCAACCGTCGACAGGAGAGTCGCGAGGCTCGGGCCCACTTCCTTCCAGGCCTCGCCGGTCAGGGTCGATCCAAGTGAGATGTGCGGGTCGAGACGTGTGTACTGGGCATCGTACTTCTGCCGCCACCTCTCATTGATCAGCGTCTTGACTGGCTCCGGCGGAATGATCGAGAGTCGTCCCAACAGAACAGACGTCATGATGTGCCCGGTCCTTCAGTTCGCAGCGGCCAGACCATCTTCACCATCATTAGGCAGGGGTGCGCCTCCGACCACAGCGTCCGAAACACCTCGAATCCCATACACTCGTAGAAACTCCTCGTTTCGGCGTACTCCGGATGGCTGACTCGATGCCGAACCACTGCGGGAGACTCCGGAGAATGCGATCGCATGCCTCCCCAGCATGTATCGTCGGCCCTTCGATCCGCCTATCCATGGCTCTGGCTGCTACAGCCGCACGACCTGCCCGCTCTCGACGCTGTCGTTGATCGCCATGGTGATACGATGCGTCTCGAAGGCGTCGGCGTACGTGCAGTACACGCCCTGACCGTCGCCGCTGCGCACCGCGTCGAGAAACGCCCGGTCCTCCTCTTCGTACGGCTGGTTGGTGTTCCTGATCTTCTCCTCGTGACCCGGCCCTTTCACGATCAGCTCGTTGTTGTTGTGGGTCACCACCAGCTCGTCGAGGAGGAAATCCACACCCGTGCGGAAGCCTCCCGGCGCCAGGTGGCCGGTGCCAGCGCACAACACCGCGCCACTGTCGAAGGTGACGGTGGCAACGATGTGGTCACAGACGTCGTGCTTCTCCCACTTCTCTGACCCGATGCCCCGGGAGCCCTGGGCGTACACGGACACCGCTTTGCCGCCGATCAGGTGACGGGCGATGTCGACCACGTGGGTGGCCTGCTCGTTCATCTGGCCGCCGCTCTGCGCCTGCCGCCGCCACCACATCACGCCCGGGAACCCGCCGATCCAGTACGCATAGACCGCTGATATGGACTTGCCGGCCATACGTTCACGCGCGATGGACGTGATCGCCGTGCTGCGCCAGTTGTAACCCACGGCACTGATGACCCCGGCCTTCCGGATGGCCTCGTCAATCTCGGCCGCTCTGGCCAGATCGACACACAGCGGCTTCTCGACGAACAGCGCTACGCCCCTCCGGGCAGCAAGGATCTCCTGGTCGGTATGCGCGAAAGGCGGCAGGCATACGTACGCCGCGTCCAGTGCCGCCTCGTCCAGCATGCGTTCGGCGTGGGTGTAGGCAGTGCCGCCGAACTCATTCACCGCACGGTTAGCGGCGTCCTCGTTCACGTCGCAGAAGGCCACCAGGTCCACGTCGTCCCAGCGCGACAGGTGGGGCAGATGCCCGCCCCGCGCGATGCCGCCGGCACCGATGAAGCCGATCCTGAGTTTTTCAGTGTCCGCCATGTTGCCTCCAGTCAGATTCGCTTAGCAGCCCGGGCTGCTAAGCCGCGGCCAGACATCCCTTGAGGAAGGCCACCGACTTCGGCAGCGCTGCCGCGGCTCTGTCGCTCAAGCCGCATTCGAAAGCCATGTAGCCACCGAACCGGGCCTGCTTCAACGCCTTGAACCCGGCGGCGAAGTCGATGTCGCCGGTGCCGGGCTCCTTGCGCGTGTTGTCCGCCAGGTGCACGTGGCCCAGCACGTCGGCCACGGCGGCGAAGCTCGCGGGAGTGTCGGGCTGTTCGATGTGCATGTGAAAGAAGTCGGCCATGACCCGCACGCCCTTGCCGCCGACAGCACGGCACAGCTCCGCAGCCTCTTCGACATCGCGGATCGAGTTCGACTCGTAACGGTTGAGCGGCTCCAGCAGCAGACAGCTGCCGGCTCCCTCGGCGTGACGGGCAAGCTCCCCGAGCACGTGCCGTAGCAGTTCGATCTCGGCTTCGTGTTGTGTCTTCCACGGTGACATGTCCGGCAGGCGGTCATTGCCGTTGAAGATCGGCACCGTGATCGGACCCGTGGCGCCCAGGTCGGCGGCCAGATCGAGAAAGCGTCTCAACGTGTCGGCACAGACCTGGCGGCGCAGGGGATCGGGGTGGACCATCTCGGCCGCAAAGCCGCCGCATATGGAAGAGGCCTGCACCGGACTGTCCTTCAAGGCGGCACGGCGCTCGTCGACTCCGGCTGCGTCGTTCAGATGGGCACCAGACAGCTCCACGCCTTCGAAGCCGTATGCCTCCAGATTGCGCAGCTTGTCGGCGAAAGTGTCTCCCGGGACCAGGCCTTCCTGGCAGGACAGTTTCATCGATCGATCTCCATTCCCTGGTTGTTGGGCACGACACGCAGGCTCGGTGTCCTGCAGTTGAATCATAGGTGGGTTGTGCTGCGTGGTCGAGTTGGCAGCTGTCGATTCACGCCGGACGTCGTGAAGACGAGACTTTTTGTAAAGCATCCTTGACTTTCTCACGAATCCTGGGTATTCTCTCCTTTATCAACTGTACTTTACTTTATGACAAGGATACTTTCACATGGAGAGCACGATGTCCGAACCAACCGACTTTGAGGTCCGCAACGCCCGGGGTACGATCCGCTTTCTCTGCTGGGTCGTCACGTGGGTGGCCAGCATGATTCTGGTCGACAAGGCGGTCCTGTACGGCTGGTACACTTCGCCCCACATCTCGGTCCTGGGAATCGTCATCAACGCGGCCTTGGGGCTCGGAGTGATCAGGACCTTCCTGCAGTATCTCCGGGCCATGGACGAGATGCAGCGGAAGATCCAGCTGGAATCTCTGGCTCTGGCCATGGGGATCGGCTTCGTCGGCAGCTTCAGCTATTCCCTGCTCGTCACCACCGGCTTCATCGCCGATGTGGAGATCTCCGACATCACGTTGCTCATGTGCCTGACCTACATGGCCTCGGTGGCGTTCTGCCACTACCGCTACCGATGAAGAATCGCCTGAAGGTGTTGCGCGCGGAGAGGGACTGGACCCAGGCCGATCTGGCCTCCGAGCTGGCGGTTTCGAGGCAGACGGTGAACGCGATTGAGAAGGGGAAATTCGCCCCGAGCCTGCCGTTGGCCTTTCGTCTGTCGCGGCTCTTCGGCATGCCGATCGAGGAGATCTTCCAGGATGAGAAGAGCTGAGACGCTCATGCCGGCTCCTGAGCCAATCGCCAGTCGCATCGACGAGATCTACCGCTCTGAATCACGGCGCGTACTGGCGACTCTGATCCGGCTTCTCGGAGACTTCGATCAGGCCGAGGAAGCCTTGCAGGAGGCGTTTGGCGCAGCGCTGGAGACCTGGCCTCGTGACGGCATACCGGGCAACCCTCGGGCCTGGCTCGTTTCGACCGGGAGATTCAAGGCGATCGATGCAGCCCGCAGACTCGGACGGGGCCGAGAGCTCTCTGTCGAGGCGGCACGTGATGCCTCCCCGACCTTCGTCAGTCCTCAGGAGTGGGAGGGCGAAGAGACCGTCCAGGATGACCAGCTGCGCCTGATCTTCACCTGCTGCCACCCGGTGCTGCCTCTCGACGCCCGGATCGCCCTCTCGCTGCGTGAGGTATGCGGTCTGAGCACCGCTGAAATCGCACGGTCGTACCTCGTGTCGGATGAGACGATGAAGAAGCGGATCTCGCGAGCGAAGGCGACGATTCGTGAGCAGCAGATTCCCTACGAGATCCCCCCACGGACAGAGCTCGCGGCGCGTCTCGATGCGGTCCTTCACGTCGTCTACCTCGTCTACAATGAGGGCTACGCCGCCACGTCAGGCGATGAGCACGTCAGGCGGGAACTGGCAAGTGAGGTGGTCTTCCTGAGTCGAAGTGTGGTCGGTCTGATTCCAGAGCCCGAGGCAGTCGGCCTGCTCGCCCTGCTCCTGCTGCACGAGTCCCGGAGCGCTACGCGCACCGACGCTCAGGGTGACCCCATCCCGCTGGAACACCAGGATCGCTCCCTCTGGAACCGGGAGCTCATCGCGGAAGGCCTGGAGCTGCTGCGACGCACGATGGTGTCAGGTCGCCTCGGTTCCTACGCCCTGCAGGCCGCCATCGTTTCGGTCCATGCGACGGCGGAGTCGCTGGCGGCGACGAATTGGACGTTGATTGTCAGCTATTATGAAATGCTCCTGAGGCTGCAGAACTCTGCAGTTGTTGAGCTGCAACGGGCGATCGCGGTGGGGATGCGCGACGGGCCGGAGGCGGGCCTGGTCCTCATCGACGAGCTCATTGAGAATAGCAGGCTGGCTGATTACCATCAGGTGCATGCTGCGCGGGCCGACCTGGCACGGAGATCGGGGCCCTGGCCGAGGCAGCGGTTTCCTACGGGCGGTCCATCGAGCTCGCACAACAGGGTCCGGAGCGCCGCTACCTGCAGCGCCAGCTTGAAGAAATCCGCAGATAATCGCCTTCAGGCTGTCCCTATCGGGATGTGCCGTTCGACCATATGACACAGACCAGTGACTGCGATGCCCTAGCGTACGGCGTCGTGAAACCATCAACCAGGAGATGTGCGATGCAGTTCTTTGTCTACTTCACCAAAGAGGAGGGCACGCCGATGACGCCTCCCACCCCTGAAGGCATGATGGAGATGGGAAGGCTCATGCAGGAAGGGGTCGGCTCGGGTTTGATCCTTGCCACCGGTCAGCTGGATGACACCACGACCTATGTACGACTCAGCGATGGCGACGTGTCGGTCAGCGATGGTCCGTTCATCGAAGGCAAGGAGCTCATCCCGGGATTCACCGTCATCCGGGTGGATTCCAAGCAGGAGGCCATCGACTGGGTGGCAGGGCTCCGCCGCTGTATGGGTGACGGCGAATTGCGGATGACGCAGGTGTTCACCCCGGGCATGGACTAGAGGACGGCCTGTCCCCCCGTATACCGACCACCGTGAACAGAGCCTGGCATCCTTGCTGGCATGCTGCCTGTCGAATCCCTCCAGCACGCGTACCTCCTCAAACCCGGCGGCCGTGTAGGATGCCACCGCCTGCGGCTGGGTGTAGGAACGGGTTTCGGGTGAGAATCGCTGGGTCTCCTCTTCGATCACCTGGCCATCCAGCGTCACCTCATAGCGGAATTCGACATGCTCCAATTGGGTCTCCACATCATACCGAAACCATGTCCAGCGCCGCACAAGGGCACCATCCTCTCTTGTCGCCTCCCCTGTGAGCTCCCAGTCCGTCTCCGTCGGATCTCCCTCTGACCAGAGTGTCATGAAAGGCATCACGAGGGCTCCGCCTTCTTCCAGGTGCCCGTGAAGCTGAGCCATCGCGGCGGTACTCGAATCCAGGTCTGTGAGAAGCTGAAAGGAGCTGGAAGACACGATAATCGTCCTGTAGAGTGTCGGCAGGTCCAGCCGCTCCATGCGTTGGTGATGGAGGGTGGGATGCAGTCCCTGGCCTTCTGCTTTCTCACGGCACAGTGCCAGCATCGAAGCCGAGCTGTCCACCCCTTCCACATTGAGTCCCTGCTTCAGGTACGTGAGAATCAGACGACCGGTGGCACACCCGACGTCCAGCACAGGTTCGCCGTACTGGCTGACCAGGTCCTGGAAGAAGAACCGATCATCCCAGTCCTCCTGTCCCTGTCGCAACAGGTCCCAGGTGGACGTCATCAGCCCGTAGTAGGCCGTGTCATTCTGGTCACACATCAGGATCAGGGGGAGTCGCCAGCAGGGAAGGCCTTCTCAAACCGGATAGGGCTCGCATCCAAGTCCCCTCGATCCTCGAACCTGACGATCTTGTAGCCTCGCGAAATCAATAGCTGAAGCATGGCTGGGTACTTGTTGCGTGACTGGATTCGAATCCCGCCTCGGCCTCGCCCTGCGGCCCACTCTTCGGTGTACTTCATCAGGTGTGAGCCGATGCCCCTTCGTCGCAAGGTTGGGGCTACACCAAAGAGGTAGACATAGAAGTAGCTGTCGGGCTCCTCGTAGCCGACCAGGAAGCCCGCCCTCTCTGTGCCCTCCCGAAGAACGAAGTTCGTGTTCCTGCGGCCTCGAAGCCGCTGGCGAGCATGATCGGTCAGTCGGATCTCGGGGGCGAGGGAGCCACATTCCTCCGCCAGTTGCTCGAATCCAACCAGGTCGACGTGGATCATCACGTCCATGCCCTCGCCTTCGCCTGCTCTATCCTTGCTGAATCCACTCCGCGTTGGCCGCCAGCTCGGGCAGGTCCTCCGCGTGACCGATCTCGTACATGAACTGGCCCCCGTAGTCGATGTCCCGCAAAGCCTGCATCACATCCGACCAGTCGATGGCACCCAGTCCGGGCAGCAGATGCTCGTCTGCCTCGCCGTGGTTGTCGTGCAGATGCAGAGTGATCAGATGCGGACCGACTGCGCGCAGAGTGGCCGCCGGATCGCCACTCAGGTTGCGGTGCCCCGTGTCGATGACGACGCCGACGTTGGGGCTGTCGATGTCGGCCATGAGGGCCACCAGACGCTCGGGCGTCCGCGTGTAACCCGAGCCCAGGTTTTCCAGCGCCAGGCGTACGCCCTGCGCCTCCGCGTAGTCGGCGACAGCTCTGACACCCTCGACGAAGGCGGCGCGTCGGGACAGGCTCTGCGGAGCGTCTGGCTCCGGGATATCGATATCGTGAGTGACCAGGATGCATCCGCCGAGCTCGGCGGCAAAGTCTACGGTCTTGATGTGTTCGGTGACGGAGCGCTGGCGCTGAGCTGCATCAACACTGGCCAGATCACACGCCGGGTCCCGATGCCGCAGATGGATGTGGATGGAGTTGAGATGAAACTCCAGCTCCCGCAGCACTCCACCGACGAGGCTTCGAAAGCTGGCATCCTCATAGTCGAAGTTCGGATGATAGTCGCACAGCTCGAGGGACTCGATGCCGGCAGTGCGGTAGGTCTCGAGGAGACTGCGTGTGAGAGGTTGCTGGCGGTGCGGGATCGTGGAGGCGCCTAGTTTCATTGCGGATTCAGCCCATCGAGGACTTGCGTGCTCTGAGACAGATGAAGATTGGCTGCGACCTGAGCTTCTTATACGTCTCCGGATGCTCTCGGGCGCACTCTTCTGTTGGCAGAGGCTCCACCAGGTCTTCCAGGACGAAACCGGACGCCCTGAGAGAGGAATGGATGTCGCTCAGCGGACGTCGAAAGGAAGGCATCTCCGTCTCCAGATTTGGAAACCAGGCCACAACAGGCTCTATCTGGAGGTATTCGGTTCCCCGTTTGCCGAAGTCGCTGAAGGGATGGCTCATTGAGAAAACGAAGGCGCCATTCGGCTTCAGTACTCTGTGGAACTCAGCGAATACGGGAGTCAGACGCGCCACATAGTCGAGCACGAGTGGGCAGAGCACGACGTCAAACGACTCGTCATCGAGAAACTCCAGCGGCTCCCGGAGATCGTGTTGGTGGACCGGAACTCCATCACCCACCTTCTCCCTCGTCAACGCGACCATCCTGGCACTGGCGTCGACTGCCACGACACGAGCGCCGGCTTCGATCAGAGTCTCGGAATAGGCGCCACTGCCACATCCTGCGTCCAGGACGCGAAGATCCCGCACATCGTGAAGCAGGGCGACCATTGCCGGACGTTCGTAGTGCGCATTGTGGGCGCTGGATCTTGCATGCTCGTCAAACCGGTCCGCGATACGATCGTACGTCTCGATCGCCTCTCGATCCTGCTCGAGACGTCCGCTCACCAGTACTTCGCCCCGTCCGGCAGGGGGACCGGCGGGCTGTCCTCTGTCCCGACGCTCCAATCGGCCAGCTTCAGCCGCAGATCAGCCAGGACCGAACGGTGCCGTTCCTCACTGGCCACGTTCGTCAGCTCCCATGGATCGTTCACCAGGTCATACAACTCGTCCCGATCTCCCATCGGATCGTGCACGTACTTCCAGCTCGCCGTGCGGACCATCTTGCGACGTCCCTCGGCCTCACGCCACTGGAGCGACTTTCCTATTGCCTCTCGACCGTGGGGACCGGGGAGCTTCTCGAGATCCGCAACACCGAAGGCCGGCCCGCCCGCGCCATACTCCGAGAACGTCGCATCCCGTGGGGCGGTGTCCGTCACCGTTGGCAGTAGCTTGCCCTGGAAACTGTCCGGACGCTCGCTGCCCTGCAAGGCGAACAGCGTCGGCACGACATCGATCAGGTTTGCCATGCTCTCGTCCACGACACCTTGCGGCACGTGGCCCGGCCAGGACACGATCAACGGCACACGCGTCAGACAGTCGTAGAACGTACCGCCCTTGGAGATCATGTTGTGTTCACCGGAGAAGTCGCCGTGGTCAGCGCAGAACACGACGATCGTGTTGTCGCGCAGATTCAATCGCTCCAGCGCGTCGAGAATCTGTCCGACGCCGTCATCGATGAAGCGCACCATGGCATGGTAGATACCCACGACACCCTTCTTGTCCGCCTCCGAGTCATCGGTCATTCCGAGCATCTCGTAGAGAACACGGTTCCGCTCGGCCTGCGTGCTATCCGAAAACTCATCCTCACGGTAGGGGGGCATCTCGACGGTATCCCTGAACATGTCCGCGTACTTCCTGGGTGCCTCATAGGGCGTGTGCGGATCCGGGATCGATACCCAGAGGGCGAAGGGGTCCTGGCCGAATCGCTCGAGATACTCCACGGTCTGCCCGCAGACCAGGCCGGTCGAGTAGTCCGTCAGCGGATAGTCCGACTCGGCGTAGGAGAAGTGCCGGCTCACCTTTGGCATATTGCGCCGCACCGAGTGCGCTTCGTGGATTGCCTCGATCGGTCGAAACCAGTCCATCCCCTTTGTCCGAGCGCTCTCGCCCAGCCAGCCGTGCCCGATCTCACAGAACACATCGAACAGATCGAGATCGGCCGGATCGTTGAAGCAATGGTTCTTCCCGATCAGTCCCGTCTGATACCCGGCCGCCTTCCAAAGTCTGAAGGCGTGGTCCGCCCCCGGTGGCATCAGCGTTTCGTTGCGCCTGCCACCGTGCGTGTGCGGGTACTGCGATGTCCAGAATGAGATCCGCGCCGGCACGCACAACGGATGCGGCGTCACCGCGTGTTTGAACAACACACCCTGATCTGCCAGCCTCTCCAGAGACGGTGTCTGGCAGAACGAGCTCCCGTACAGGTGACTGGCTGTCGCCTTCATCTGGTCGCTCATGATGACGATGATATTGGGCAGGTTCACGAGCTGACTGACCTTACTTGAGGAGGGACGCCTTGATCCTGGCCCAGGAGCTCGGCATGACGGAGGAAGACACGCGACCGCTGCAGTCGGCGACCTGACAGGGAATCAACTCACCGTCGACAAGGAACGCGGCATTGAGCAGAGCGCCAAGTCCGAGTCCGGCAAGCGTGTAGATGCCGTCAGGGCTGTTCGGGGCGTCGGCATCAGCGACCTCGAGCCCGAACCCCACGATCCCACCGGGCTCGAGTTGAGAGCGCCTGCTTGCGTCCGGGTCACGCCAGCGGAGATCATCCCACGGTGTGACCATGAGCTCGATGCCCGAAAGATTCGGTGACTCGCCGAACTGAAAACCGGCCACGTCTCCCCAGGGGGGTTCGGCAATCCAGTAGGCCTCAGCCGTCAGACTCAGCAGTCCCGCGGAAACCGCCTCCGGACGGGCCGCGTAGACTTGAGCTTGAGCCAGCGACCGTTCACTCTCCTCTGAAGGAAACAGGTATTCACCCCCCGTATGGTCGCCGTCGATGACGAACCGAACCCACCCGTTGCCGATGTCGCCGTCCTGGGGGCCTAGGTACACGTCATCCAGCATCTCGATCCCGACAAAGATCCTCTGTGACGCTGAGTGCCAGGCCAGGAAGACACGAAATGCGAAGTCATCGGCACCCACCCGACGGCCATCGGTGTAGGCGAAGTCCTCATGCGTGAGAGAGGCGTTCGGCAACACCTGATCCCAGTCTTCAAGAGTGCCGTCGTGGAAGACGGGGAGATCTGCACTGGCAAGCTCGTAGATCGGGTAGACGATCTGGCCGACGTGGCTCTGACTGGGGGTGCTGGTCAGTAGCACCAGAACGGTCACGATGAAGACGACAATCCAGCGGGTCACCGAGTGAAGATCCAAGGGGTTTCCTTCAGTCACCAGCTCGTGCGAGGATCTTCGGATTCAGCCACCGCAGAAAATCCATTGAGTCATCCCATATCCGTCTTCGGGTGGCCGGTGCGTCCTGTCTATGCCACCCATGCGGTATCTCGTTCGCACGAGCTCTGAGGTGCTGGGCGAACGCGTTTCGGTACACCACCTGAGTAAATGTCGCAGCTGCCACGTCCGGGGTGTAGGCTGCCAGCACTTCCTCGAAGAAGGGCTCGTTGCCGGGGCCAGCAGCTCCGTGAACTCGCTGGCCGGATCTTTGATGGCAGCATCATTCCAGTCAATGACGGCACGAATCTCTGGTGGCCTCCCGCTGACCAGGATGTTTCCAAGATGGATATCACCATGAATGAGTGCAGACGAACCGGAGGACCCGGGCTCCAGAAGAGACGGATTGGACACGATCGTCTGGCATCCTTCAGCCACGTCATCGGGAAGATACTCGACAATCGTGTTGAGGTTTTGGTCGAGAGCCTCGAATTCGTCCCTGTCCTGTGAGATCTCAAAACGACTCACCACATCGCTTACCGGGATAGCGTGCAGGGCTGCCAACAGTCCCCCGAACTGATGCGCGAAACTCGAGCGAGCTGCCGGGTCCAGATCTCGAACTGAATCCAGTGTCGTTCCCTCGATCCGCTCATATCCGAGGAAGGGAGTCGGTCCACCGGTTGGATTCTCGGCGAAAAACACTGGATCTGGGACGTCGGCAGGCAACCTGCCTTGAAGAAACTCGAGCAAGTTGCGCTCTACGCGGAGCCTTTTGGCGACTGCGTCGAAGCAAGGGAACCGGAAGATGTACCTGCCGTCCACCTCGAACCGCCACCATTCCCCACTGTGCGCCAGCTCTGAGACCGTGGTCGACGCCAGTTCAGGAAACGAACTCCCAAGCGCCTCGATCGCGTCACGAACCTGCATGTCACTCCTGCTGCGAAGGGTCTGGCCACTCGACCTGCCGGCCCACAGACGCAGAGAGCGAAACCGTCATCCCGGCAGCCATTCCACCTCGACCCCCGCTTCCACCGACTCGAACTCATGATCGCCCGTCAGGATCGTGGCGGAGAACTCCCGGGCTGCAGCTACGACGAAGGCGTCGGCATAGGAGATGGGTGCCTGTGCCTTGATGTGGGCGGCCGCCAGAATCTGCGGCCTTGTCGCCGGCACTTGAGTCAGCGGCAACTGGTCGATCAGACCGAGCACTCGCGCTGCTTCGGCGGTACCCCGTTCACGCTCGGTGATGTAGAGGGTTTCGCCGATGTTGATCTCGGTCATGTAACCCACCTCCAGGCCGGAACGGCAAGATGTGAGCACTTCTCTCACACGCGCGGCACCCGCCTCGTCCCCCAGGTGGGCGAGTAGAGCAACGCTGTCCAGGACGAAGGGCAACTACGACTTTCGCTGCTTGCGTACGGATCTGGCACGGTACACCTCGGCCTTGTGTTCGGCCACCACAGCCTGGGTGAGAGAAGAACCATCCCGCAGAGTTCCAGCCGAGGCGGCGATCGGGTCATCGGCGACCGGAACGAGTGACATGACGCCCCCGTAGTCGACAACGGCCACCTTCGTGCCCGGCGTCAGGCCGTACTTTCGCCGCAGTTCGGCCGGGATCACGACCCATCCCTTGGCTGAGATCTTGGCTTCCATCATCCGACTCCGTTGTTATACATTCATGGTGCGAAGTATAACAATATACGCGCCAGGATGCTACGTCCGGATGGAGTCGGCTTGCCATTAAGTCCACGCAGCCCTATGCTGTTTACAATAGACGGAGGTGTAAACATGCAGACTGTCACCATATCCATGCGCCTTCCCAAGGCTGAGGTCGAACGGCTCGAGAGACTGGCTGTGGAACTGGGAACCGAACGACCGACGCTGCTGAAGCGGGCCCTTCGACGGGGGGCGGAGGATCTGATGTTCGAGCGGGCCGTTCAGGCCTACCGCGCGGGGGAAGCGACGCTATCTCGAGCTGCGGAACTGGCGGAACTGCCCCTTCGTGATATGATCCTCAAGCTGAAAGATGCAGACCTGGAATTGAATTATGGCGTGGAGGATCTGGAGAAGGACCTGCGCGAGTGATCGTCGTCGCAGATGCCAGCCCGCTCATCTTCCTGGCAAAGCTGAGAAGGCTGGAGTTGGTATCCGGGTTGTTGGGTGATGACATCCGCATCCCACTCGTTGTCAGCAGAGAAGTGATTGCGCCCGGTATCGACCCGATAGAGAGAGAGACGCTGGAGTCGTTCCTCTCAAGGTGTACGATCGAGCCGGTACCACGACCTCGCGCCTTTGCCAGCGCCATGAGCGCCGCGGACAACGCCGCGCTGACCCTGGCCATCAGGACGAAATCGGATCTTCTTCTCTGCGACGAGAGGGTGACTCGCGCCATGGCGCAGAGGGAGGGCATTCGTTCTCTCGGAACCCTCGGCATCCTGCTGCGGGCGATGCGAGCCGATCTCCTCACGCAAGAAGAGACTCGGCATAGTGTCGATGTGCTCGTCCGCGAACACGGCTTTCGTATCGGCATCGAGCTCTACCAGGCAGTACTCGATCAGATCTCTCTGCGAGGGGGTTGAGGTCGAAGAGAAATCGCCACTGTCGTGGTGAAGGTATTCAGCCGTCCGCAACAACGGTGACCACCACCTGCCGTTCACCTCGCGGCCCGTCGAACTCACAGAAGAACACGTTCTGCCAGCGCGACAACCCCAGCTCTCCGTCGATGACGGGAATCGTCTCGCTGGCACCGACGATCCCGGCCTTGAGGTGGGAATCCCCATTGCCATCCTGCCGATCATGCTCCCAGGCACCCCGCGGGACCAGCTTCTGCAGCAGTGCGACGACATCGGTCTGGACGCTGTCGTCCCAGTTCTCCTGAATCATGATCGCCGCCGTGGCGCCCCGGGCGTAGACCGAGGCGATACCCCGGGCCACACCGCTGGTTGCCACGACGCCCTGGATCTGGTCGGTGATGTCGTAGAGGGCTTCGCGTTCGTGAGTGGGGAATCTCAGCACGTGCTGCATGGTCGATCGAGCGCCTCGAGAGGGTGGCGGGAAGAGTCGTGCAGCTGGCTACCCACGGCTACCCACGGCTACCGGCAGGCACAGGACCGTAGCGCTCAGGCAGTCGGAGTCGCATTGAGTTCCGCGGCGTGTGCGCGTCGAAACAGCAAAGCCAATCCGACCCACAGCGTGGCAAAGAACCCGTTCACTATGAGCGCCATGCCGACGACCTGCGCGATCACGGCGACCAACATCTGAGCAAGGGCCATCGCCAACAACACGCGTGACATCCCGTGTGGCTGGAAGCGCGCGATCAGGGCGCCGATGATGCCGACGACGAGCACCCCGATGTACATCAAGCCGGCGGGGTTTCCCTCGTTGCCGATGATGCCGACGGCCAGGTTCATCCAGATGAGCAGGAGTGCTGTCGCCACCGCAACGCCGACGGCGATCCGGTACGCGATGCTGTCTGCCTGCCTCGCTATCAACTGATATGTGAGACCTGAGCCGAACACGAGGACGCCGGCGACAACGAAGTCAGTGATGTCCCACACCACTTCATCGGTGTACTGCATCGCTATCAGGGGCAGCAGCAACAGCAATGCTGTTGCGAGTGCCATGCGGACGATGCCTCTTTGCGTCATGATCACTTCAGTGTCTTCTCGAATAAACTCCTGCGAGTACTTCGGCGAACATGGATCTGTCTCTTCGTCGATCTCGGATCATTCCGACCCCATCATCCGACCAATCGAACCGCAAAGCGTTCCCGGACCGCCCCAGACCTACCGCTGCTCTTCTACCATCTCTCCGACGAACATCCGTCGAAACCACCCCATCATATCCTCCGTCATCGAATACATGACAGGCACCAGCACCAGCGTCAGGAACGTGGCAAACAGAATCCCCGCAATTACCGCAATCGCCATCGGCGCCCACCAGGCCGCCTGCTCACCCCCCCAGAACAGATCCGGATTCAGACTCGCGTAGAGACCGAAGAAGTCGAAGTTGAGCCCGATCGCCAGCGGCACCAGCCCCAGGGCGGTGGTGATCGCCGTCAGAATCACCGGCCGCAGACGTGTGCGTCCCCCACGTACCAGCGCATCGTGCCGGCTCAGACCATCCCGCTCCCGCAACGTATCGATGAAGTCGATGAGAATGATCGCATTGTTCACCACGATGCCGGCCAGCGAGATGATGCCCACACCCGTCATGATGACACCAAAGGGCATCTGGAACACCATCAGACCCAGCAGCACACCCGCCGTCGACAGGATCACCGACGTCAGGATGATGAAC
The DNA here is from genome assembly GCA_002726335.1 of Gemmatimonadaceae bacterium. The sequence goes on from PBSR01000157.1 coordinate 50,113, forward strand.
GGCTTGATCACCGAATTGAACTGGGTCACCAGGATGAAAGCGATGATGCCCAGAGCGATCAGGAACGCCCGCGACAGAAAGCCTTCGGCTTCGGCCTGATCCTCCGCCTCACCCGTGAAGCGCACCGAGTAGCCTGGGGGCAGCTCGTCGTTGACGAAAGGCTGCAGTGTCTCCTGCACCTCGGCGAGCACGACGTTCTTCTGAAACCCCTCCTTCACCTTCGAGCTGACCGTGGCGACGCGATCCATGTCCTTGCGGCGGATGGAGCCCAGACCTTCGCCCACCTCCCAGGAGGCGACCGATACCAGTGGCACCTGGTCTCCAGGGTCATTGGTGACCGTCAGGTCGCGGAGGGATTCCAGGTCGGTGCGCCAGGGCTCGGCGAGCCGCACGATGACGTCGTACTCGTCATTGCCTGTCCGGTACTGCGTCGCCTCGGTGCCCTGCACGGCGGTGCGCACCATACCGGCCACCTTCGTTGTCGACAGGCCGTACATCGCTGCCTTCTCGCGGTCCACGGTCACCGACAGCTCGGGTCGGGCCTCGTCGAGATCGCTCTCCAGTCCGGTGAGCCGGGCGTTCACCGCCGAGTTGCGCAGGATGTAGACCACCCGGTCGGACAGCTCCTTCAGGGTCTCCGGATCGGTGCCGACAATCTCCACGTTCACCGGCGGGCCTGACGGCGGCCCTTCCGCCGGCTTGTCGATGCGGACCTCAGCGCCGGCCACATCCAGCCCCAGCTGCTCCTGCATGCGGGCCATGGTCTCGTTCGTGTTCCGCTCGCGGTCCTGATAGTCGACGAAGCTGACCATCACCCGGCCGGCGTTGGGTCCCTGGGATCCGCCCGTCAGGGCGTTGCCACCACCGCCACCGACGGTAGCCACACCCGACTCGGCATCGCTGTAGCCTTCGACGTGGACGACCTCGGCCTCGAGGGTGCGGATGATGCTGTCGGTGAACTCCACCTTCGTGCCCACCGGGGTCTCGACGTCGATCCAGACCTGCTTCGGCGGGATGTCTTCGGGGAAGAACTCGATCCCCTGGTTGAACTGACCGAACAACACCACCGTCACCACCAGCGTCGCAAGGGTCAGGGCGACGGTGGACAGACGGTGCGCCAGGGCCCAGCGCAGCAGCCGCTCGTAGCGATCGACCAGTCCCGGCAGGCCCTGTACCTGAAACCAGTGCCCCACAGGGGCCAGCACCACACGATTGAGCAGCCAGCAGATCACCGCCGTGGCCGCCAGCAGGCCCATGGTGAAACCGTTGGACAGAAACATGGGCAGCAGGATGACGGCGCCGGCCACCAGCAGAATCCAGCGACCGAGGCGCGGCATGGGCCGCGACGTCTCACCTTCCACGCGCAGGTACCGGGCGCACAACACCGGCACGATGACGAGAGCGACGAACAGGGAACTCGACAGCGTGATGATCAGCGTCAACGGCAGGTAGCTCATGAACTCGCCGATGATTCCGGGCCAGAACATCATGGGCCCGAAAGCGGCCAGCGTCGTCAGTGTGGCCGCCATCACCGGCACGGCCACCTCGCCCGTGGCCTTGCGCGCAGCCTCGGCACGATCCCAGCCCTCTTCCACGTACCGATAGGTGTTCTCCACCACGACGATGGCGTTGTCCACCAGCATACCCAGCGCCAGAATCAGGGAGAAGAGGACGACCATGTTCATCGTCACCCCCAGCACGCTGAGTACCAGGAAGGACAGCAGCATCGACGTGGGGATCGCGATACCCACCAGTACCGAATTCCTTACTCCCAGAAAGAACAGCAGTACTGCAACGATCAGCAGCAGGCCGGAGATGATGTTGTTCTCCAGGCTGCTCACCATCATGCGGATCTCCGACGACATGTCGGAGGTGATCTTCACCACTGTCGTGGGGGGAAACAGCGGCTCCATATCGTCGATGGCGGTGCGCACCGCATCGGCCGTCTCGATGATGTTCTCACCGGAGCGTTTGATCACGTCGAGGGTGACCACGGCATTGCCATCGAGACGGGCGAAGCTCTCGCGTTCGGCGAATCCAAAGTCGACGTCAGCGACATCGCGCACGTAGATGGGACGGCCGTCCCGAGTGTCGATGACGATGTCGCGGATCAAGAGCGGATCGTGCAGCTCGCCATCGATACGGACGAGGAACTTCATCTCTCCCACGTCGATGGAGCCACCGGGGATGTTCACGTTCTCATCCCGTACGGCATCGACCATGTCTTCCAGCGACAGCCCGTAGAACTGCAGCCGCGACAGGGACACGTCCACCTTGACCTCGCGCTCACGGCCACCGCGCAGGTCGACGCGCAGCACCGTCGGGATCTGCTCGAGCTCGTCCTCCAGCTCCTCGCCGATCTCCTTGAGTCGCACCAGTCCGTACTCCCCCGACAGGTTCACCTGCATGATGGGGACCTCGGAGAAGTCGAACTCGAAGATCCCCGGTTCCTCGGCGTCGGCGGGCAGATCCGGTTTGGCCAGATCCACCTTCTCGCGCACTCGCTGCAGGGCTTCGTCCATGTCGACGGAAGTGGAGAATTCCGCCACAACACTCGAGTAGCCTTCCACCGATGTCGAGGTCAGCTCTTCGAGGTCCGGAACCGTGTTCAGCTCCTGCTCCATCACGCGCGTCACGAGGGACTCGATGTCTTTCGGCGACACCCCCGGATAGATCGTGTTCACCGCGATCATGGGGATCTCGATCTCGGGGAACGACTCCTTCGGGATGCTGCGATAGGCGAGCACACCGGCCAGGGTGATGATGAAGAACAGGATCAGCACCGACGTACTGTGATTGACCGCCCACGAGGTGATGGGCAGCTCCTTGAAACGGTCCCTGTTCGCAGTGGGGTCCTGTTGGTCGTCGTTCATCATCTACTCACCCACGATCCGCACGAGATCACCATCGGCGACCTGGTGCTGGCCGACGACGACGATCCGATCTCCCGCCGACAGACCGGCGGTGATGACGACCCGGTCGTTGGCCGACGGTCCCTGGGTCACCTGGCGTGCCACGGCGGTGGCGGCACTGGCGCTTTCGACGACGAAGGCTGCGTACCCGTCTTCGGTGCGCACAAGTGCCTGGCGCGGCACGACGATGGCGCCAGAGATCAACCGCCGCTGCAGCGTCACATCAGCCACCATCTGCGGTTTGGCGCCGGCCACGGGTGTCTCGAGAGACAGCTCCACGGGAAAGGTTCGATTGCCGGAGTGGACCCTGGCGCCCACGTAGGACACGGAGGCCGTGCCCGTCACGTCGAGATCGCTGAAGCTGACACCGGCGGCGGCGCCGACCACGACGTCGGCGGCGTAGCGTTCCGGAACGCCTGCCGTCACCTTCAGCGGGTCCACATCGACGACACTGCCCACGGCCTGCCCGGGCGCGACGACGGAGCCGATCTCGACGAGTCGGGTGTCGAAGATGCCGTCGAAAGGGGCACGAATCGTCGTGCGTTGCAGGCGTTCCTCCATGAGTGCGTAGCGGGCGGTGGCGCTCTCCGCGGTGTACCGTGCCTGCAGGTATTCACTCTCGGTACCGATGCCATCTTCCTCGAACAGCTTACCGATGCGAGTCCACAGCTCCTCCGCCAGCTTCGCCTGCGCGCGGGCGTCGTTCCTCTGCGCCTCCAACAGGTCATCGTCGAGGCGGACCAGAATCTGGCCGGTCGTAACGGCAGTGCCCTTGTCGACGAGGATCTCAGCGACGGTGCCGCCTGCCTCGGCCGATACCATCACCTCGCGATCAGCCGCCACGGTCCCCGTCAGACGGATCACGTCGCGGAAGTCCTGCGTCTGCAGGGTCACGACTTCCACGTTGATGATGCGGCGCGTGTCCTGGGCCGCTGTCGGTGTTGCCGCGTCCGCACCGTCCGCCTCCTCCTCCCCACAGGCAGCCAGCAACAGGGCGGTGGCAGTGATGACGGCAAGCGTCACATGGGGTTTCAGACTCTTGTTCATCGTGCACTCTCCGAGGTCGGTCCGTCGACGTGGGCCACCTGGCCTACGGCGAGATCGAGACGGGCGCGCGTCGTCAGCAGATCGTGCGCCGCCTGGGCATGGTTGAATTCACTTCGTCGTAGCGCCACTTCCGCGTCCGTCATCTCCAGCCGGCTGCCGATGCCGCGTCGATAGCGCGCCAACGTGATCTGGTAACCGAGACCGGCTTGGGTCACGGCCAGCCGCTGGCCGCGCTCACGCGCGGCGGCTTCCGCCAGCGCCTCCGCCAAGTCGCGCACCTCGGCGGCGGCACGACCGCGCGCCACCTGCAGCTCGGTTTCGGCCTGCCGCTGCACGGCACGCTTCTGATTGACCCGGGCGCCGCGCTGCATGCCGGAGAACAGCGGCAGCGACATGCTGACACCGGCGATCTTGCTGGTGGCTCGGCTGCGCTCATCACCAAAGAAGTTGGGGCTACCGTTCTGTTGTGCCTGCACGTCCCAGCTGCCGAAAAGCGACACCGTCGGCAGGTAGTCGGTCTGCTCGCTGCGCACATCCGTCTTGCGCAGTAGCGCCGTCTGCTCCAGCTGACGCAGGTCGGAGCGATTCTGCCGCGACCGCAGCACGAGATCCTCTGCCGTTGCCGGCGATACGACCAGATCGGCCAGCGCCACCGTATCGATCAACGCTTCGTCATCTGTCAGACGCAGCCTGTGGGGCGACTCCAGATCCAGCTCCACGGCCAGCTGCCGGCGCGTCGAGGTGATGGCGTTTGTCGAGCGCAGCAGAGAGGGTTCAAGATTTGCCAGCTCCACCTGCAGTCTCAACACGTCGTACGAGGTCGACATCCCTGCCTCGTGTTGAGCCTGCGTTTCCGTCAGGGCCTGCCGCACACGGTCCAGGGAGCGTTCGGTGAGCCGCAGCTCTTCGCTGTGCAGCAGCAGGTCGTAGCACAGCACGCGCACGCGCGTGGCCACGTCGTGGGCTCGTCCCCGCACAACCTCCACCTGCAGCTGTTCGAACTGCTCGGCCGCGCTCAGGGCGATGAAGGCACGGGCGTCGAACAGCTTCTGCTGTACGCTGATGGCGCTTTGCCAGCTGTTATCGGCGCCGAACTGCAGCGAGATGAACTCCCCCTCGGCGGCGGTGGGATCGAATACGCGTGCCGGCACGAAGGAGACCGCCGGCGAGATGTTGCGCACGTACGACGCCGAGGCACTGACATCCGGCAGGATCGTGCCCCATTCCTCCGACACCCGCTTCTTCGCTTCCGACAGTCCATGAGCGGCGGCTCGCAGGTCGAGGCTGCGCTCCATGGCCAGCTGCACGACGCCGTCGACGCTGAGCAGCAGCTCTTCGGCCGGCACGGTCTGTGCCTCGGCAGCCCTGGAGACGGCGACGATTGTCAGCCCAACGGCGATCACGCCCCGGAAGATCTGCCTCAACTTCTTCATGTGGCATGGCTCGCTGTTGTAGTCGTCGGCGTTGTTGGCCGGTACTCCGCTGTTGCCATCGCGTGGAGAGTGCGCCAGCCGGAGTCATGGTAAACCTGTCGAAACATCTCTTCGTCCATATCCAGACAATCCCGCAGAAAGATGGAAATCAGTCCGTGCGCGTGAGCCCACAGAGTCAGGGAGACTTCTCTTGCATCGAGATGGCCGTGCAGCAGCCCCGCCGCGATGCATTCGCGCACACGATCGGTGAAGAACTGACCGACACCGGCCATCCGCGCCGTCAGCGTTTCGGGGAATCTCTCCACACCCAGGGTGTGGGCCGGCGCGTACATCATCTCGTAGAGCTTGGGATTGCCCAGGGCGAAATCGAGATAGCCGCGGCCGGCGAGGCGAAAGCGATCCGCCGGCGTGCTCCCCGACAGGGCCACGGAAAGATGCTCGGCGCACAGGCGATAGGCCTCGCTGACGACATCGAGCAGAATCTCTTCGCGGCTGTCGTAGTGTTTGTAGAGTGCCGGCGCTGTCACCCCGAGATCCCGGGCCAGCCGCCGCATGGAGACCGCATCGAGGCCGCCGTGCAGATAGAGCTCACAGGCCTGGGTGAGAATGTCGTTCCGATCCATAGTTAACGACGTTAACCGTGGAACGTGGATCTTGTCAACAGTTCAGGGGATTCTCGGTGAACTGTGTGATACTCCGCTCCCCCTCGGCGCTTGACTGCCCCCGACACGACACCAATCTGCAGGCCCGCTCTTGCGCTGGTCTGTCGGGCGGGTAAAGAAGTGTGAAGCGGAAGAATGCTCGCCACGCTGGACGCGTGGTAACACCAGTAGCCCAGCTGGTGTTACACGGTAGATGGCTGGCTTCCAGCTACTACTCAAGAACCCTCGCCAGGAGCTGCGACGTGAGATTCAGATGGCGATCGCTGGTGCTGCTGCTGACCCATGGCGTCGCCTACCCCTGCGATTTCGAGGTGTATTCCATCGAGCAGAACCTCGAGCAGTCCGAGGTCGTCGTCGTCGGCCGCATAGACTCCCTCGATACCGAAACCATTGAAATCGATGCAGAAAATGAGTGGTCTTTGCGGGCGGTACACAGAGCCTACGTCGACGTCGATCAGGTGCTTCGAGGTCAGCTGCCTGCCGGACCGCTCGTTCTACAGTTTGTACCGGAACTGGCACGCACGTCCTGCTCAGACTTGCTGCAACCCTACCAGGTGGGCGCGCACCTGCTGCTGATGCTCGGCTCGCCAGCCGCCTCAGACACTCTATGGGCGCCGCTGATCCCACCCAATGTCCTGCCGCTCACGTCCCTGTACGAAGACACGGCCCTGTACGACTACGTACAGTCCGTCGCCGAAACCGGACGGTCCGCCATTCGCGCCGTGGTCACAGGGGAATCGACGGCCCCCTGGGGTGACCGGCCCCGCTTTGATGCGAAGGTGACCAACCGGCTGCATCAGCCTCTTGCCGTGCAGGTCGGCTCAGCGCCGCTCCCGACAGGCATGGCCGATATGCCCGTGTTGCGGTTTCATCTGAACAAGCGGGGTGAGCACACGTTTGAGCCGCTGGACTCAGAGAGGGCGGCTTCGATGATCGAACCGGGTGAGACGGCGCGATTGTCCTTTGACCTGTTCGATTTCTACCGGTTGACCCACCCCGGGGAGTACGGCATCCAGGGGTGGTTGTTCCTGCCAGATGGGGACGAAGGCATGGGCGACAACTGGGGCAACTACCGCTGGCTCTGGTCTTTCACAACGGACAGGGAGACGTTGATTGGATCCGCGAGCTGGGGCACCGTCAAAGCCCGAGATGCCCGATCCTGGTCAGGACTGCCGCCGCCGACGCGCTGAATTGATCGACATCGGCCCCCAGCCTCCCGCCAGATCAACGCCCGAGCGTTGACGAACATCTGATGATTCCGCGGTACTTCTATCTGCATCGTTTCTCCGCCAGAGTGAGAAAACCGAAAGACGCCGGAGGAAAGCCTGCCAAGAACTGACAGCAGCAAGAAAGAGGAGAGGGAAGAGTCACGGATGCCGAGCGGGCGGGCGACGGTGTCGGAGGCGTCCCTCAGCGAAGGGCAGCCCGGACGAACAGGGCCGCTTGCGGCCCGTCGGGCCCCGAAGGGGTGAGCGACAGGATGTCGCTCGCTGACTGTGCCACAGGGACGTGGCATCAGTCAGCCGGTGAGTCCGGGCGCGGCCCGCGCTGCGGGCCGCCGCAGGCATCGGCGCCCGCACGCCCAAGCTCGGACTCTCAGACCAACGCGCTCACATCAATCCCAAACGCCTCCCCAAACTCCCTCCAGACATCCACACTCACCACCGCCATCCCGGCCTTATACGACGACCGCACCTCATCCGCACTCGCCTGTCCCGGCAACACGAAACCATCTACAGGCGCCGCCATACAGAACTGAATCGCCAGATGTCGGATGTCGATATCACGCTCCCGGCACCAACTCCACATTCGATGTGTCTTCGGCTCCGTCATGTCGCGGATCTTGCGCTGTTCGTTCTCGGCATCGGGCTCGGCGCCGGTCAGCAGGCCCATGGCCAGCGGGCTGGCCAGGATCACTCCCACATCCTTCTCGCGACATAGTGGAAACAGCTCCGTCGCTGCCGCCTGGGTCAGCAGGTTGTACTCGAGATAAGTGAGAATCAGCTCGATGTGACCGGTGTCGATGGCCCGCCGGTGCACCTCGGCGTTGCGGGCACCGATGCCGATGTGGCGCACCTTGCCTTCTTCCTTCAGCCGCAACAGTTCGTCCAGTGCGTTGCCCGGCGCCAGGGGATCGACGATATCGTCCGTCTGCAGCTGCTCCGGCTGGTCATACCCGTGGATCAGTACGCTGTCGAGGTAGTCGGTGCGCAGATCCCGCAGGCTGGCCTCCACGCTGGACCGTGTCCTGGCCGCCGAGTGATCCGACGTGCGCTCGTTGCGCACGTGACTGCTCACCTTGGCCTGCAGGTAGACTCGGTCCCGTCTGCCGCCCTCGGCCAGCACATCACCCCAGGTCTGCTCGTCCTGGCCGGGGTAGGTGTCGAGAAAGTTCATCCCCAGCTCCAAGGCCGCCTCGATGCCGGCGATCGTGCCTTGCCGTCCGGCCTTGTGCCACCAGGCGCCGCCCAGGCCCACGGCAGCGGGTTCCATTCCGCTGCGTCCAAGGCGGCGTTTCGGCAGCTCCGTCATCCTGTCAGCCTTCCAGCATGGACATGCAGCACTTCTTGTACTTCTTGCCGCTGCCACAGGGGCAGGGATCGTTGCGGCCCGTCTCACCACCGGCCTTGCGTACCGTCGCCCCGCGCACCGAACCATCGTCACGGAAACCGTCGGCGTAGTCCTTCTCCATGGTGGCCACCCTGTCGGACCATTGGTCCCCCATGGGAAAACGACCTGTCGTCGGCAGAAACTCAAGAAACGCCTGCAGCAGCTTCGGAAAGGTGCGCCGATGTGTGGCGGGCACATCGAGGCGCGCCACGCCGTTCAGGGCGCGGCGCATGTTCTCTTCGGACACGACCTCACCCACTTCGTCACACCAATGGGCCAGCAGCGGCTCGGCATTGTGCTTCAGCGCCGAATCCAGCAGCAGGAAATGCTGCGACTGCGCGAAAGTGCCGACTTCGTCGGTGAGCTTGGCCATGTCGTCAAGATAGCCCTCGCGGAACCAGGTTCGCGAGGGCGTTGGGAGTTGTTGCGGGGCAGGCTGCTCAGGGCAGCGACGTCGATCCCATCAGGTACCTGTCGCACTCGCGGGCCGCCTCGCGGCCCTCCTTGAGAGCCCACACCACCAGACTCATGCCCCGGCGCACGTCGCCGGCGGCGAACACGCCGGGAATGCTGGTGACGTACTTGCCGAGTTCAGCCTTCACGTTGGAGCGCTGGTCCCGCTCGAGACCCAGTGCCTCGGGAACCGTATCCTGTGGCCCCAGCCAGCCCATGGCCAAAAGCACCAGCTCGGCGGGCCATTCCTTCTCCGTACCCGGCACCTCGCGGAAAGGTGGACCGTTGTCGACCTGCACCCACTCCACTTCTCTGGTCAGCAGGGCACGCACGTTGCCGGCCTCGTCGCCGAGGAACTCTGCCGTGCTGATGAGAAACTCGCGGGGATCCCGGCCGTCGCGGGCCTCGGCCTCTTCGTGACCGTAGTCCAGTTTGTAGACCTTCGGCCACTCCGGCCACGGGTTGCCATTGGAGCGCGCTGCCGGCGGCGGCGGGATGATGTCGAACTGGAACACACTCTTGCAGCCATGCCACAGCGAGGTGGCGACACAGTCCGTGCCTGTGTCGTTGCCACCGAGAACGATGACGTTCTTGTCTTTGGCCGAAATGTACTTGCCATCCGCCAACTCGGAGTCGAGCAGGGACTTGGTGTGGCCATGCAGAAAGTCGATGGCCTGGTGGATGCCGTTGAGTTCCCGCCCGGGCTTGGGCAGTTCGCGTGGATTCAGCGCCCCGATGCAGAGCACGACAGCATCGTGCTCGTCGACGAGTTGCTGTGCCGGGAGGTCGGTGCCGATCTCGGTGTTGGTGACGAAGGTGACACCCTCGGCTTCCATCTGGTCGACGCGGCGCTGCACGATGCGCTTGTCGAGCTTCATGTTGGGGACGCCATACATCAGCAGTCCGCCGATACGGTCCGAGCGTTCGTACACGGTGACCCGGTGACCGGCGCGATTCAGCTGGATCGCTGCGCTCAGGCCCGCAGGGCCCGACCCGACGACGGCAACCGTCTTGCCGGTACGCTTTTCCGGCGGTTGCGGCACGATCCAGCCCTCCGCCCACCCCTTCTCGACGATCGACACCTCGATGTTCCTGATGGTCACCGGGGAGTCGTTGAGACCCACCACGCATGACCCTTCACACGGTGCCGGACAGATACGACCGGTGAACTCAGGGAAGTTGTTCGTCTTGTGCAGGCGTTCCAGAGCTTCCCGCCACAGACCCCGGTAGATGAGATCGTTCCATTCGGGGATCAGGTTGTTGAGCGGGCACCCTGAAGCGAAGGGCGAGTTCACCGGCAGTGTCTGTCCCGTGTGGCAGAACGGAACGCCGCAGTCCATGCACCGGCTGCCCTGATCCCGCAGCTTTTCGTCACTCAGGTGCAGGTGAAACTCATCGTAATCCTTGAGGCGCTCGATGGGATCCCGATCCTCGGGCAACTCCCGCTCGGTCTCCATGAATCCAGTTGGCTTACCCATGCTCAGTTCCCCGACACTCTGGCGGTGTCACTCTTGTTCTCGATAAACGCTTCCATCACGGCCTCGTCTCCGGAGTGGCCCGACTGGCGCGCCCGCTCCAGCGACTCCAGCATACGCCGGTAGTCACGAGGAAAGACCTTGACGAAGCGCTGCGACCGCACCTGCCAGCCATCCAGGATCTCACGACCCAGGGGCGACTGCGTGTAGTGCTCGTAGCGCTCCACGAGGCCACGCACCTCCTGCAGGTCGTCCTCATTGAGAGGCATGAGGTCCACCATTTCGGTATTGCAGTGGCCGGCGAAGTCGTCGTAGTCGTCGAGCACGTAGGCGATGCCCCCCGACATGCCGGCGGCGAAGTTGCGTCCCGTAGGCCCGAGGACGACGACGCGGCCGCCCGTCATGTATTCGCAGGCGTGGTCGCCGACGCTCTCGACGACGGCCACGACGCCGGAGTTGCGCACGCAGAAGCGCTCCCCCGCCTTGCCGCGGATGAAGGACTCGCCCGCCGTGGCGCCATAGAAGGCGACGTTGCCGACGATGATCTCGTCGCGCGACTTGAAGGTGGAGCCCTCTGGCTTGTAGAGGATCAGCTTGCCCCCCGACAGGCCCTTGCCGAAGTAGTCGTTGGCGTCGCCCTGCAGCTCGAGGGTCATGCCCGGAGGCACGAAAGCCCCGAAGCTCTGCCCGGCGGAGCCCTTGAACTTGAGGTGCACCGTGTCCTCGGGCAGGCCATCGGGACCGTGGCGCTTGGTGATCTCGCCGCCGGTGATCGTGCCGGTCACGCGATTCGTATTGACGATGTCGAGTTCGGCGCGCACCGATTCGCCACGCTCGATGGCTGGTTCGCAGATCTCCAGCAACTGTGTCACGTCCAGGGACTTGTCGATGCCATGATCCTGGGCCTGTGTGCAGTGACGCCCCACGTCGGGCCCGACATCGGGCTGGTGCAGCAGCGGCGACAAATCGAGCCCCTTCGCCTTCCAGTGGTCGGTGGCGCGCTGCTGCAAGCGGTCCGTCCGTCCCACCATCTCGGCGATCGTGCGGAAGCCAAGACGGGCCATCACCCGTCGCAGGTCCTCGGCGATGAAGCGCAGGAAGTTGACGACGTTGTCGGGTGTTCCCACAAACTTCTTGCGCAGCTCAGGATTCTGTGTCGCCACACCGACGGGGCAGGTGTCGAGATGACAGACGCGCATCATGATGCAGCCCATCGACACCAGGGCCGTCGTGGCAAAGCCGAACTCTTCAGCCCCCAACAGACAGGCGATTGCCACGTCGCGACCCGTCTTCAGCTGCCCGTCCGTCTCGACGACGATGCGGTCGCGCAGGTGATTGAGCACCAGCGTCTGGTGCGTGTCGGCCAGTCCCAGCTCCCAGGGCAGGCCGGCATGCTTGATGCTTGTCTGCGGTGACGCCCCGGTACCCCCGTCGTGACCGCTGATGAGCACCACGTCGGCCTTGCCTTTGGCGACGCCAGCCGCCACGGTGCCCACGCCCACTTCGGACACGAGCTTGACGTTGATGCGGGCCTCGCGGTTGGCATTCTTCAGATCGTGGACCAGTTCGGCCAGGTCCTCGATCGAATAGATGTCGTGGTGCGGCGGCGGCGAAATCAGACCCACACCGGGCGTCGACTGCCGCACCTTGGCGATCCAGGGATAGACCTTGCCGCCAGGCAGCTCCCCACCCTCCCCGGGTTTGGCGCCCTGGGCCATCTTGATCTGCAGCTCTTTGGCGTGTACCAGGTAGTTGCTCGTCACGCCGAAGCGTCCGGAGGCCACCTGCTTGATGGCCGAGTTCTTGGAGTCACCGTTCGGCTCGGGAGTGTAGCGCGCCGGATCCTCACCTCCTTCACCAGTGTTCGAGCGCCCGCCGACGCGATTCATGGCGATGGCCAGGGCCTCGTGCGCCTCTTTGCTGATCGAGCCGTACGACATGGCGCCACTCTTGAAGCGGCTGGTGATGGCCTCCACCGACTCCACTTCCTCCAGTGGGACACCGCCGTCCTCCGGATCGACGAACTCGAGCAGGCCGCGCAATGTCGCCATGCGGTCGTGCTCGCTCTGATCGTTGATCAGCTCCGCGTACTGCTCATAGGTCTCGTAGTCACCGGAGCGTGCTGCCTTCTGCAGTAGGTGGATCGTCTTCGGGTTGAACAGATGGTACTCGCCGTGGTTGCGCCACTGGTACTCACCCCCCGTATCCAGCGCCGCACCGTTGCTGCCAAACTGCGGGAAGGCGGCATCGTGTCGCCGCCGCGCCTCTTCGGCGATGACGTCGAGGCCGATGCCCTCCACGCGGGAGTCCGTCCAGGTGAAGAACTCATCGATGACGCTCTTCTTGAGGCCCACAGCCTCGAAGATCTGGGCCCCCCGGTACGACTTGAAGGTGGAGATGCCCATCTTCGACATGACCTTCACCACACCCTTGAGCACGGCCTTGTTGTAGTTCTGGATGGCCGTGTCGATGTCGATGTCGGGCAGCATGTTCTCGTCGATCATGTCGGCGAGAGACTCGTACACCATGTACGGGTTGATGGCGTTGACACCGTAGCCGAGCAACAGGCAGAAGTGATGCACCTCGCGCGCCTCGCCCGTCTCCAGCACGAGACCGGTGCGTGAGCGCTTGCCCTTACGGATCAGGTAGTGGTGCAATCCCGCCGCGGCGAGCAGTGCCGGAATCGCCGCATTCTGCTCGTCCACACCCCGATCCGACAGAATCAGAACATTGGCGTCGCCGTCGATGGCGGCCTCAGCGTCGGCGAACAGTCGATCCAGAGCCGTGCGCAGCGCCGCTTCGCCGCCCTGCGAGGTGAACAGCATGGGTAGCCGTTGTACCTGGAAACCGGGCAGATCGAGGCTCTGCAGCTTTTCGAACTCGGTGTCGGTGAGCACCGGTGTCTCCAGGCGGATCTGTCGACAGCTGGCAGGCTCCGGCTCGAGCAGGTTGCGCTCGGCGCCCAGCGTCGTCTCCGTCGCCGTGACCAGCTCTTCGCGGATCGGATCGATGGGCGGATTGGTTACCTGGGCGAAGAGCTGCTTGAAGTAGTTGTAGAGCAGATGGGGCCGATCCGACAGCACCGCCAGCGGCGCGTCGTTGCCCATCGACCCGGTGGGCCACAGGGCGTTGCGTGCCATGGGCGCCAGCTGCACACGCAGATCTTCGAAGGTGAAGCCAAAGGCCTGCTGATGCTTCAGGATCGTTGCATGGTCGCGCACGACGGCTTCGTGTTCGATGTCGGGCATTTCGTGCAGATCGACGAGATTGTCGTCCAGCCACTGCCGGTAGGGGTGCTCGTTGGCGACCTCGTGCTTGAGTTCTTCGTCGTCGATGATCCGGCCCGCCTTCGTATCGACGAGGAACATGCGCCCCGGCTGTAATCGCCCCTTGTGCAGCACGTTGGCAGGATCGACTTCGAGGACACCTACCTCCGAACCCATGATGACACGGTCGTCCTTGGTCACGTAGTAGCGGGATGGCCGCAGACCATTCCGGTCCAGCGTCGCGCCAACGACGCTGCCGTCGGTGAAAGCCACAGATGCCGGTCCGTCCCAGGGCTCCATCATGCAGGCGTGGAACTCGTAGAACGCCTTCTTCTCGTCCGGCATATTCTCGTGACGTTCCCATGGCTCGGGAATCATCATCATCAGCGCGTGCGGCAGGGTGCGCCCGCCGAGATGGAGAAACTCCAGGCAGTTGTCGAAACCCGCCGAATCGGAGCCGCCCTCTTCGATGATGGGGAACAGCTTGGACACGTCATCGCCGAAGACGCCGGCGTCGATCATCGACTCGCGCGTCCGCATCCAGTTGATGTTGCCCCGCAGCGTGTTGATCTCGCCGTTGTGGATCAGGTAACGGTACGGATGGGCCAGCTCCCAGCTCGGAAAGGTGTTCGTCGAGAAACGGGAGTGCACCAGGGCGATGGCGGCGTCCATCCGCTCGTCAGAGAGATCCGGGTAGTAGGCTTCCACCTGCTCGGGCGCGAGCATGCCCTTGTAGACGATGGTGCGACAGGACAGGCTCGCCAGGTAGAAGGCGTCTCCCTCCTCCTCGTCACTGTGGCGAATCTCGTGGGCAGCACGCTTGCCGACGACGTACAGCTTGCGCTCAAAGGCCATCTCATCGGCGACGGAGTCGGGTCTGGCGATGAACACTTGACGCATGATGGGCTCGTGTGATTGCGCCCACAGGCCGACGGTACTGTTGTCGGTGGGCACATCGCGCCAACCGAGGACGCTGAGCCCCTCATCGCGGACGATCGACTCGAGAGCGGTTTCGCAGAAGTGCCGGTGTGAGGCGTGCGGCCGCGGCAGGAACACCATGCCGACACCGTATTGGCCGGGTGACGGCAGCTCGACGCCGGCGGCGGCCATCTCCTGGCGCAGGAACCGGTCCGGAATCTGCAGCAGGATGCCGGCGCCATCGCCGGTGTTCGCCTCAGCGCCGCGGGCGCCGCGATGATCGAGACTGACGAGGATTTCGAGAGCCTGCTGCACGATGCCGTGCGAACGCTCGCCCTTTATGTGGGCGACGAAACCGATGCCACAGGCATCATGTTCGTGTCGCGGGTCGTACATCCCCTGCTTTTGGGGAAAGGCGGCTGGATACTTCATGCGGTGCGACCTCTTCGAGGTGCTTCATGGTCACGCTGACCGGGCAGGCAGGTCGAAACGAAGAGAACGCCGATTCGGATCCGGGACCAGGGTGAACCATCAGGGGAACCCCCGGTGCGTGTCTAGGTCGCTGGCGGGTGCCGGCGACGGCGGGGGCGGTACGATGGATTCGTAGTGAACCGCATAATATAGTTCGGACGGTCACAGTGTCAATCCCATTCTTGTCACGAGACGAGGCTCACGTGCTACAAAAGGACTATCGGAGAGGCTGTCTTTGGCCTATACTGTGCTGAATCATCGTAGAAAGGTACAGATACGGCCATGGACACCTTGGACGATCAGGAACAGGCCATCCTGCGGGCGTTGATCCGCAACCCACGGGTTTCCGACAACCGGGTCGCCAACACCACCGGCGTGCCGGTGCGCACCGTCCGCCGGAAACGCTCTCGGCTGGAGAGTGAAGGTCGGGTGCGCTACTATGCCGCCATCGATCCCGAGCGCAGCCAGGGCAACGCCCCGGCAACGACGCAACACATGGCGATCATCAAGTTCAGACTGGGGGTGACGCGGGGGCAGATCGAGGAGGAGATCCGCAATGAGCCGAACGTGGCCAACGTCTTCTCGGAGCTGATCCGGGACAGTTACCTGGCTGAGACCGACGGCCACATCGCGCTGGTCATGATCGTGGAGGGTGCGTCAGACAGCGACGTGGCTGACAGCCTGCAGGGCAAGATCCTGCCCTCCATCCAGAACAACCACGGCAAGGACTGCATCCAGGAAGTGCGCACCATGCGCGTCCTCGGCCTGATCCGCCGGGAGCACAACTACCTGCCCAAAGTCAACATGCCCAACGCCAAGCTGGCCGAAGACTGGCCCGACGAAGCGATCTATCTCGGATAGAGTCTGTCAGGAATCTGAAGTCGCCGAGATGGCCGACTGTCGTCTCCCGGCCGCGCGAGTCCTCAATCCTGCACGATCCGAATCTTCAACACCGCTTCCAGATCACGGAACAGAGCACTCATCTCTCCCTGTCGCTCCTCATTGGCCTGACTCGATGAAGTCGACAGCGTATAGGTGACCCAGTCGCTGAACTGGGTCGTGTTGCCGACCCCCGTGTAGGTCATGTCCTCGGCGCCGACGAAGGTGAACACCAGGCGGTTCGGTGACACCGAGCCGGCATTGGCGACAAAATCGATGGTGTCCCGGAACGTCGCCGCTGGTTGACCTGCCAGACTCACCAGAGTCACACGCACGGGCAGTGCTTCGCCGCTACGTAGCGCGTTCTTGCGGGCCTCGAGGGTCAGTTCCCAGCGGCCGTCCTCCGTCTCACCGGAAACAATGCGCTCCGGTTCGTCACCACACGCGGCGAACAACAGCAGGGCCCCCAGGGCGATGATCATCGAGATCGGTTTCATCTCAAGCCTCCCGTCCCCAGGATACTCTCCGCCTCGCGCACCTGGCGGTTGAACACGCGCTCAAAGGCCGGGTAGTACTGGCTGGATGACGTCTCGTAGAACAGTTGTGCCACCTCGCTGTCGATCAGGTGATAGCGTTTGGCCATGTCTTCACGGCTCGGAAACAGAATCTGCACGCCGGGCTGGAAAGCGGTCAGTGTCTGCGGCAGCTTGGTGTTGAGGTCCATCAGACGCTTGAGGATGAGGACATTGCGCAGGTGGGCGGCGTCCTCTTCGCTGGCCAGCAGAATGGACCACTTTTCGGGGCGCTCGTCCTCGTCCACGGGGTTCAGTCCGCGCAGGAACAGGACCCGCTCGCGGTCATCCTCGGGCACCAGCGTATCCCGCACCGTGGCGAAGGGATAGGTGAAGTTCTCCCCCTCCATCGGCACATTGCTGGCATCGTAGGTCAGCACCAGCCCGCGGCCGGGTGTGGCCAGCAACTCGCCGAGGGCATCATCCAGCATCCGGTCCATCAAGTTGTCGTCGTCGGCCGTCTCGAAGAAGAAGACCTTGCCCAGATCGACCTGCTCACCGAAGCCAAGCTTATCCACGATGTCCTTCAGCATCCGACGCACCAGGACGCTCTCGCCGGGGATGTTGCCGGCCAGGAAGCTGGCAAAGGGCTCCTGGCGCCGGATCATCACATCCTGCTCGGCGTAGAGGCGGGTGCGGGCAACGATGTTGCTCAGGACGGGACTCTCCTGGATGAACTTCAGATCCCACACCTCGTCGTCACGCACGCGATAGGCGTTGCGGAACAGGGTGAAGTCGAAGCGATCGAAGATGTCCGAATCCTTCGGGATCAGCTGCGAGAAGCTGCGCGCCTCCAGCGGCACGATGTGTGGGGTCAAGACGACGATCACTTCGCGCCGTTCGTGTTCGATACGTTCCCGCGTGAACAGTCTGCCGATGACCGGAATGCGCGAGAACAACGGCAGACTGATACGCGCCTGCTGATCGTCGGTGGACAGCAGCCCGCCGATGATGAAGGGCGTGCCGTCGGCGACCCGCACGAACGTCTCGACCTGACGGTTGTCGACGATGGGAGAGAACGTGATATCCCCGGAGCTCGCTTCGAGCTTGGCCGCCGACTCCGGAGAGATCGACGAGATGATCGTCTCGATCTGCATCGTCACCTCGGACTTCTCGCGGTTGATCCGTGGCCGCAGGTTGAGCACGATACCGATCGGGAAATACTCCACGCCCTTGATCGTTGCCGAGGTCGTTGCCGTGGTGCGCGACACGGGAATCTGACGGCCCACCTGGATGCGCGCCTGCCGATCGTTGAGCACCAGCACGGAGGGACTCGAGAGAATCTCGGCGTCTCCTGACTCCTCCAGAGCCTCGACCATGCCCCGAAACGCGTTGAAGTCGGTGAAGGCATCTGGTGACAGGATAAAGGAGCCCTGGCGTGTGCCGGTGGCCCCGCGCTCGAAACTGGCGCTGGCGCCACTGTTCGACGAGCGCCATTCGAAGCCGAGGTCATTCAGGTTGGACGTGTTCACCTCGATCACGAGGGCCTCGATGACGATCTGCTGCGCCGCCACGTCGATGTGGGTGTGCAGCAGGTTGACGAGGGTTTCCAGGGCCTCCGGATCGTTGCGGTCGTAGACGATGAGCAGCCGCTCTTCCGGCGACCCGGAGGTCGTGGAATGCAGATGGGAACCGCCCAGCTGCAACACCCCGGCGATGCCGCCCTTGGACGAGGACGTCGCTGTCGATCTGGAGGATGATGACTTCGACCCTGTGGCCGGGGCCATCAGGCTCGTTTTGGAGGCGTTGGTTACCTTGACCACCCAGGGCAGCTTCGGCGTTCGGCCCTGTACGACATCGAAGATCTGACTCCCGCCCTGACTCTTCGCGCTGAACTCCACCGAGTGGTAGCCAAGGGCTTTCAGCAGGCCCACGGCGCGATCCGCCTCGATGTGGCCCAGGCGCAGCATCTCGTACCCGAGGTCGGGCTCCGACGATGCCGACGCCGCGCGTCTGGCCGCAGCGACCAGCTTCTTCAGCCCCATTTCGATGTCACCGAGCGCACTGTCGCCGTCGCGGAAGACGACGATGTCGAACGTGCCACCAGGTGTGACGGTCACTCCCACTTCGACCTGGTCAGTCCCTGACACATAAACCCGGACCTCGTCTACTCCGCGACGCTGCGACAATGTCGCAACGTTGACGAGTTCCGGCGCCAGTTCGTAGCCGAGTGGCAGCATGACCTGCAGGTCGGCGGCATCGAGCAGTTTTCGCGTCTGGCTGAGGGTCTTGTGCGGCGTGGGAGTCAGCAGCAGTTCACCGCTGCCAGGTGTTGCCAGCAGCAGGGCTGCCAGGAGCAGGCTCCAGGATCGGAGGCGGATGTCGTTCACAGGCAGACCGATGAGTGAGGTGTACATATAACTGGAGTACAGATTCCGCTAGATAGCCACGTCTCTGTCAGCTTGTCAAGAATCCTGCAGCGACTACAACAGATACCGCAGCACGAACACGCCGCTGAGCAGCCACATCGTCACACCCACCTGCCGGGTCCGACCGCGGGCGGCAGCCAGCAGTGTGTAGGCCAGCACGCCCGCCACAATGCCCTCCGATATGGAGAACGCCAGAGGCATGACGGCGATCGTCAGAAAGGCCGGAACCCCGTCTGAGGCGTCGCGGAAGTTGATGCGCGTCATCGGCTCCATCATGAACACGCCGACGATGACGAGTACCGGCGCCGTGGCCACGGCGGGCACATGGGCGATGAGGGGCGCAAAGAACAGGGCCAGCAGAAAGAGGAACGCCGTCGTCACCGCTGTCAGACCCGTGCGACCCCCGTCAGCGATACCTGACGCGCTCTCGATATACGTGGTCGTCGTGCTCGTACCGAAGAGGGCGCCTGCCACCGTGGCCAGCGAGTCGGCCAGCAGCGCCCCCCGCACCCTCGGCAACCGGCCCTCGTCGTCGAGATAGCCGGCCTTGCTCGCCAGGCCTACGAGTGTGCCGGTGGTGTCGAAGAGGTCGACGAAGGTGAAGGTCAGCACCACCGTTACCAGTCCGTGGGTGATCAGTTCGCCAAAGTCGAGGGCGAGGAAAACCTCGCCGAAGCCAGCCGGCCAGCCGATGATGCCGCCATCACCAACGCCGGTGACACCGAAAGGGATGCCGGCCAACGTTGTGGCGACGATACCCCACAACAGCCCTCCGCGAACCTGGCGTACGATGAGAATGGCTGTGACCGCCAGGCCGAACAGGGCCAGGCCCACACTCTCGGGCGACGCCCCATAGGGCAGCAGGGCCTGCAGTTCAGGATCGGCGAAGTATCTGCCGTCCACCAGCCCCAGGCTGCCGGTGCCGGGATGGAAGACGATGAGCCCGGCGTTCTTGAGCCCGATGAGGGCGATGAAGAAGCCGATGCCGACACTGATGGCGTACTTCAGTGGTGGCGGTATCGCGTTGACGATGGCTTCCCGGGCGCGGGTCAGCGTCAGCAATACGAAGAGCAGGCCCGAGACGAACACGGCCGCCAGCGCTCCCTGCCACGAGACCCCCATGCCGAGCACGACGGTGTAGACGAAAAAGGCGTTGAGCCCCATACCCGGGGCCAGGGCGAAGGGGTAGTTCGTCAACAACCCCATCAACAGGCAACCCACGGCCGCCGCCAGACAGGTCGCCGCCATCACCCCGTCTGCCGGCATGCCGGCCTGCGACAGAATCAGCGGATTCAGGGCGACGATGTAGGCCATCGTCAGGAATGTGGTCACTCCGGCGCGGATCTCGCGGCGCGCGGTGGTGCCGTGTTCTTCGAGCTGAAACATTCGTCTCAGTGGCTTCAGCCGAAGACCTCTCGCATGCGCTCACAGTAGTAGCGCACCAGCTCCCATTCTCCGTCGGGGGCGATACGATGATCGGGGCAGGGCAGGAAACCGCCGAGCTCGACGAGAGGCTTCAGGCGCTCTACCTCGGCGTCCACTGCGGCGCGATCCCGGGAGAAGACGTTCTTGTTCATGCCACCGACGCCGCGCACCTGTTCACCATAGAGCTGACGCCATGGTTCGATACTGGCCCCCCAGGTGCCGACCTCGATGGGAAACATGGTGTTGACGCCGTTCTCCAGCCAGATGGGCACCAGGGCATCGATGACACCGTCACTGTCGAGGGAGACGATGTCGATGTTGTACTCACTCAGCAGTTCTGTGATGCGCCGGTACTGGGGACCGACCTTGTGGGCGAACACGGAGGGCACGATGAGAGGACCGTTCTTGAAGCAGATATCCTCCCAGAAATGGGCGAAGTCGAACCGGGCACCCGTCTGTAGGATGAATTCGACGGTGCGGAAGCACGTATCGCCCACCAGCTCGATCATTTCATCGAACAGCGCCTCGTCATCGGCCAGCAGATAGGCCGAACCTTCCAGTCCGAGTACATCACGGATCTGCCCGAAGAGGCTGCCGCAGTGCAGGCCGTACGGCGTATCCCAGTCCGCGGCACGCAGAATCTCGAGGCCGCCCTCGTCGAAGCGCACGGTCTGCCCGCCGCGGCACACGGTGGCCTGGGTGACCCGATCCTCAGACCACTGCAGGCGGTGGCGGTAGTGCTCCTCCCAGGTTGCCCGGTCCTTCAGCAGATGATCGATCTCGGCGGGGATCGAACCGGCTTCAGGGCGCTGCACGACGACGACGCCGTTGCCGTTGAGGATGTGTTTCGAACCATCGTCAAACGCCTCGACGACCTTGCCGTCGAACCCTGGGTGCAGACGGTTGTTGGCGATGAACATGCTCTGCCAGTTGAAGTCGAAACCGAGCCGGTCCGAGATGATGGCGTCCACCTCGTTGCCGTCGGTCCAGGCGTCGGCTTCTGACAGGGGCAGGTGACCCTCGGCGGCCCACTTCTGCAGCGTCTGGCCCGACCAGAAGCCGAAGTGCACCAGGGGCAATCGGTCGTACGGCTGGTATCTGAGGATGGCCAGAGCCCGTTCTCGATGTGTCATCCATCTCCTGCTTCCGGTGGTGGCGTCAGTCCGAGTGTCGCGCAACATATGATATCGACAAGCTCCTGCTGGTGCTTTCACTTGCCTTCCCCCTGCCCTGAGACTCACCTTCACTACCCACTTGCCCGACTCTGTGGCTCGACCAGGAGATCATCCGATGGCGACTCTCGCAGGTACCGGCAGCAGAGCTGGCGCTGCTCTGAAGGCCACCGGCCAGACGGTGGCCGTTGCCGAATCATCAGCGGGAGGTGTGATCTCGGCCTCGCTGCTGGCGGTACCAGGAGCGTCCGCCTACTTCAAGGGTGGAGGCGTGGTCTACACCAGCGGCAGCAAGACAACATTGATGGCGGTGGCAGACGGGGCGATGGCAGAAGCACGGGCGGCGACGGAGACCCATGCTCTGCATCTGGCGCGCTCGGCACGAGTAAGGCTGGACGCCGATTGGGGAATCGGTGAGACAGGGGCTGCCGGACCTGCGGGGAATCGCTACGGTGATGCCCCGGGGCACACCTGCATCGGTGTGGCCGGACCAGTGGAGATGACCATCACCCTCGACACCGGAATCCCGGATCGGGAAGAGAACATGTGGGCCTTTGCCGTGGCAGCCCTCGACCTGCTGACCCGATGTGTCAGCGATCAACAGCCGTGAGCACGCTGTTCCGTCAGCTGGCCCCCACCGACGGGGACGTCGATGCCTACCATCGTGACGGCTACATCCTGTATCCCGACATCTTCAAGGACGAAGCGCGCGAGAAGCTGACGGCAGAGATTCTCCGCCTCGATACGGTGCGGCAGTACCTCGACGGCCTTGACGGGATGGCGGATGAGCCGCGGGCCTATTTCGTCCGCCCCTGGAACGAGCGGGGCCCTTGCGGCGACCAGCTGATCGACGATCCCTTCGTCACCGCGCTGCTGCAGGCCACCCTCGCCACCGAGTATCACTTCTGCCATTCTGCCCTCAACCTGGCACCTCGTGGCATCGGTCCTCTCCCCTATCACCAGGACCACCACCACTGGAAGCACGACCATCCTGTGAACCTCGCCGAACGGGACGGGTGCTACATCCAGATTCTCTACTATCTCAACGGTTTCGCCCGTGGCGACCGCAGCCTCAAGGTGATTCCGGGCAGTCACCTGATTGCCCCCACGACCGAGGTCACTGCCGAGCGTCTGTTGGCAGGAGAGTTTGACGCCGAAGCCGGGCGCAAACTGGAGGAGGTGTCCCTCGAAGTGCCTCCGGGGAGCATGGTCTACATCAACGCCCGCATCTTCCATGCCGTCGAGGCCAAGCCTGCCGACTCACCGCAGCCCTACCGCCTGTTCAACATCGACATCTTCAAAGAGGCGGGGCCACCGCATCGGTACACCCAGAAGATCCCGGACGAATGGATGGAGTGTGCCAGTCCCGGACGCCGAAAGCTCTTCCGGCGCGAT
Organism: Gemmatimonadaceae bacterium; assembly: GCA_002726335.1. The sequence continues at coordinate 73,172 of PBSR01000157.1, forward strand.
CCATACACCGAGGGCTGCTGGAACGGCTGAGTCACCCTTCTTTGAGGGCCACCACCAGATCCAGAATGGCTTCCTTGGCGCTACCGAAGTACATCAGAGTATTGTCCGCGGCGAAGAGCGGATTGGCGATGCCGGCAAAACCCGGACTCAGACTGCGCTTGATGACGACCACGGTGCGCGCCTTGTCCACATCGAGAATCGGCATGCCGGCGATGGGACCGGAATCGTCCTCCCGCGCCAGTGGATTGACCACGTCGTTGGCGCCGATGACGAGTGCCACATCGGTCTGCTCAAACGTGGGGTTGATCAGGTCCATCTCCTGCAACTTCTCGTACGGCACCTCGGCCTCGGCGAGCAGCACGTTCATGTGACCCGGCATACGCCCGGCCACCGGATGGATGGCGTATTCCACCTCGACGCCGCGGCTCTCCAGGATATTGGCCATGTCCCGTACCGCGTGTTGTGCCTGGGCGACGGCCATGCCGTATCCGGGCACGACGACGACGCGCCTGGCCGTATCAAACAGCATGGCGACCTCTTCGCCCGACGTCGACTTGATGTGCCCTTCGTAGATCTCGTCACCGGCACCGGCTATGACCTCGCCCCCGACGCCGCCGATGAAGACGTTGGCCAGGGAACGATTCATCGCCTTGCACATGATCTTGGTCAGGATCAGTCCTGAGGCACCCACCAGCGAACCGGCGACGATGAGGATGTTGTTGCCCAGGACAAAACCGGTGGCCGCCGCCGCCAGTCCGGAAGCCGAGTTGAGAAAGGCGATGATCACCGGCATGTCGGCACCGCCCACGGGAATCACGATCAGAATCCCCAGCAGTGAGGCGATGCCGGTCATGATCCAGTAGGGCTCAGGTGCGGTCGGGTCGGCGACGATCCAGCCGCCGAGGGCCAGACAGGCCAGCGCCACAAGTACGTTGAAGACCTGTTGCCCCGGGAACGTCATCGGGTTGCCCGACATCAGCTCCTGCAGCTTGGCGAAGGCGATGAGGCTGCCCCAGAAGGTGACAGCACCGATGATGCCGGAGGCAGCCGTGGCCACGGTGAACGTGTGCGTCGTTCCGGGTGTCGTCGGCAAGCCCGCTTCGATGAGAGCGGCGCCGGCGACCAGCACGGAGGCGCCACCGCCGAAGCCGTTGAACAGAGCCACGAGCTGTGGCATGTCCGTCATGGCGATCTTCGCCGCCAGCAGACCGCCGATCAGACCGCCCAGCAGGACGCCGATCAGGATCCACTCGAAGGAGAGGATCTGCTGATCCAGCAGCGTCGCCGCCACGGCGATGAACATGGCCAGAGCGCCATAGCGGTTGCCCTGTACAGCTGTGCGGGGATGAGTCAGTCCCTTCAAGCCGAAGATGAACAGGATCGAAGCGATCAGGTAGGCGACGTTGATGAATGTGGAACTCACGACCGGTTGCCTACTTCCGACGGAACATGCTGAGCATGCGGTTGGTGACCAGGAATCCACCGACGACGTTGATCGTGGCGAAGACCACGGCGGCAAAACCGAGCCACGTCGTCAGCTCGGTATGCTGAGCTCCCGCCGACAGCAGAGCCCCGATCAAGGTGATTCCAGAGATCGCATTCGATCCCGACATGAGGGGGGTATGCAGCGTGGGCGGGATCTTGGTGATGATCTCGAAGCCCACGAACACGGCCAGCACGAACACGGTCAGCGCCGCTACCAGTGTCTCCATTTCAGTCCGACCCTTCCAGCAATCTTGGATGTACGATGGCGCCATCGCGGGCCACAAGTGTGCCTGCCGTGATCTCGTCCTCCATGTTCATCTGCAGCTGGCCGCTCTCCTCATCACGCAGATGCTGCACGAAGGTCGAGATGTTGTGGGCATACATCTGGCTGGCGTGAGCCGGCACCGTCGCCGGCAGATTCGTCGGTCCCAGGATCGTCGTACCGGTGTCGACGATGGTTTCGTCAGGCCGCGTCAGCTCGCAGTTGCCGCCGCGTTCAGCAGCCAGGTCGACGATGACGGATCCGGGTGGCATGGCACGCACGGCATCTGCTGTGATCAGCTTTGGCGCCGGCTGTCCCGGGATGGCCGCCGTGGTGATCACGACATCGGACTCGGCCACCACCTTACCCAGCTCCTCGCGCTGTTTCTGATAGAACGCCTCGTCCGCTGCCCGGGCATAACCACCGGCATCCTCCGAATCATCGGAGGCCAGATCGAGCTCGACGAAGTCGGCGCCGAGTGATTGCACCTGTTCCTTCACCGCGGGCCGTACGTCGTACGCCGACACGCGGGCGCCCAACCGGCGCGCCGAGGCGATCGCCTGCAGGCCGGCGACGCCGGCACCGATGACGAGGGCCCGCGCCGGCGCCAGGGTGCCGGCAGCTGTCATCATCAGGGGGAAGATCCGGGGAAGCTCAGAGGCGGCGAGCAGGACCGCCTTGTAGCCGGCGATCGTCGCCATCGACGACAGGGCATCCATGCTCTGAGCCCGGGTGATACGGGGCATCAGTTCCATGGCGTAGAGCGAAACACCAGTCGCGGCCAGTGCCTGCAGAGGTGCTCCCCCGTCGAGGGCATCGGCGAAACCGATCACGGTCTGGCCCGCCCGCATCAGCGGCAGGTCGCTGGCACCGGCCGCATCGGCGCCGTGGGTACGCACCTGAAGGACCACATCGGCGGCAGCGAACAGCTGCTGGCGATCCGCCACGACCTCGGCACCACGATCGGCATAGGCGGCATCCGGGTACCCGGCAGGATCACCGGCACCGGCCTGCAGCAGGATCCGTATACCCTTCGTGGTCAGGGCATGGGCGACATCGGGAACCAGTGCGACTCGACGCTCCCCCGGGTACGATTCGGCCGGAACGCCGGCGATCATCTCGTCGGCCAAGCTGTCTATCTATGCTCCGCTTGTTTGTCGTGGTATTTCTTCAACTGGCGGCCGACGTGACTCGCCGCTTCGTCGATGGCTTTGAACAGGTTGGTGTCGTCCGCTTCCCCTTTGCCGACGATACGCTGATTCGGCACCTTGACGATGATCTCGGCGGTGCTCAGATGCTTGCCGGCCTGCGTATCAATGATGACTTCGGTATCGACGATGCGGTCGTAGAATTGACTGAATTTCGCACATGCCTTGTCGACATGTTCTTTGGTCGAATCGGACAGCTTCGCGTTCTTCGCATCGATGCGGACCGGCATGGTTCCTCCGTGGTCTGGCCGTTGGTGCGCTTATTACCAAGATACCGGAGCCCTAAACACGGTCAAGCTGCCATGGCAGAGACACGTCGAAGCGCTCACTTATGGCTCGCATGGCCGCCTGCTCCGGTTCACCGAAGGCAATCCCCTCGCGGCGGTACTCGGCGACCCGCTCCTGCTCGAGATGGCCGGGCAGGCAGACTCGGTCCGTGCCGGGAAGGGGAAGGTGACCATCCCGGATATCGCGCACATAGCGGTCGACTTCGGCGCGGAATGCAGCCCCGTCGCCGATGGCGTCGGGATCCAGAGCGATCACCGTGCCCCCCATGCCGGCCCCCGGCCAACGTTGCTGCACAGCTTCGCTCTCGTCCGAGGTGAACCCCGTGAGGGCGCCGCCGATCAGAGTCGAGGCGGCGATCATGCCGATGCTCTTGAAGAAGGGGGAGGGGAAACGTCTGGCCAGCTGTTCGAAGCCCTCCTGCTCGGCGAAAGGACTGCTGTCGAAGGCCGCCCCGGCGTCGACGACGATGGCCGGCTCCCGGTCCCCGGGCAGGGCGAAGCTGAATGGCGGATTGCCGCTCAGAACAGCGTGCGCCGGCGGCGACTTCGGCGTCGCTTCCTTGCGGTAGCCCTGGACGGAGTAGCCCACGCAGCCGGCATCAGAGCAGATGCGGGTGTAGTGCCCGGCCGAACCGTAGTGCCCGATATGGCGCACCAATGCCACCCCGACTCCCTGTTTCGCCGCCTTGGCCACGGCTCGCTCGGTGGCTCGTACCATGGGCAGGTACCCCACGGTGCCATCACCGTTGAGGACCACGAGCGCCTCCGTCTCATGGATGACGGTGATCGAGGGCGTCGGGTTGAGGCCACCGGTGGCAAAGCCATTGCAGTAGCCGCTGGCGCTGCGCGAACCGTGGGAGCGGACACCGCGCAGGTCGTTGTTGACCAGCAGCCGGGCGATGAGCTCGGCGTGATCGCAGCCGGAACGGCGAAAGCACTCGGTGACGAAGTCCAGCAGTCGGTTTTCGTGCACGCGGATGAAGTCGCCGGGTGGCAGATTCATTGTCGGTGCCTACACCTGACTCACCTGCCAGTGCTGCACCAGCGGTTCGAGATCCGTCCACAACGCCTCCGGAATCACCGCGGATCCGGCTTCGCCGTTGGCCCTGGCCTCTTCCGGCGTACGCGCTCCGGGAATCGTTCCGGTCACCTGCGGGTGGCGGGCGCACCACTGCAGAGCAACCGCGTTGAGACGGACACCGTGATCGGCACACAGCGCCTGGATGATGGCCACGTGATCGAGGACGGGCTGGGTGAAATCCCGTGCCAGATAGTCGATGCCGGGCACCGGCCCGGTGGCCAGCAGACCGCGTTCGAGTGGCGTCGCGACCACCAGACCGACGTTATGCTTCTCGGCGGCCGGCAGAATCCGTTCCGTCGCCCGCTGGTTGAGCAGGCTCCAGCACTCCGGGATGACGGCGGCGTCGAACTCTCCGGTTTCGATGTAGTCGGCGTTCGTCGCCGGTTCGTTGGCGGCCGTACCCACCCACTTCACCACATCGTCCTTCTGCAGCTGCCGGAGGGCGCCCAGCGCCCCGTCGGTGCCCATCACCTGTTCCATGGGAATGTCCATGGCATCGTGGATATAGAGCACGTCGAAGCGCTCCAGCCCGAGACGCTGCAGGCTGCCTTCCACGTGACGCAGCACCGCATCGCGCGAGTGATCGACGCCACCGTAGACCTGCCCCACCTTGGTGGTCACCGTCACCTGCGAACGCAGATCGGGGCGCGTGCGCAGGGCCTCTCCGATCATCTCCTCGGCTGCCGTGTCCAGGTACAGGGGGGCCGTGTCGACCACGGTGCAGCCCGCTTCGATCCCGGCGATCACTGCCTGGGCTCCGAGCTCACGATCGACCATTACAGCGGGGAAGGACTGGGTGATATCGGCGTAGGCCCGCGCCGCGTCGTTGACGTCGGGCAGTCCGAGGAAAGCTGTTCCCACACCGACGATGGAGATGTCTACGTCCGTCCGTCCGAGACGCTTGCTGTGCATGGTTGGGTGAGTCAGTCCCGCTTGTCCAGGGGCACGTAGCACAGTTCCGTGGGACCGGTGTACACCTGGCGCGGGCGCTGGATCCGGCCCTTGGTGATGAAGCGATCCTCGTACCACTGGGCGATCCACCCCGGCATGCGACCGATGGCGAACATCACCGTGAACATCGCGGTGGGAATACCGAGGGCACGCAGGATGACACCGGAGTAGAAGTCAACGTTGGGATAGAGGCTGCGTTCCTTGAAGTAGTCCTCCTCGAGGGCGGCCCCTGCCAGTTCTTCGGCCACGGCGAGCAGCGGGTCATTGCGGTGGATCTTCTTCAGCACGGCTTCGGCCTGCGTCTTGATGATCTTTGCCCGCGGGTCAAAATTCTTGTAGACCCGGTGGCCGAACCCCATCAGGCGAATGCCTTCCTTCTTGTCCTTCACCTGTTGCACATAGTCCTTTACCGAGATTCCCTCAGTCAGAATCTTCTCCAGCATCTGCACCACCGCCACGTTGGCGCCACCGTGCAGCGGACCCCACAGGGCCGACACGCCCGCCGCCACCGAGGCGAACAGGTTGGCGCCGGAACTGCCGACCATGCGGACCGTCGACGTTGAGCAATTCTGCTCGTGGTCGGCATGCAGCAGCAAGAGCACGTCGAGGGCCCGTACCAACGCCGGATCCGGCTCGAAGTCGTTGTATGGTTCGGAGAACATCATGTGCATGAAGTTCTCGCAGAAATCCTTCTCCGGGTGTGGGTAGACGAGGTAGTGGCCGCGGTCATGCTTGAACGAATAGGCGGCGATGGTGCGCACCTTCGACAGGATCCGCGCGGCGCCTTCCTGGAAGATGTCAACGTCTTCTGCCTCCAGCAGCTCGGGATAAAAGCAGGCCAGGGAGTTGAGCACTGCCGACAGCACCGCCATCGGTGGTGACCCGGGGGGAAAGCCTTCGAAATGGTGGCGCAGTTGCTCGCGCAGAAAGGAGTGCTCCGTCATCAGATTCTTGAAGCCTTCCAGTTCCGTGTTCGTCGGCAGTTTTCCCCAGATCAACAGGTAGGCGACCTCGACGAAGGAACTGTTTTCGGCCAGATCTTCGATGGGAATTCCGCGGTAACGCAGAATGCCCTTGTCGCCGTCGATGTAGGTGATCGCGCTCTGGCAGGCGCCGGTATTCCCGTAGCCTTCGTCCAGGGTGATATAGCCGGTCTCCGCCCGCAACTTGCTGATGTCGATGGCGTGTTCGTTTTCGCTGCCCACAGTCACCGGCAGCTCGATCGTCTTGTCGCCCAGGGTAAGTTTTGCGTTGTCCATCGTCAGGATCTCCGTGGCAGGGGAAGGCCGGTGATACTACCCGTATCCTCTGTAATATGTCAATCCGGCCGCCTTGGTGGAAAATCCGCCCGACGGCCCCTGTTTTCTACTGCTGCGCCTCGATCCCCGCGCCCGGATCGTTGGCGATGAACTCCTCAAACTGTTCCGGTCCTGGCCCCGGCAGACGCAGCCGCACTCGTCCTCCTGCCGGCACGCGCCGCACCAGCTGTGCCGAGAGCAGCGCCACCCGGCCATGTGCCGGCACGCTGACAGTCAGCCGCTCGCGGGCGAGGTCCTGCCATTGCTCCTCCCAGGTGGCCGGTTCCCAGTCCTGCAGGGGTGCCGATACCAGTATCTCGACAATGGCAGCCGCCGTTTCCCCCCCGAGGTTGTGCAGTTGGCCGTTGGCCAGCCCGACAGTCGGCGCCGTCGGTGCCGGCACGAGTTCGCCGAAGCTCTGTGCTTTGTTGAAGCCGCCGAGGGTCCACACCGTATTCTCGCCGCCACTAGTCTTGCGCTCGCGGGCCAGATCGAACCCGAAGATACCGGTGCCGAGACCCAGATCCGCCAGTGTCACGGACAGCTCCACCGTCCAGGACCCTTCTGCGCGACCGGTTGCCGCCACTATCTGCGGCGACCAGCTCTCGTCCCTCAGGCCTTCGCCCCAATCATCCGGGATGGTGCGCTTCGCCTCCACCTGCCCGTCGGCGGTAATGATGATGTGTGCGAAACTCGTGCGTCGGTTGTCCGGGTCGAACCACAGTTCGATGCAGTCATTGCGCCACAGTGCCTTGTGGTGTGTGACGAGAGAGTCCAAATCCGGCTCTGCCGCCCGGAAAGCGACGTAGAGGCGGTCCCCGTGGATTCCGATCCAACTCTCCGTCGGCAGGTCGGGCCCGGCCGTCCCGTCCGCATTCGTCCAGGCGTCGAGTCGGCGCGCCTTTCGCCAGACATCGTCGCCGAGGTCGCCATCGACGATCGGCGCCTTTCCTATGAACGGCAACAACAGACGGGTTTTCGGCGTTCGCGCCCAGTGCAGGTCGACATCGGCTGGCCGGATCTCGGGCAGGTCGCTGATCCGGGTCGCCAGCGGGCTCTGAGGGGGTGGCCGCAATGGCATCGGCGGCGACGGGTAGTCGTAGCTCGTGTTCATGTCCACTTCCAGGCCCGAGGCGAAGAGGGCCGCCTCATAGGGCCGCAGGTGCAGGTTCAACCCGCTGTCGGTGGCCTGCGATCTGGCGTCGCCAAGGGCCGCCAGATCCCCCGCACCGTCCGGCACGTCGACGACGGCATGCGCCGTGTCCGGTCGCATGTTGACCGCCACCAGCAGGCGCCTGCCGTCGGTCTGCCAGAGGGCGGCACTCACCAGACCGTCAACCGCACTCGTCGACAGCTGCTGCCTGGTTTGCGATCGCAGCAGGGGTGCCAGCGAATGGAGCAACCCGTTGGTACGGCTCATCTCCGCCTGGAGAGGGACTGAGATCGCCGTCGGACCCCCGCGGTAGGGATTGAACTGGTGCGGGAAATAACCGATGCCGTCGGCGCCGTGGACGATGGCCATCCACACTTCGGCGCGCAGCTCGTGCGGGTGGGGACTGCGGTTGCCGATGCCGCTGTTGCCGTCGTGGATGTTCGTGCACTCCAGCCAGACCCACACCGGCTTCTCCGGGCCGGCGAAAGCCCGCAGGCGCTCGACACCGCGTGCTACCAGGTGCAGCCGCCGTGTACCGTCCGCCTGTGTCGAGGTGGGGTACACGTCGTAGCAGAGGATGTCCGCCGTGGAGCAGAAGGCCGGGTAGATGCTGTCCGGCGTGCTCTGGGCCATGCCGTTGGCCATGCCCTGACCCAGGTTGAGATACATCGGTGCCGGCGTCGATGACGCCAGCATGTTGTCGTAATCGCTCTGCAGCTGCTGAGGCGCTCGACGATAATCGCGGAATACGCCGTCCACCACGGCAGGATTGTCGGGCTCATCCCCGTGCATCCATCCAAGGAAGCCGGAGCTGGAGGCGATCGCCCGGAGCTGTTCGTCCGAGCGGCTCGAGCTCCAGTGCACGTACCCGGCGACGCCGCTTGCGGCCAGCGTATCACACCAGGCCCTGGCGTCGTCGCGCTCGGCGACGAAGACGTTGACGCCCATCTGCGCGAAGACGGGTGCGGTATTGGCCGGCATGGCCCATACGGCAACAGGAAAGAGACGGGTGTCCCGAATCGGGTCGACCACCGGCTCAGCGATCGCCCCGGATGATGACAGCCCGAGCCAGAGAAGAATTGCTGTCGATTTCAAGACTCTGTCACGCCGGTCACGGGTCAGGGAAGGATTCATGTGGGCAATGTAGCCACCTGAAGGGGCCGTGGCGTCTTTGCGTTTGCCCACGGATTGGCCTTGCCTATACATGATGGCCATCGATCGACCCAACATCATTCTCATCACCACTGACCAGCAGCGTGGTGACGCCCTGAGCCTGTGCGGCCATCCCGTCCTGCGCACGCCGAATCTCGACTTCCTAGGCGCCTCCGGGACCCGTTTTCGACGCGCCTACAGCGAGGTGCCTTCCTGCATTCCGGCACGCCACGTGCTTATGTCCGGCCAGTCTCCCGAGGCCGTCGGTATGCTCGGCTTCTACTATCGCGACGAACGGTGTCCCTGGGACCCTTCCGCCACGCTCGCCGGTTGCCTGCACGACGCCGGGTACGAGACCCGCATGATTGGCAAGCTCCACCTGCAGCCGAGCCGGCGGCGTTATGGCTTCGACGCCATGGAGCTGGCCGACGGCCTGGGCGGCGACAGTGACTATGTCGACTGGCTGCGCGCCCGCGGCGTGCGTCGTGACCACGAACCCGGTGCTCTGGGCATGGGCAGCTGCAGCTGGCTGGCCAGACCCCATCACCTGCCGGAAGAACAGACCTATCCTGCCTGGGTCGTCGATCGGGCCCTGGACTTCCTGCGCAAGCGCGATCCCACGAGCCCCTTCTTCCTCAATCTGTCCATCTTCTCCCCCCATCCGCCGCTGGCGCCGTCGCGGAGGCACTTCGAGCACTACGACCGGCTCGAGTTGGGAATCCCTGACATAGGCGATTGGGTCGAGCCTTTCGTCGGTCTTGTGCACGGTCTGAATCCCGAGGGTGGCGAGCAGCGTGTCGATCTCGACGAGAAGACGATGCACCGGTGTCGTGCCGGCTATTTTGGCCTGATTCAGGAGCTCGATACACAGGTGGGCCGGCTCATCACCGCCATCGGCGGCCAGCTGGAGAACACGCTGATCCTCTTCACCGCCGATCACGGCGAGATGCTGGGAGATCATCATCTGTTCGGCAAATGCGAGCCCTTCGAAGGGTCGGCCAACGTGCCGTTTCTGTTGCGCCCGCCCGGATCGGCCCGCAAGCTGCCCGGCGACGGTCCCACAGGCAGGGTCTGCGACCAGCCCGTGGGACTGCAGGATGTGATGCCCACATTGCTCGATGCCGCCGACGTCGACATTCCCGATACCTGCACCGGTCACAGCGTGCTGCCTCTGGCCCGCGGCCAGTCCTGCGACTGGCGAGAAGCACTGCATGGTGAGCACTGCGGGTATCGCAGCTACGAAGAGGGTTTCCACTATCTGGTAAACGAGCGGTGGAAGTACATCTGGCGCAGTCAGACGGGGCAGGAGCTTCTCTTCGACCTGCAGCATGATCCGCGTGAGCTGCGCGACCTGAGCCACACGCCTGATGTGGAAACCTGGCGTCGGCGCCTGGCCGAGACACTTGCCGAACGTCCGGAGGGGTTCAGCGATGGCGACAGCTTGATCGCCGGGCAGCCGCACCGGGTCTTCGTCCCCGGCCGGGGACCCGACATCGAATGGGGAGATGTGGGACGATGAGCCACAACGGATATGGGCACATGGTGCTGGACGATGTCGTGACACGGGTACGCGAAATGCGCGAAGACCGTCGTCAGCGTCTCGCCGCGATCCGCACCCGGAAGCAGGCCCTGGCCTATCAGCAGCGCCTGCGGCGCGCCATCCGCAGAGCCTGCGGTCCGCGTCCGCCGAAGACGCCTCTGAAGGCCCGCATCACCGGTGTCATCGAGCACCGGCAGTATCGTGTGGAGAAGATTCTCTACGAAAGCCGACCTGGCTGCCTCGTAAGCGCCCACCTCTACGTGCCGAAGAAACTGGATGGCCCGGCTCCGGCCGTGCTGGGCACCTGTGGTCACAGCGCTGCCGGCAAGCTGGAGCCCCTCTACCAGGGCTTCTGCCAGCGACTGGTGCGTTCCGGTTTCGTCGTTCTCATCATCGATCCCTTCAATCAGGGCGAACGGGATCAGTACCACCGTCTCGACGACCGCAGCGCCGTAGCCAACTGCTGCCACGCCCACAACATGATGGGCAAGCAGCTCGAGTTGTTAGGTGACTGGTTCGGTATGTGGCGCGCCTGGGACGGCATCCGTGGCCTCGACTACCTGCTGTCGCGGACCGAGGTGGATCGCACGCGCGTTGGTCTCACCGGCAACTCCGGTGGTGGTACGATGACGACCTGGTTGTGGGCCATGGAGCCGCGCTTCACCATGGCGGCACCCAGCTGCTTCGTCACCACCTTCCTCGCCAACCTCGAAAACGAGATCCCCGCCGACTGTGAGCAGTACCCGCCCGGCGTGCTCGGCGCCGGTCTGGAGATGGCCGACTTCATCATCGCCGGTGCCCCCAAGCCCGTGCTGTTGCTCGGCCAGCAATACTGCTTCTTCGACCGACGCGGCTTGCAGGAGGCCTATGACGAGGTCCGTCACTTCTACGACGTACTGCGGGCCCCGGAGGACAGCACCGGGCTCTTCATCGGTCCCGACACACACGGCTTCCATCTGCCGAACCAGGAAGCCATGGTAGACTTCTTCTCGGCCCAGGCCGGCACGACAGCGACTCGTCTGCGCCGCATCGACGAACTGGGAGAGGAGGGAAATGTCACGGAACGAGGCAACACCGTCGCCGCCGGCGCGATCCCGATCTACGAGTTGATCGGTACCCGTGCCGATGAACTGCGCCAGGCTCGCACCCGCCTGAGCCGTGGCGCTCTCGTGGAGAGCGTGCGCCAGATGCTGCATCTGCCGGCGCGGGTGGGTGTGCCCCACTGTCGCGTCCTGCGGGGACGGTCTATCGAAGGGTACCGCGTCGGCAGGTACGCCGTGGAAACCGCCCGCAACGTGCGTGCCCTTCTGCACAAGCGCATGACGGAGCCAGCCCACATCCACACCCTCGACGTGGAACGGCAGATATCGCTGTTCCTGCCGCACGTGGCCAGCGACGAGGAGCTGGCGCAGGCCGGACCCGCTGTCTCACTGGCAAAGGACCCCGGTCCGGTGTACCTGCTCGATCCTCGCGGCATGGGAGAATCCCGGCCCGACGAGACGGGCGACTTCTTCCATCCCTATGGCATGGACTACATGTTCCATGGCCACGAACTGCTGTTCGGTGGCAGCTACCTGGGTCAACGTGTCTACGATGTGCTGCGCGTCCTCGACCTGCTGGTCACCGGGGGGGCTCGTAGGATCGACCTCAGCGGCCGCGGCCAGGGGGCGCTGCTGGCAGCGTACGCGGCGTTGCTGCACGACCATGTCACCTCGGTGACCTTGTATAACGCGCCCCTTTCGTACGAAGCTATGACACAAGAGCCCCTGGTCGCCTGGCCCGTGGCCAGCTTCCCGCGCGGTGTGCTCGCCCACTTCGATCTGCCCGATGTCTATCGCGCCCTGGGACGGCGGCTCAGGTTCGTGCAACCCTGGGACGAGCGGATGCGACCTCTGAGTGGCGCCAGGTTGAAGCGCGCTCTGGCTCAGGCAGGTCTCCCGGAGAAGCTTCTTCTCTGAGTACAGCGGGGCGAGCAGATGGCTCGCCGACAGGATTGTGAAGTGACTGAGGCAGATCGCAGAATCGCTCAACTTGAGCCGTGCCTGGCGGCCTATGGAGTACAGTCTCGTTCCATTTCATGGCTGGCGCGCGGTACCTATGCCGAGGTCTACAAAGCCGAGACCGACGTTGGTTTTCTGGTCCTGCGGATTCGAGCACCCGAGGCTCAGGCTGAGGAAGTGCTCTTCGCCGGAGAATGGGCAAAGGCGGTATCCTCACAGGCAGAGGTCGTGAGTCCACTCCGACCAACCGGCGACGTGCCCATGATAGACAATCGGTGCGTCGATGTTGCGCCCTACATCGAGAATGATGGCTACAACGAGGTCGGGCCAGATGCTTGGGTGAAGATCGGAAGCTGGTTGGGAACCATGCACCGGTTGGCACGAGGAGTCGAGGACCGTGCACCGGTCGCCCTGGACTATGGGAACCATCCGCACGAGGGCCTCTTCGACCGCTATCTCGAGCAGTCACGCATTGGCTGCACGAGCGATGCCCATCTCAAGCTGATGAGGCGCGTGGATTCTGCAGTGCAAAGTATCAGCCAGGCGGTGGGCTCCCGCTTTGAAGACTTGCCGGTCGGTGTCGTCCATGGTGACCTGCACTTCTGGAACGTCCTGTATCGTGCCGACCAGCCAGCCTGCATCATAGACCTGGACTTCCTGCAACGGGGTGTCTTGCTCCACGACCTTGCATACGCGAGCCACTGGTTGAAGGAGTGGACGAAGCGCGGCGGAGTCTGGAGTGACATCACGGCCCGGTACCTTGCGGCCTACGAGGAGGGGCGCGAGTCAGCCCTTACCGCGACGGAGCAGTCATGTCTCCCCTGGTTGCTGGCCTACAGCGGCGTCTTCTTCTTCGTTTCCAAGGCTCGTGTGTCGTGGAATCGACTGACTCAGGATCAACACGATCTTGAGCAAGCCGAAGACGTCATTCGTGAGCTCGAGGATCGATGAGATTGGTAACAGGGTTCTACAGGGGATCAGAGCTGCACTAAGGGGGATCACCCAGCAATACCAGCAACTGATCTGGCAATCCCGGTTTGCCGTCAATGATCCCGGTGCCGATGAACCGCGCCCGCGTGATGCGCTCGTCGTCAGGGAGGCGGAAGATCTCCTGCTCAAAGACGAAGCGCAGCGGGCTCTCCCGTCCTGCCGCTGAGGAGACGACGAAACGGTCGCCTGGGCGCAACGAGTCGAGGTAGTCGATCTCGGAGCGGGTCACCACCAGGTCGCATCCGGCCTCGTGGAGTCGGACAAAGTCGAGGCCGTTGGTGATGAGATACTGGTGCCGGGCGTGTTCGAAGTAGGTCTGGTAGACGGCATTATTGACGACGCCCTGCAGATCACATTCCGAGTCGCGCACCTCGAACTCAATCTCGACGTCATAATCGGAACGGCGGCGTCTTCGAATCCTGGTGGGCGTCACTGGACGACGAGCTCCTCGTAGTCATGTTCGCACGGATGCATGCCGCAGAACAACAGGCGGCGCGATGCGGGCAGGCCGATCATCGAATACTCACTTCGATACCCGAGGGGAGCACCATGCCGGCACAGGCTGACCGCCTCTCCGTGGTGGTGAAGCAGAGCGCGGGCAAAGGACAGGTCCGTGCCAGCCGGCTCTGGCAGTGGCGCATCCGCAAGGTCCCCGCAGCCATCCGACACATCGTCCGCGGCGGACGGTCCGTCGCCAGCGTTCAGGACCCGGTCGAGCAGGTGCCATCGTTGGTGGGCATCGAGTTTGCCCTCTGGTGGTCGACGGTCGGCGTGCAGCAACGCCGGGTGCTGGTAGCAGTTGACGGCGTGTAGTCCCAGCGAGCCCGCGGCTGGTTGCCGAATCTGCAGCAGCGGACAGGCGGCGTCGATGCCGACAGCCGTGCCGGCCGTATCGATGCCGACAGCAGCGTAGCCTTTGCCACGCAATGGCTGTTCCGACATGCCCCTGATGAACTCGGGCGTCGTGCGGGCCCGCGACATGATCTCGTACGCCCACAGGCGGATCGGCGTGAAGCGGTCGCTCTGCTGAAACACGCTGCCTACCGACGAATGCCCCACAGCCACACCTTCAGCGTTCATGCCATCGGTGGTGGCCACCATTCCGGCAAAGGTGAAGGTCACCTGCGGAATGCCGGCATCCGGGCGCACATACCGGGCCACGACCGGACGGTGGGGTTCGCAACCATCGTTGTTCTTACCCCAGATCGGGCCATCGGGCCCGCCGGAGAAGACAAAGTTGGTGCAGTCTTCCAGGTCGAGTTCGCCGGCATAGAGGGGCAGGTTGAGCCGCAAGATTTCGCGTTCATCGACACCTGCGCCGCGAGCCGTGGCGCGCATCTCCTCCAGCACTGTCGGCAGCTGCCGATCGAGCGTGGCGAGGAAGGTGGGCAACCGGGCGTCGAACTCCTCGCCGCGACCCATTGGAAACAGCGCGATATGTTCGGCGATCTCCTCCCGCAGAGCCTCGCCGGTGGCTTCACCGATCCGAGTCGGGTCACCCGAGCACTCGATGACGCGCATTCTTGTTGCTCACTTATAGGAACGTTATACTCGCCACAACTCCACAAACCCGGAAAACTGAAACTCACATGATACGTATCTCTGTGTGGCACGGCGACATGTCCGACAGCTACCTGCGCAAGATGGTACAGCTGGGTGCCGATTGCCTCGACTTCGGCCAGGGAGGCTTCTGGCCCGGCGTGCAGGAGCAGGGCTACCCCGATCTCGATCAGGTGAAGGCCGTCCGCCGCCGCGTCCGCGACTTCGGCCTCGACATCAATCGTGTGACGCTACCGGACATGACGGACGAGTTCATCAAGGAGGGGGCGGGGGCCCAGCGGGAGCTGGACAACACCTGTCGCGCCCTGGAGGTCTTCGCCGAGGCCGGTATCCCCATCGCCAGACAACGGGTGACAGGGGACACTTTCCCCTGGCTGATGACCCGCTACCGCGCCGTGCACCGCGGCGGCTACCGCTCGCGCGGCGAGAGCCTGGGGATGACGAAGGACCCGGCCCCGACGCCGACACAGGCCGAGCTCGATCGCTGGTGGGAACGTTTCCTCACCGTTTATGGCAAGCTGGTGCCCATTGCCGAGGAGAAGGAGATCCGGCTGGCCATGCATCCATCGGACACGCCGAACGTGGACACTCCCTTCGGGGCTCTCGGGTACCATCGCATCATTGACGCTTTTCCCAGCCGGCAGGTGGGCTACCTCTACTGCTGCGGCACCCGAGCCGAAGCCGGCGGCAGCGCCCTGATCCTCGACGAGATCCACAACTACGGGCGCAAGGGACGGCTGTTCACCCTGCACATGCGAAATGTCCGCGCCTCGCTGGCCACGGCGGGTGCTTTCGAGGAGACCCTGCTCGACGACGGGGACATCAATTTCTTCAAGGTCCTGCAGGAGCTGCGCAACGTGGGCTTCGACGGCTGCATCAATCCCGACCACATCCCGCAGATCGAGGGCGATATGGATGGCGTACATCAGGGTCTGGCGTACTCGGTAGGGTATCTGAAGGCGCTGCTGGCCGCCCTGGCGGCGAGCTGAAGAAGGCCATGTGAAGCAAGCTTCCGGGAATCAGGCTTCCATGAAGAAGATCGCTGCCATCATCTCCATCTACCGACCCGGGTCACACGCCGATGTCATCATTGGCAAGTGGCTGCGTGGCTTCCCTACGGACGATGGGATGGTCGCACCGCGAACGCAGATCGCCTCCATCTATCTCGATCACGTGTTCGATGACGACATGGGACGGCAGATTGCCGCCGACTTCGACGTTCCCGTGTACGACAGCATCCCGGCGGCGTTGTGCCTGGGCGGCAGTCAGCTGGCCGTCGACGGTGTGCTCCTCATCGGCGAGCACGGGGACTACCCCTTCAATGAGAAACAGCAGCAGCTCTACCCGCGGCGTCACTTCATGGAGCAGATCACCGGCGTCATGGCTACCAGTGGCCGCAGCGTGCCGGTGTTCAACGACAAACACCTGTCGTGGCGCTGGCAGGATGCCAGGTGGATGGCTGATCGTGCCGCCGAGCTGCAGGCACCGTTCATGGCCGGTTCGTCGCTGCCGGTGGCCTGGCGCAAGCCGTTCCTGGAGCACGATCTCGAGACACCGTTGAAAGAGGCGGTGGCCGTCGGTTTCTCCGGGCTCGACATCTACGGCTTTCACACCTTGGAGGTTCTGCAGTGCATGGTCGAAAGACGGCGCGGTGGCGAAACGGGCGTGAAGGCCGTGACGTGCCTCGAGGGTGAGGCCGTGTGGTCGGAGGGAGCCAGAGGGGCCTGGTGGCGGGAACTTGCCGAGGCGGCCTGCGCTCCGGTGGAAACGAAACCGGACGGGGCCATGGAAAACCACTGTGAGAACCCGGCGCTGTTCCTGGTGGAATACACCGACGATTTCCGTGGCGCCGTGTTGATGCTGAATGGCTACCTGACCGAACTGGCGTACGCGGCGCGGAACGAGGATGACTCGATCGACGGTACCTGGTTCCGCTGTCAGGGCCACGGCGGCGAGAAGGGAGCCTACGCCCACTTCAGCTACCTGAGCCTGAACGTCGAGGAGATGTTCATCACCGGCGCGTCGCAGTACCCGGTGGAGCGCACGCTGCTGACATCCGGAGTCCTCGAAGCTGCACTGACGTCCCGCCATGTAGGCCACATCCGCATCGAGACGCCGTGGCTGGAGCTGCCCTATCGGTCGTATCACGAACTCAAGTGGCGACCCACCGCACCCGAGCCGGAGGGGGCCTGTCTGGCGCCGTTTCCGCCGGAGTCCACCACGTGAGCGGTCCGGTTGCTGTCACCGGCTTCGCCGACGAGATCGCCGCACACGCCGGTGAGCAGATCGCCGGGTTGCAGTCTGCCCGGGTCTCGTTCCTCGAGCTGCGGGGCGTCAACGGCACGAACGTGCTCGACCTGACGGACGCCGAGGTCGAGGAGTTTCGGGGGCAACTCGGCGACGCGGGTATCAGGGTGTCCTGCATCGGCTCGCCTATCGGCAAGGTGCAGATCCGGGCTGACCTGGAGGAGCACTTCGCACGGTTTCAGGTGGCGCTGCAGCGTGCGGATCAGTTCGACTGTCGTTTCGTGCGGTTGTTCTCCTTCTATCATGAGGCCGAGGAGCCGGCGGCAGTTCGTGACCTCGTCGTGGCGCAGCTGCAACGTATGGCCGCGGCCGCGACCGAGGCGGGTGTCACGCTCGTGCACGAGAATGAGAAAGGCATCTACGGCGACACCCCCGAGCGTTGTCTCGACCTGCTCACCACCGTCGGCAGTGAGCACCTGAAAGCGGCCTTTGACCCGGCCAACTTCGTGCAGTGCGGAGCCGATTCCATGCAAAGCTGGGATCTGCTGGCGTCGCACGTGATCTATTTCCACATCAAAGACGCAGTTGCCGATTCCGGACGTGTTGTGCCCGCCGGCCTGGGTGACGGCGATGTCGAACAGGTGCTGGCCGCCGCTCTCAATCGCGGGTTTTCCGGGTTTCTGTCCATCGAACCTCACCTGAAGGAGCAGGACCCCGACTACGGCGGCGGTGGCGTGGAGCGTTTCACGCTGGCAACCACGGCACTGCGGGCCATCCTCCACCGACTCGGAGCCGACGAGACCGACAGATGAAGCGGGTCGTCTGTGATCGTCGGCATATCCGTCGCCGCGGCACCTGGCGCAGCCTGGATGGCACCAATGGTCTGCCCGGACCGGTGTTGTGTTTCCACCAGGATCAGGATGGATACCTGTGGATGGGGACCTGGGGGTGTGGTGTCGCCCTCTACGATGGCAATACGATCACAACTCTGGGGATCGAAGAGGGCCTGACCGGAGATCGTGTGTGGGCGATCGCCGAGGATGGGCTGGGCCGGAAATGGCTCGGTACGACCGTGGGTCTCAGCTGCTGGGACGGCAACGGTTTCCTGCCCATCGATGTGGAAGAGGGCCTGCAGGACATCGACGTAGACGATCTGCTCCTCGGTCCTGATGGGCAGCTCTGGGTCGCCCATGCCACCGGACTGGCCGTCTACGATGATCACGACCGGCGGCTGCAGCCCGTCGCCCTCCCCGGGCTCGAGTCCCATGCACTGGTGTCGCTGGCCAACGATGGGGAGGGGGGACTGTGGATCGGCTGTACCAAGGGGGTGGCGCACTGGCGGAATAACCAGATCGAGCAGTGGCTCGAGGTCGACGGCGACGCGATGGATGAGGTCGAAGCCGTCCTGGTAGACAGTCAAAGCCGTGTTTGGTTCGGGACCGGCGACGGACTCGTTCTGCTCGACGCGGACCACTGGCGCCGGTACCGACGTGCGGACGGTCTGAGCCACGACGTCGTTCGCTCGCTGATCGAAGATCGGGACGGCCGAATCTGGGTGGCGACTTTGGGAGGCGTCAGCTGCTTCGACGGCGACGAGTTCATCACCTACGACATCGATGACGGCCTGGTGAACCGGCAGATTACCGACGTCTTCGAGGACGCCGCCGGCGACCTGTGGTTCGGCAGCTTCGGCGGCGTCAGCCAGTACAGTCAGAGCTTTACCACGATCACGGCAGAGGATGGCCTGGCCGGCAACGACATGCGTGCCATCCTGCGGGACGTCGCCGGCCACATGTGGTACGGCACGTTGTCGGGTCTGACCCAGTTCGACGGCGAGGCCCTCATCAGCTACGACGAGGGCGACGGCCTGCCTGACTCCCGGGTGTTTGCCATCCTTCAGGACAGCCAGCACCGACTGTGGGTAGGCACCCAGGCAGGGCTCGGTCTGCGCGAGGGAAACAGGTTTCGCGCCATCACGACGGCGGATGGTCTGCTCAATGACCGGGTGTACTGCCTGTTCGAAGACGCCGACGGGGCCCTGTGGCTGGGCACCGAGGCCGGACTCACCCGTCGGGATCCGGACAGCGGCGCGTATCGGCACTGGACGACGGACGACGGTCTCGCCGGGGACGATATCAACGCCATTCGGCAGGATGACGCAGGTCGTCTCTGGATCGCCTCCGAGACCGGGCTGACGTGTATCGACGGCGACACGTTCACCCTGTACACCGAGGCGGACGGCGACCTTCCGAGCGACCATGTACACGGCCTCGCCATCGGCCGAGATGGCGTGGTGTGGGCGGGAACCACCGGCGGCTTGTGGCGCTGGCACGATGGAGACTCACGCGTGTACACGCAGGCCGACGGCCTGGCCAGCGGCCAGATCCTGCGACTGATGACCGATGCCATGGGATACATCTGGCTGGCCACGTGGGGAGGGGTCAGTCGTTTCGACGGGGAGGTGTTTCAGACGCTGACCGCCGAGGATGGTCTGGCCAACCACATCGTGATGGCGATATACAGTGAACCCGACGGGACGATCTGGTTTGGGACCACGGCGGGACTCACCGTCTTCCAGCAACCCCAGCCGACTCCGCCTCCGGTGGCGGTGCAGGCCGTTGTCGCCGACCGCCGCTACGAGGACTTGACCGCCGGGGTCATGGTGCCAGCCAGCGCCGGTCTGACCGCTATCGAGTTCAACAGTGTGAACTACAGGACCCGCCCGGGCAGTATGGTCTACCGCTACCGACTGCAGGGCATCGACGAGAACTGGCGCAGCACGAACGAACGGCGGGTCGAGTACGAGGATCTGCCACCGCGGCTCTACACCTTTCAGGTCATCGCCGTGGACCGCGATCTGAACTATTCGATGCCGGCGGAACTGACCTTGACGGTTACGCCGGATACCCGGGACGAGAAGATCGACGCCCTCGAGCAGCGCGTGCAGGAACGCACGCAGACGCTGCAGGAGCAGAACCGCGAGTTGGAGGAGGCGCTGGCGGAACTGCGGCAGACGCAGAACCAGATGATCGTGCAGGAGAAGATGGCCGCTCTCGGCAACCTGGTGGCCGGCATCGCCCACGAACTGAACACACCGCTGGGTACGGTGAAGAGCGCTGCCGATGTGTCGGCCCGCGGCCTGGCCCGAATCCGGGACGTTCTGGGGGCGGGCAAGAGTATCGATGAGGTCCGGCAGGGGCAGACCCTGGACCGTGTGCTCAAGGCGCTGGGAGACAACAGTCAGGCCACGACAGAGGCCATCGAGCGCCTGAGTCGGATCGTCGGCAGCCTGAAGACCTTCACCCATCTGGACCGGGCCGAGTACGAACGGGTCGATGTGCACGAGGGTCTCGATTCGGCTCTGACGCTGATGGAGCCCCGGTTCGGGGCCAGGGTGAAGGTCGTGCGCGACTATGGCGAACTGCCGCCGCTGAACTGCTATCCCCAGGAGCTCAACCAGGTCTACATGAGCCTGTTGCTCAACGCCTGCCAGGCATTTGAAGGTGATTCGGGACAGATCCGGATCAGCACGCGGGCCGAAGAGGGCTTCGTGAGCATCGAATTCGGTGATGACGGCCGGGGCATTCCGGCCGACCGTCTGGCCAACATCTTCGAACCCTCCTTCGCCAGCAAGGAGGGGCGCGTCGCCATGGGTATGGGGCTGTCGCTGAGCTACAACATTGTGCGCAAGCATGCCGGTACGCTGGAGATCGACAGCGAGCCGGGTCGTGGTACCACCGTCACCATTCGGCTGCCGACAACGGGTCTGCAGCGCCGGGGACCGCCGCCGACGCGCGGTGCCACGGTGCGTACCCGTGATGCAGCAGGGGAGTCATGATCATGCGAAGGATGTCCGTTGTGCTCATCGTTCTGACCGCGCTGTGTGCGGCTCCCACCATCGCCCAGATGCCATCCGGTGACAGCGAGATCCTGGCGTCGGGCGCACAGTTGGAGGTGTTGCACGAGGGTGCCTTCTTCACCGAAGGGGCAGCCGTCGCTCCCGATGGCTCCGTCTACTTCAGCGATATCACCTTCACCTACGCCACCGGCGAACCGCCTGAAGCCGGGCACATCATGCGCTACGATCCGGAGACGGGGAACACGAGTGTATTCCGTTCGCCGAGTGGTATGTCGAATGGGCTGAAGTTCGATGCCAGGGGGCGGTTGCTGGCTTGCGAAGGGGCCGACCACGGTGGTCGTCGAGTAACACGAACCGATATGACCACAGGCAAGGCTGTGATCCTGGCCAGCCACTACAACGGCAACCGCCTGAACGCCCCCAACGATCTGTCGCTGGACGAAAAGGGACGGATCTACTTCTCCGACCCGAAGTACCTCGGCCCTGAATCGATGGAGCAGGAGGTGTTCGGCGTGTACCGCATCGACCCGGACGGCGCTCTGACGCGGATCATCACCGACGCCGGCAAGCCGAACGGAGTTGCTGTGTCCCCTGACCAGACGACGCTCTACGTGGTCAGCAACGACAACGGCAGTCATGCCTTCGACAGGCTACCGGAGGGTGCCGCGCCGCCACAGAAGGGCCGCATGGCTCTGCTGGCCTATGACCTGGCAGAGGACGGCTCGGCCACGTTTCGCCAGGTGCTGGCCGACTATACCCCCAACGACGGCCCCGACGGACTCGTGTGTGATGCTGAGGGCAATCTCTACGTCGCCGTGCGGGATGCGACTCGCCCGGGCATCTACGTCTATACGCCGGAGGGCGAAGAACGGGCCTACATCCCGACGCCGGAACTGCCGACGAATGTCGGTTTCGGCCGTGGCGCCACGTCGAAGACGCTGTATGTCACGTATGGCAACACGGCATCGGGAGGCGTCGGTGTGCTGGCGAAGATCGAGACGCAGCAGGAAGGGTACCAACTGCCGGCACTGCCATAGGCCGGAGCAGATGAACCGCGTCGTCATCATCGGCCCTGGCGGGGCGGGAAAATCCACGTTGGCCCGGCAACTGGGCGAGCGGCTCGGGATCGAGGTCGTCCACCTGGATCGTGTGTTCTGGCGGCCTGGATGGGTACGCGTGCCCAGAGAAGAACAGCAACAGCTCCTCCAGGAGATCTGCGACTGAGACCACTGGATCATAGACGGCAACCATGGCGGCACGATGCAGATCCGTCTCGAGCGGGCCGACACTGTGATATTTCTCGACCTCCACCCGTTGCGCTGCTGCTGGCGCGTGTTGCGTCGATGTGTGCGAGACTTCGGCAGGACCCGATTCGACCTGGCGCCGGACTGTCCCGAGAAGCTGCCGCCGCCGGTTTTTCTCTGGTGGATCCTGACGTTCCGACATCGTCGGAGTCCGGAGATCCGCCAGCGCCTGACGGAACTGGCTCCGTCGCCGGCAATCCATATCCTGCAGACCCCCTCTGACGTGGCGCGCTGGACCAGCTCGCCGCAGGCGAATCTGACGTGAAGATCGCACTGCCCGCCAACGATCTGTCAGACCGCAGGCTGGGGGCCTACGTTGCCATGGGCGTGGAAGCGTTGACAGTACCTCACCGCCTGAACACCGAATACGTGGCCCGCTCGCCGAAGCCCATGGTGCCGCCTGTTGGGCGCGGGCCGAGCGATGGGCAGGCAGCACCACCGCAGGCTTCGGAGCTACGACGAGTCTGCGCCCGGGCCCGGGAGTTCGGTCTGGAGCCGATCGCCACCGGCGTGGGACTGTCGCGGGACATCATCATGTGCGGCTCGGGGCGCGACGCGGACATCGCAACGTTTGCCGAGGCAGTGCGGGTGATCGGAGATGTGGGCATCGGCGTCATCACGCTCAACTTCACCGCGCTGCGCGCCTCCGAAGGCTACGACAGCCACCATGACGGCCGTGGCGGCGCGCAACAGCGAAACTTCGATGCTTCACGAGTGCAGGATCTGCCGCCGCTGAGAGATGTGGGCAGCCATTCCGCTTCTGACATGTGGCAACGTCTTGCCTGGTTCCTGGAGCAGACGGTACCCGTGGCGGCTGCCGCGGGGGTGCGTTTTGCCATGCATCCGAATGATCCCCCCGTCGAGCAGTTTCGTGGGGTCGCCCAGCCGTTATGTGACTTCGGGGCGATGCAGCGACTTGTCGAATCGGTGGACGATGCGGCCAACTGCGTCTACTTCGACAGTGGCGTGGCCACCGAATGGGGCGAAAATTCGGCGGACGTGGCCCGGTGGTTCGCCAGCCGTGATCGCATCGGCATCGCCCACATCCGCAACGTGCGCGTCCACGAGCCGCGTCTGCACTATACGGAGACCTTCATCGATGACGGGGATGCCGACATCGCCGCGGTGTTGCAGGTGCTGCGCGACTGTGGCTACGACGGTGGGATCGACCCGGATCACACACCCGGATTCACGATGGACGGCGAGGAGATGTGGATCGGCTGGGCGACCTCTGTCGGCACTTTACGGGGACTTAGATAGAACGGAGATCCAGTGCCGACAGGCCGATTCGCTGCGCGAATCTGCGGCAGGTCGGTTAGGGCGGGCACTTTACGGGGACTCAGATAGAACGGAGATCCAGTGCCGATAGGCCGATTCGCTGCGCGAATCTGCGGTCGGTGACCTGCGGGCGATCGCTAGGCCAGAATGACGTTGCGGATGTGATCGACGAGCAGGTCGACTTCGGTCTGCAGTCGGGAGAGGGCGTCGTCGGCATCGGCAAGGTGTTCTTCACGGCCGATGGTCTCCAGGTTCTGGGCGGCGTCGGCGGTGGGATGGGCCGCGAAGAGGCGCGCGGAGCCTTTCAGGGTGTGGGCTGCGCGCCGCAGTTCTTCGGCATTGCCATCTGCCATGGACTGGCGCATCTCCTCCAGCAGGCGTGGGATCTCTTCCAACAACAGCGCCGCCAGTTCGCGCAGGGTTTCTTCCTTGCCGCCCACGCCTTCGAGGGCATCCTCCCAGATCAACGGTGGACTGTCGTCGGCAACATTCACTGGCGCTGGCTCCTCGACTTCGACGGGCGCTGGCGCCGGCACGTCCGGCATCTTGCCCGCCGTGATCAGGTCGATCATCTCATACACCTGCCGTGCCCGGATCGGCTTGGGAATGTATTCGTCCATGCCTGCCTCCAGGCAACGCTCACGATCACCTTTCATAGCGTGAGCCGTCATGGCAACGATGGGGATATGCTCCCCCGTCTCGGACTCCCGGGTCCGGATCGCCGATGTCGCCTGGAAGCCGTCCATCTCCGGCATTTCAACGTCGGAGATGACCACTGCCGGCGGCTCGGCGCGGGCCATCTCGAGGGCCTCGGCGCCATGGACGGCAAGATCGACGCGGAACCCCTTGGCTTCCAGACTGATACGCAAGGCCTGGGCCTGCACCGGGCTGTCCTCGGCGACGAGGACGTGGACACCTTCATAGGAGGGCGGGCTTTCAGTCATTGGGCGAGACGATCCTGCATCTGGCGCACGAAGGAATTGCCGGCAAAGGTGCCGCGTACCGCCTCGAAATCCCGCGCCTGTGTCTCGACGTCGCCGTCGACACCATACCCGTAACGGGCGACGGGGTCGTACTCCTTCTCGGCGTCGGCGAGCAGCTTCTTGACGAAGGTGGCCTCCCACTTGCGGTGGGCGGCGTCGAGTTCGTCCAGCTCCTGCAGGTTGAGTTCCCCGATCGCTTGTTCGTGCCGCGCCTGCCAGACGGCGTGGAGCCAAGCCCACTCGTCGGCCTCGTAGGCGAGGGCAGCTCCAGCGAAAGCTTCCTCCACGGCCGCCGTCGATGGCAAGGCACCGGAGACGATGTCCGCCTGGATGTTCTGCAGTCTTGTGCGTCCCATCAGCAGTCCTCCTACGTCGGTCCAATCCTCGCTGTAGAGCCCGTCGCCGGCGCCCAGTGCCTGGCCCAGAACGTCAGCATCACCGGCAGCTCTGGCCGCGGCGGCGCGAGCCAGGATCTTGCCCCGCAGGTAGGCCTCGATGCCCCCCGTGTAGTTGCGGGCGCTGCGGCGCAGCAACAGGCGTTTGATGATGACCCCCTTGTAGCGGATCTGGTCTACGTCTCTGGGGGTTTCCTCGTAGAGCGCATTCAGCGCTGTCTCACCGCGAATCATCTTGCCCACGGTATAGGGGTTGTAGATGTCGAAGTGGATCTGGTCGCGCCGTACAGTCGCCGTGCGCCGGTCGCGGGTGGGCCACTTGTCGCCGTCGCGGGCCAGGCCCACGGTGAACATGTTCATCGCCGGCGTGCACAAGGACTCGCCACCCTCCTCGGTGACGTACGAGAACGGCAGGTCACTGAGGTCGAAGTTGTTCAGGTGTTTGCCGATGATGACGCAGAAGGGGCCGACCACCGAGGGCCAGCGCATGTAGGAGAAGGAGCCGTTCTTGGTGCCGCGCTGGATGATGCCCTGGTGCACGGGACCGAGCTTGTACATGTGATTCGACTGATTCGTACCCGAGCCGGCATTGTAGAAGGAGTAGATGCCGGCGATCAGCAGGGTGCTCTTGTGATGCGTCACCGTGTAGGGGCCGGCAAAGACAGCGCAGGCCTCACCGTGGAAGGCTTCGGAATTGGCAAAGAACAGTGAGTTCTCGGCGGAGAACTGTTTGCCAAGATGGGCCCCCTGGCCGACAAACCCGGTGTGCATGACGGCGCCATCTTCGACGCTGGCTCCCTCGGCAAAGATGAAGTCTTGCGCGACCACTCCCGAACCAACCGTGGCTGGCGCGGCGTCTTCGGACAGGATGGTGCCGTTGCACAGCCGCGCGGCGCCGACGACACGCGCCTGAGGGCCGATGCAGACATCGATCACCTGGTCAACGTGTGCCACCCGGGCACCAGCACCGATATGGCCGCGATCGGCTGTGGCGGCAGCGGTCCTGGCGGCGACCATGGCCTCGAGGCGTGAGCTCAGTTCGGCGTCATGGCGGTGCATGGCCTGCAGATAGGCGAACTGGCTGGAAAGCTCGGCGAACAGTGTCACCTCCCGCCCCCC
>PBSR01000158.1 GCA_002726335.1 Gemmatimonadaceae bacterium
GCCGTCCAGCCGGCGTGGGACTCGTACACAGGTTCGGCTGTGGCCTGCAACCGTGTCAACGGGAAGCGTTCGGTCTCCTGTCCGTTGATTCGATAGGCGGTACACAAAGGAATCTCGTTCAGGTAGGAGAGCACGTCGAGATTCGTCAGAGCCACGCGGTTGGCCCCCTGGAGGCGGCAGCCGTAGCGTGTGGCTACGGCGTCGAAGGGGCCGACCCTTCGCGGCCTTCCGGTGGTGGCGCCGTACTCCCCGCGGTCGCCCCCGCGTTCTCGCAGTTGCTGTGCCGGCGAGCCGGACCACTCGGTGACGAACGGTCCGGCACCCACGCAGCTGCTGTAGGCCTTGGCCACGGCGACGACATCGGTGATGGCGGCAGGTGGCACGCCGGCGCCGACGGGGACGAACCCCGCCAGGGGCGACGAAGAGGTGGAGAAGGGGTAGATGCCGTGATCGGGGTCGCGCAGGGCGCCGAGTTGACCTTCAGCAAGAACCGTCTGGCCCTTGGCGAGACACTCGTGCATGAGCGAGGTGGAATCGCACATCATCGGCTCGAGCCGGCCCGTGTGGTCGAGGAGGGCGGCGACGATCGAGTCCACGTCACTCTCCGGGCGGTCATAGAGGTGGCGGAACAACACGCCTTGATCGGTCGCTTCACCTGATTACGACCGATCCAGGCGTAGTCCTGCATCACGTTCTTCTCAATCATGTCTCAGGCCTTTCAGGGCGATCGCTGCAGCAGATTGGGGTCTCAGATGTGAAAAAGGTAACAGCGTTGCCTATCATTGGCGGCATAACGAACCAATTCTAGCGAGACGAGAGGGATGGACGAGGTAGAGCTGAGCAGTGCACTGATGAGGATCGAGCTGTTCGAGGGGCTCGAGTACGGGCAGATTGAGAAGATCATGGCCTCCGCCGAGGAGCGCGTGCTGGCGCCCGGTGACGTGGTGTGCGAAGCGCAGACCATCGATGACCGGCTGACCGTATTTCTCGAGGGCAAGCTGCACATCGAGTCCGGCGACGGCGTGCTGCTGTCGGATGTGACCCAGGTGCGCGTGCTCGGGGAGATGGGCATGCTGCTCGGGAAGGCGCGCAGCTCCCGGGTTCTGGCGGACACCGAGACGAAGATCCTGGAATTGACGGGAGAGGCGCTACAGGAGCTGGTGGAAGAGGACCCCGAAGTAGCCCAACGGATGCTGACCAATCTCTGTTCACTGCTCTACTCACGCATGTTTGACGTGAACCAGGAGATCGAGGAACTGCGCACCGAACGCGATGCACTGCGGGCGCGCGTGGCAGAACTGACCGCGGGCGCTTGAACCGTCACCAGCCTGCAGGCAGACCTGCCGTCGGTCTGGCTCTCGGCCTGTTCACCGCCCTGATCTGGGGCACGTTGCCGGTGATCCTCAAGATCCTGGTGCGCTGGCTGGATGTGTACACCCTCACGTGGTTCCGTTTCTTTGTGGCCGGCGTTCTGCTGCTGCCACTGGCTGCCCGGTCACGGGGGCTCCGGGAACTCGGCCGTCTGCGCGGCCTGTCTCTGGTTCTGCTCGGGCTCAGCGTCGTCGGTCTCACCGGCAACTATCTCACCTTCATGGGCGGCTTGAGCTTCGTCTCACCGGGCACGGCCCAGATCGTCATCCAGCTGTCCCCGGTTTTCATGCTCCTGGCGGGCCTGTTGATCTTCGGCGAGAGCTTCAGCCGGCTGCAGTGGCTCGGACTCATGGTGCTGTTCGCCGGCATGGCGTTGTTCTTCAGTCCGCGAACCGATCGGCTGCTCGACGAGATGGACACGCAGGGTGTCGGGGTGCTGCTCATCGTCGTCGCCGCCGTTCTGTGGGGACTCTATATGGTGACACAGAAACAGCTGCTGCAACATCTGCGGGCCGAAGTGATCCTCGTCGTGATCTATCTCGGGGGCTCGGTACTGATCCTGCCGTGGGTGAACCTGTCGAGCCTGCTCTCCCTGCCGCTGTTCGGGGCACTCCTGCTGCTCGTGTCCTCAGTGATGACCATGGGGTCCTACTTCACGTTTGCCCGGGCTCTGGATCACGTCGAGGCATCACGAATCGGCGTGCTTGTATCGATGACGCCGATCGTCGTCGTGGTGGAAATGGAGGTGCTTGAGCACTGGCAGCCCGGGCTGCTGGCGCCGGAACTGTTGCCGGCAGCGAGTATCGCCGGCGCCCTGCTCGTGGTTGGCGGTAGCTGTCTGGGGGCGCTGGGGCGGCGCGGGTGAGCCATACATACCGTATTCACGAATCGAGATGAGATGAGTGATTTCAAGGTCCTGTCAGCCGTTGCCCTGATGACGCTGTCCGTGGCGTGCAGCGATCCCTGTGCCAGTCCGGAAGCCGAAGAGATCCTCGCACGTGCGGCCGCCGAAGAGGGGGCGATCCGCACCGAATCGGGCCTCGTGTTCCGTCCGCTGCGTGCCGGTGAGGGCCCCAAGCCGGTGATGTCCAACCGGGTCCAGGTGCACTACATCGGTCGATTTGCGGATGGTGAAGAATTCGATAACTCGTACAAGCGCAGTGGTCCGTCTTCGTTCCAGATGGACCAGGTGGTTCCGGGATGGACGGAAGGCCTGCTGCTGATGAACGGGGGTGGCAAAGCCAAGCTGACAATCCCCGCAAAGCTGGCGTACGGCAAGAAGGGGAAGAAGAAATCGATCCCACCGTGTGCCACGCTGATCTTCGAAGTGGAGCTGCTGGGGATCTACGACTAAGGCTACCCTCGGCGCCCGGATACCGGAAGGCGTACGGTGAACTCAGTGCCCTTTCCCGACTG
The DNA here is from genome assembly GCA_002726335.1 of Gemmatimonadaceae bacterium. The sequence goes on from PBSR01000158.1 coordinate 2,788, forward strand.
ACTCATGACGCTCAGTTCGCCATCGTGACTCCTCACGATGTTGTACGCGCTCGGCATGCTCGTATTCATGCTGATCCTTGAGTCGTCTGCCGAAAAACCCAGATCGAAGAGGGTTGCGAGCCGATTCTTCGAGATCTCCTGACCATCATCACCAATGACGATGATCACGTTTCCAGCCTCAACGAGCGTCCGGATGGTGATGGTGCCCGCGCCGTCGATGGCCTCCACCGCCCTGGAAAACAGCGACATGAAGACCTGGTTGAGCTGATTCGGGCTGCACGGAATTGACGGGATCTGACCGTATTCTCTGTTGATCCGTATGCCGTCGCCGAACTCGTGCTGCATGAGTGTGAGCGTGGTGTCGAGTCCGGCGTGTAGATCCGCCTCCTGGAGTTCGGCTTCGTCCAGTCTGGCGAAATCCTTCAAGTTGCTGACGATCGTGGCGATGCGCTCCGTGGCCTCCGTGATGACCGAGCCATTTCTCTGCATCAGCTGCAGCGACTTCTCATACTGAGGGTTGTCGACGATGTCCTGTGGGGCATGGCCGGAGACCAGTTCGACCACGTTTTTCAGACAGCGAATGCACACGTCTACAGCCCCACGTACGGCCCCGATCGGCGTGTTGATCTCGTGGGCGATGCCGGCCGCCAGATTGCCGAGAGTTGCCATCTTCTCCTTGAGGATCAGCTGGTGCTGCATGTCCCTGAGTTGGGACAATGTTGACTCCAGAGTCTCGTTCTGTTGCCGGATGGTCTCCTGCTCTTTCCGCACCTGATCGACGAAATACTGGATCGTGCCGAAGACGATCGTGCCCACGGCGCCGACGTTCATCGCAAAGAAGAGGCTGATCTGCCAGGCCTGCCTGTCGACGACCGGCGCCAGGTATTGCTCCGCGACACAGGCGGCCAGCACCGTGAGGACGAAACCTGCAAACCAGTACCTGGCCTCGCCGACACCACGGAAAACCAGCACCGCAAGAGGCGCCAGGATACTCCAGATCATGACCGCCCCGGAGGCCGCAAATCCTCCCAGTTGCAGTTGCAGGAGCACGGGAACCAGGAGCATGAAGAACGACGAGACCCTGACGAAGACAACGAGGTTCTTGGTGAAGAAGAACACGGCGATACCGAGCAGCATGGTCCCCGCGTAGGACAGGGGCAGGAGCGCCGCCACGCTCAGGCTGAGGGCAGCGTACAATAGCGCCCACGGCGCACAGCACAGACTCTTGAAGAACAGGATGAGCGTGAAGGTTCGCTTGCGGAGCCTGTCTTCCGTCGAGTCACCGGGTGCGGCAACAGTGCGGTCGATGTAGCTAGAGAGGTCTTTCAGAGTCTGCATGCCAGACTCGGTCCTGGGGGGCACTTGTATCTGAGACCATCATACAGGGATACACGCCACATCACAAGCGTTTCAGCTTGACATCGATCACCTGCCCGGGGCATGTTTCGCGCATGAATCTCTGACACTACTTCTGAACGAAGCCTGCCGTCACCACGGGTGCCATCCTCCCGTGTGTCTCGGCCATCTACAGGCACGTTCCCGTCTTTCGATGGCTGTTCGGAGCCAGGGCCCCTCCCTGAGTCCGTTCGGGCCAACCGATGGGAGTGTGCCTCTTTCTGTGTACTTCAAGCGAGCATATACGATGGCGATACCTGTACGTATTCCAGAATCCATGACGGAGCACAGCAACAACAAGGAGAAGAAAGCATGGCTCGAAAGGCTGCCTGAGCTTGTGGCCTGTTGTGAGCAGCTGTGGGACCTGCGGCCGGCAGAGCCGCTGATCGATGAGTTCGTGTGGATGAAGGCGAACTACATCGTTCCGGCCGTGAGGTCTGACGGCACCGAGGTCGTGTTGAAGGTGATGGAATCCCCGCAGACCTTCGCCTGTGAGCTGGAAGCACTCGAACTCAGTGGCAACGAAGGCTGCGTTGAGATCCTGGCAAGTGACAGGAAGCTGCAGACGCTGATGCTGGAGCGCGTGCGTCCTGGAATCCCCCTGGCGCAACAGCCGGATGACGAGCAGAATACACGGATCGCGGCGCGTGTGATGCAGAAGCTGTGGCGACCGGCGCCGGCAGAGCATGGTCTGCAGACCGTGGAGGAGCAGATCGCTTCGCTGGCGCGATTGCGTCAGCGCTTCGACGGTGGGACGGGACCGGTGCCCGAGGGTTGGGTGGCCCGGGCGGAGGAGGCCTTCGAGGAACTGCTGGCAACCAGCCAGGGGCCGGTGATCCTGCATGGCGACCTGCATCACTGGAACATCCTCAGCGCCGAGCGGGAGCCCTGGCTGGCCATAGATCCGCATGGGAAAGTCGGCGACCGGGGCTACGACATCGTCTCTTACCTGAGCAACAAGCCCTCCAGATCCTGTGATGGCACCGACGACAAGCGGCTGATGTCGAGGCGAGCTGACATCCTGGCAGAGGAGTTGGGCATGATACGAGAGTGGGTACTGACGTGGGGGTGGGCCACCGACGTGCTGACGGCGGCGATGTATACCGACGAGTGGGAAGGACACATCAGACGGGCCAATACTCTCGCAAGCGTGATGTAGCCCGTTTGCCGGCTTCTCTGACTTGTGTGTTGTATGCCATCGGCCTATCATGCCGCCAACTTCGCCTCAAACCCTTCAGGGAGGGAAAGTATGACACATCTGACACGTACGGCGCTCGTGGTGGCGTCTTTTGGTCTGCTGACGGTGGGAGGTGTGGTGGCGGACGACGCGGACGATGTGGTGACAGCGGCACAGGACCTTCTCGACACGTACAATGCCGGCGACACCAAGAAGATGTCGTCCTTCTATGTGGACGGTGCCACCGGGTTCAGCGGCAACGGACGCGAGATCTCGCCTTTCGATGCCGGCAAGCTGGCGGAAGCAATCGAGGCGGGACGGAGCTATGACCTGGCGTGGCAGGACCTGACGGCCCGGGTACACGGAAGCTCAGCCGTCACGAGTGGTTTACTCTTCGGCACGATCCACCTGGCCGACGGGAGAGACATTTTCACTCCCTGGAGGAATTCGATCTCCTGGGTCAAGGAGGGTGGCAAGTGGAAGGTGACCCAGGCCCATACGTCCGATCTGAAGCCTGACGTTGTCGGAGCGCAGGGGGTGATCTCCCGATATCATCAGGCCTTCGTCGACAATGACGGCGACGCCGCTCGGGCCTGTCTAACGGATTTCTACGTGCGTTCCATCAAGGGACTGGAGGGAGAGCCCGGGCGCTGGGGTGGCTCGGTTGCCGACGCGGCGATGATCGACGAGTGGGTCGAGTCGTTCAGCACCGACGATGTCACGTACGAAAACTCGGTTCAGTTCCTGCAGACGGAAGTGAACGAGCAGTCCGGTGTCGTGGTGACGAGTGAAACGGGGAGCAACTCCACCCCGGAAGGGTCTGGTTCCTGGGAAGGAGTCTCAAATCTGTGGTGGGTGGTCAAGGTCGATGGGGAGTGGAAGATCGCCGGCTCGGCGCACAACATCGGGGAGTAGCGGGAGAGACCAGCCAGTCCAGCACCAAGTCTGAATCGAAAGGCCTCCGGAGTTTCGGGAGCCTTTTCGATTCGGCCTACAGTTCATCCTCGAGAAAGTCTTCACCCCGCGGGCGCATGTGCCGGGGCAACTGCGGGTCACCCGACTCTTTCGGCTCGCTGCCGCTCTCACTCGAGGCAAGCTCCGCCAGGTCCATCTGCGCGTCGTCGATCAACATTGCGAGCTCTCTCATCCGGCGCTCCTGGAAGGAGGTCTCGTTTCCCGCAGCCTTTGTTCGCTCACTGGCATGCTCGAGTTCGATCCGAATGTCCCGGAGCTTCTCGTGGATGGTGGCCAGCGCTTTCCTCTTCCGGTTGAGCGAGGATCCGGTGATCACCTTCAAACCGATCACGACCGTGATGGAGACAAACATCCAGAACGCGACGGTATCTGTGGGCAATCCGGCAGTTGCAGTTTCCACTCTTGCCATTTCGTGATGCTGTGGGCAGTGCCTTCAAGAGAATAACGGCGAGCCCCACGTATACCAAATGGAACACGTCGACGAACATGCTCGAGGCGCTGGACAAGCAGGAGGAGGAGGGGCAGACGGCGTGAGCCAACGGCTTTTCAGGGAACGTGCTGATCGAGGTCCATCGAAGCGTGCGGGACTCGTATGATCTGAAGTTTCGCGTCGACTGCGCGGAAGATGATGACGTGACTCTCCTCGGGGTACGAGTGGATGCCGTCTCCGAGTTCGGATCGCTCGTGCCAGAGTCCGGCGTTTCTCGTCAGCCAGGCGAACCTGACGATGATAGCATCGATGTAGACGTCGGCCTGGTCCTCGTCCCAGCGGTCAGCCGTGAAGGCCCATATGGAGAGCAGGTCATCCCGGGCGACTGACGAGAGGACATAGGTCAAGAGGATGCTGCGCGCTGGCGGGCCTCCGACTTGAGGACGCCGGCCAGCTTCTGCAGATCGGCTTCTTCATACTCGGTAGAGTCACCGCGCCCGATGGCGTCCAGGCCTTGTTGCACCTCGGCCCGGAGGCGTGCCAGCTTGGCCGCCTGGGTTTCGTCGTATTCCTGCTTTGAGATGAGCACGGCCACCGGACGACCGTGTTTCTCGATCGTCACCGGCTCCACCCGGGCAGCATCCAGCAATTGGCCGAACCGGGCCTTCGCCTCATGGGCTGATATGGTCTGCATTGTGTCCCTTCCGCGCTATTTGACCAATATAGTCAAATCAGGCGATTCGCCCAGTGAATGAGCTGTATCTCTACCAAATTGGTCAAGTTTCGTGTTACCTTCCGAGTGGTAGAGGAAAGGGGACGTCCATGGCGAGTCATAGAACGAGAGCGGCCCACCATGCTGTCTGGTGTATCACTCTGGTCCTGGCGGCGTGTGGTCCCTCGGCGCAAGACCTCGTCGAGGACCTGGCCGACCCGGAGACCCGCGAGGCGGCACGCCAGGGGCTGCTGCTGGCCAAGGACCGATCCGTCGGGCCTCTGCTCGAGGCCCTGGAGAATCCTGATCATACCGAGGCGCGCTTCGAACTGGCGGAAGCGTTGATCAGCCTGATGGCGAGGGTTGATGACAAGCGTATCCCTGAGACACTGAACCGGCTGCTGGTCGAGAGCGACGACGCCCGGATCCGGGCCCGTATCGCCCAGCGGATGGGCATGTTCAAGCGGGCCGAGGCGATTGAAGCTCTGCTGCAGACGTTGAAAGACAGAAACGGTGCGGTCCGCTACGAAACCCTGATGGCATTGGGAGAACTCGAAGCGAAGCTGAGCAATGAGCAGAAGACAGCGTTGAGAGAGCAGGCCAGGTCCATGGTGGCCGACGACCATGGGGGAGCACGCCAGGAAGCACAGGTTCGCGTCGAGAGCTTCGTCAACGGATGGCTGAACGAGGCCAACACGCTGGCACTCAATGCGCAGCTGGCGGAAGCGGACTCCCTGTTCCACCACGCCCTCGCCTATTTTTCGCAGAGCAAACATGCGGCGTACCAGTTGGGGCGGTTCTACTTCGACAACGGTCAGCCGGAGAAGGGACGGGACGTACTGCGTCGCAACGGCATGCTGCTCGACGTGCCCCGACTCAGCCAGACACCGAAGATCGACGGCCGCCTCAGTGACGCGGTGTGGGAGCAGGCGGCGCGGGCCGATTCGACGTACAAGTTCTTCTGGGGAGAGAACTTCGCTGCGACTCGATCCGAAGTACAGAGCTCTTTCCGTGTGGGGTACACCGCCGAGGCGCTCTTCATCGGGTTTGTGGGATATGACGACCACCCTGACAGCCTCGTGACCAAGGTGACAGAGATCGACAACACCCAGGATGGAGATCTGAGGTCGAGTGGGGTCTCGCAGGCCAGCGATCAGATCTGGTCAGACGACTGCATCGAACTGTTCTTCGACGCCAACCTGGACCACAGCAGCTACGCCCACTTCGGCATCAACAGTCTGGGCGTGCGGGAGGACGAGTGGATGCCCGCGGATCGGCGCAATCGGCCATACGATCCGCAGGCGCGCTGGGGCTGGGCTGGTGATGTGGAGATTGCCGCCCACGTAGACGAAGACTTCTGGTCTGTTGAGTTCAGGTTCAACTTTGGCTAGGAAGCGGCGCCCGCGCCCCAACCCGGCACGGTCTGGGGCTTCAACCTGGTGCGGGTGTTCCGCGGGCAGCAGTACAATCAATGGGTGCGCACGTACGGCTCCGGACTGCAGCCCGATCAGTTCGGCATGCTGGTTTTCGAATGAGGATGCACTGAGGAAGGAGCATCGGACCGGATGGAGATTCGCAAGACTCGTGACGGCAATGTGGTCGAGTTGCCGCTGGAAAGCTGGTACGGCAGCCGGCGCTACGGCCAGCTGTACTCTCAACGCCGGTTCCTGTTTCCGAAAGCGTGGGATCTCGCGCTCTTCACTCCCGAGGGTCTCGCGAATGCCCGGCCGCTGAGTGATGTCGACATCCGCCGCCAGCTCCAGCAGTCGATCGGCACCGAGCCGCTGAGAGGGGTGGCCGAAGGTCGCGGCGATGCCGTCATCATCGTCGATGATCTGTCCCGGCCGACCCCCGCCTTCGCCGTGCTCCCGGCGGTGCTGGAGGAATTGAACGCCGCCGGCATCGGCGACGATCGCATCACGGTCATCATCGGCGTGGGCACGCACCGGCCGCTCTCCCGGGCCGAACAGCGGCGCAAACTCGGCCGTCAGATCCTCGACCGACTCCAGGTCGTCAACCATAACTGCTTCACGCGCCGGTTGACGACATACCAGCGCCCTGACGGTGGCCCCGATTTCCGCATCAATCGTCTCGTGGGTGAGGCCGGCCTGAAGATCGCCATCAGCGGCACCATCCCCCACGGCGGTGCCGGCTTCGGCGGCGGTGCCAAGGCCATTCTGCCCTCGGTGGCTGCGTACGATTCCATCCAGTACAACCACACCACCTTCGACTGGGAGGGGTACGGCGTCCTCTACCCCGAAAGGATCGAGTCCCCCGGGATTCGGCAGGACATGGAGCTATGCGCCCGCGCGGTCGGTCTCGACTTCAGCATCAACCTGGTCTTCACGCCACTCAAGGAGGTCCTTGGCGTGTTCGCCGGCGACTTCGTCAAGGCCCACCGCCAGGCCTGCCGTTTCGCCCAGGACACCTACCGCACCGACGTGCCGACAGAAAGCCTCGACGTCGTGATCGCCAACAGCTACCCCATGGACACGGACATCGGCCAGTCACACCGGGGAACCTGGCCGGAGAAGTACGGGAAACAGACCGTGCTGCTGGCCGGGGCGCGCGATGGCTGGGCTTTCCATGGTGACGGTGGGAAATCGTACCGGACGTACCGCAAGAAACAGCCTTCGGCTTCATCGGATGTCTATTCATTCCAACAGCAGGGTCAGGCCGACGCCGGGTGTTACTTCTCTCCCATCCTCACCCCCGAGGTCTACTACGCACGCAAAGTCGGGCGCAAACTCTACAATGACTGGGGTCAGGTGATCGACGCTCTAGACGGTGGAGGCCGAGAGAGAACGGTGGGGATCTTCCCCTGCGCCTCGTTGCAACTGGAGCACGTCAATGAGTGGGCGTGAAGCGGCACACTCCGTCGAAGGAGACGCGCAAGCGGGGGGCGTTCTCGTAAGGCCAGGGATCATAGGAGCGGGGGATGTAGTGACCGACCCAGCTCTGGCGGAAGGAACCCGGCTCGAGGATCGGCCCGCCGCGATGGATGAGCCGGCCGTCGAAGAACACGACGTCGCCTTTTGAGGCTTCGACGACGATCTCCTCCAGACCATTACGCTCGAAGAGTTCGTCGAAGGCGTCCTCCGGATCCCATCCGTACCATGGACCTGGATTCCCACCTTCGTCTTTTCTGAACTCCCGCTTCTCGATTGACGGCCCCTTGTGGGACCCCACCTGCAGGTGCAGGCTGCCGTTCCACGAGCCGACTTTGTCGAGGGCAACCCAGGCGCCGACGCACCCGGGTAGGTGATAGGCGTCCTGGTGCCGGCGCTGTTCGGAGCCGGTGTAGAGGTACATGCTCTGCACGCCGTCCGGCTCGCCTTTCAGCAGCGAGGTCAGGGGCTGGCGCAGGCGCGGATCCGTCATCCAAGACAGACCGAGCGGGTGGTGGCAGTTTCGCGAGATGAGCCGGCTCCAGTCATCGGGCGCTCGGGGCGCGTATCCCTCCACCGTTCTGCGCCCTGCCTGGAGGTCCATCATGTAGTCGACGAAGTGGTCACACTCGTCAGCGGCAAACCCGCCTTCGACGATGGTATACCCGTCTCGATCGTACTGCGCCATTTGGCGTTGCGTCAGCTCAAGTGCCATGGGGGCCTAAGATAGTGCACCTGGCACGATGAGTTGCGTCGGCTTCGCCGGCAGGCGTTTTTCCGCACATGACGACACGACAGGACTGGCACCCGGCGGCGCCACCGCTGCGCCCCCCGACAGGGGACATCATCCATGTGACCACCGTGGATGAACTGTTCGCAGCGGTTGAGGATGTGCAACCCGGGGGCACGATACTGATTGCGGACGGCCACTACCTGCTGCCCACCGTCTTCACCGTGAGCAGGGATGATGTCTGCGTGCGGTCGGCGTCCGGTGATCGCGACGCCGTCGTGCTCGATGCCGCCGACAGTGACCATGGTGAGCTGTTCGGCTTCACCGAGTGTCACAACGTCACCGTCGCCGATCTGACGATCCGCAACGTACTCCACAACGGCTTCAAGCTGAACGCCAACATCGGCCGCAGCGTGCGCGCCATCACGATTCACAACTGCGTCGCTCACAATGTCTGGCAGCGGGGCCTCAAGGGCGTCAGCGGACCCGAAGCCGATGACGACAGCGGCCTGCCCCTGCGGCCGGCCGGCGGCAGCGCACCGTCGCGTCCCCGGCATTTCGTCGACGACTGTGTCGTACGCTACTGCCTGTTCCACAACGACCGGCCCAAGCGCCTCGATGACGAGCCCTACGAGCAGGAAAATCCGGCCAACTTCGACGGCAACTACGTCGCCGGCATGGATGTCATGTCAGCCCGCAACTGGCACGTACACGACAACGTCTTCGCCGGAATCCAGGGGCGCAACGGCGGGGCCAGGGGCGCCATCTTCTTCTGGCAGGGCTCGGAGAATGTGCGTATCGAAGGCAACGTCATCGTCGACTGCGACTCAGGAATGTGGCTGGGGCTCTCCTGGCCGCCGGAGGACACCCGGCACTGTGTCCGGTACACGGTTCGTGACAACCGGATCGCGCGGCCGGGGCGCACCGGGATTCTGCTGAGTCGTCACAAGGACAGTCTCGTGCAGGGCAACACGGTATTCGATCCCTTTGTCGGGGACGAACGCCGGCCGGCCACAGACATCGACGATGGCGGTGTGCTGGTGGCGACGGACAGTCCCCGCTGCCGCCCCCTGCGCGTCGGGGACGACAATGACGGTCTGCGTATCGAGGACAACCTGCTGGTGGGCGACGAGGACATCCATGTGGGGCAGGATGCCGGTCGCATCGAGCTGCGCCGGAATTGGTGGCTGCAGACGGCGTTCCCGGATCCCTTCGTTGAAAGCGACATCGGCGACCTGCGTCTGACGGACGTGGGCCAGGCACTGGCATCCCGATAAAGCCGCTGGTGCGGCAAGGAGAGATCCCGTTGGCGAGGGTGATGTTGATCGGCGATTCGATTCGCAACAGCTATGAACCACATGTGACCCGGATGCTGGGTGCTGACGGCCACCAGGTCTGGGGTGCACCCGGCAACAGCCAGTTCACACTCTACACGCTGGCGTCGCTGGGCAGCTGGCTGACCCAGTTTCCGGATTCGGATGTCGTGCACTGGAACAACGGTCTGCACGACATCGGTCACAATCCGAACCGGGCGCCCGTGCAGATGCCAGTGGACGTGTATGCCGCCAACCTGAGCTTCATCGGTCGCCACCTCTTGGATTCGGGTGCCCGCGTTGTGTTCGCCACATCCACACCCGTACATCCGGACCGGCCCTTCGCAGAGGATCAGTGGTCCTGGCGCAACGAGGAGATCGACACTTACAACGAGGCCGCCCGCGAGGTGATGACGCAGCTTGAGATTCCGATCAACGAGCTCCACGGGGTCGTCGCCGCTGACGTGGATCGATTTCTCAGTGCCGATCAGCTGCACCTGAGCGAGGAAGGCCAGCAGACCTGCGCCGAGGCCGTGTGTCACGTCGTGCGTGAGCAGCTGTCGATTTCGTAGACTCGCCTCAACGCTCGTCCACGGGAGTCCACTCGCGGTGCCCGGGTCCGACGTACTCCGACGTCGGTCGGAAGATGCGGTCCACCTGCCGCTGCTCACGGCAGTGGGCGAGCCAACCGGCCATGCGGCTGATAGCGAAGACACTGGTGAAGAGTTCGGGCTCGATGCCGAGCTGGTGCAGCAGGGCCGCGGTGTAGAACTCGGCATTCGTCTTGAGGTCACGTCCCGGTTTGGCTTGATCCAGCAGTCGCGTGGCAATCTCTTCCACTTCGAGGGCGAGCAAGTACAATGGGTGGCCGCCGTCTGCAGCCGACAGCCGGGCGGCGGCGTCGGAGAGGATCTGCGCCCGCGGATCGCGCACGCGGTACTCCCGGTGACCGAAACCCATGATCCGCTCACCCCGGTTGAGGATGTCCTGCAGGTGCTGCCTGGCATTCCCGGGTGTGCCGATCCGCTGCAGCATTTCGAGAGCGGGCTGCGGCGCGCCACCGTGTACGGGGCCTTTGAGAGCATCGAGGGCGCCGACGATGGCCGATTTCAGATCCGATCGTGTCGACAGGATGACGCGGGCCGTGAAGGTGGAGGCGTTGAGCCCGTGGTCGGACATCGTGTTGAGATAGGTCTCCAGGCAGCGGACGGCCGTCTCGGACGGGGGGCCGCCACGCAGCATGAAGAGGAACCCGGCGGCAATTCCCAGATCCGCGGGTGACTCCACGATGTCGTGGCCCTGCATCAGCCGCCAGTATGCGGCTACGATGGCCGGTGTGGCAGCGATCAGGCGCAGGGCTGATTCGTCGTCGTCGTCACTGATGCCCAGCGTGTCGATCCCGAGGCGCAGGGCTTCGATGGGCGAGAGTTTCTGCTGCGCCGATTGGCGCAGTACGCCCACCGTCAGCGACGGCAGAGAACGATGCCGGGACAGGTCGTTGCCGAGGCACACACACTCGGCGGCGGTGGGCAGTTCGCCCCGCCAGAGAAGGTGGAAGGTCTCCTCAAAGGTGGCTGCCGGCGCCAGCTCCGCCATCGGATATCCACGGACGGAGAGCCGGCCTCGGACACCGTCGATCTCGGACAGGGCGGTCCGTGCCGCCACGATCCCCTCCAGACCCGCTTTCCATTCGTTCATACCTACCTCCAATGAATGAGATGTCGGATCGAACTTGACCTCCCGACAAAGCATTGTCAATATTGATTACCATATCAATGTATGGGAGGGGAGGAAGAGCTGTGAGAGGTCGGTATCTGAGCTCGAAGGAGGCGTGCCAGGCTCTTGGAGTTCGGTCGCAAACGTTGTATGCCTACGTCAGCCGCGGGTTGATTCGTTCCGAGCCAATGGGCGGCAAGA
>PBSR01000159.1 GCA_002726335.1 Gemmatimonadaceae bacterium
CCAGGGCCGCTGACCATCTCGGGCTCTATGCCGAAGCCCTCCAGGCGTACGGTCAGGCTCGCCGCCGGCTCGGGGCCGATGAAAGGTATCACGGGTTCGCGCGACAGGCGGGAGAGCGATTGGAGCAGCTCCGACAGCAACACCCGGAGTCGGCGCCATGAAGGTCTGCTTCATCAGCGCTCAGTATCCGCCGCTGTCGCGGACCTACCGGCGGTTCCAGTTCGCCAGGCTGCTGGCGGCAGGGGGGTGCGATCTGGAGGTGGTCACCCACGGCAACATCTCGAAGGCGCTGGGCACCTTCGTCGACGATCCGGACATGGTGATCGACTCCACCTGGCCCGTACACCGGCCGCGGGCGGTGCCTTGGTACCTGACGGGAGAGGTGCTGTTCCGTCTCGGCCTTGTCGCCTGTCCCTACGTCAACTGGGTGGCCCCGGCGGCGCGGAGTGCCAGCCGCATCGTCGGCCCGCAGGACGTGGTCTGTTCGGTGTACCCGCCTCTGGCCAACCACATCGCCGCCTACCACACGGCTCGGCGCACCGGCTCCCGTCTGGTGCTCGATTTCCGTGACGAGTACCTGGGCCTGTCCCACGGCCCCCGCCGCTGGCTGGCACAACGCTGGCAGAAGCGTTTGCTCGAACGTGCGGATCTGGTCTCCGTCGCCACGGACAGAGTGGCTGAAGGGTTCATCGGTCAGGGGCTTGCAGAAGAGCGCCTTCACCTGACCGAGAATGGTTATTGGGATGCTCCGGAGGCGGTGGCGGGGTATCCGGTGGACGAACCTGTCCGTGTCGTCTATATCGGTGCCCTGTCCGGCGCCCAGGCCCCGGAGATCCTGTGCGAGGCGATGGCGATGCTGCGACGGGACGCACCACGACAGGCCGAGCGCCTCGAGGTGGAGATCTATGGGCCGGACAATCCCTATTGCCGACAGGTCCTGCTGCCTCGGCTCGGACAGGGAGTCACGTATGGTGGTTACCTGTCTGCCGCCCGGGTCACCGAGGTGTTGTCGGGAGCGCATGTGGGATTTCTGTCGCTGGCATCCTCGGACTACGCCTACGCCGTTCCCGGCAAGCTCTACGACTATATCGCCCATTCCCGGCCCGTTCTCGCCAGTCTGCCGACAGGATCGGCCAGGGCCCTGATCGAGGGGGATGGAATCGGCCTCGTATCCACCTGTGGCGACGCCGCCGCCCTGGCCCGAAACCTGGAACAGCTCGCCGATCCCGGGTTGTGTCGAAGATTACACGAGCGGGTCGTCGCCGTGCAGCCGCGGCACGCCGCGGCGCCACATTTTCTGTCGCTGGCGGCAAGGATTCTGTCTCTGTGATCGGCGTGACAGCCTCCAGCTGGCGCTGGGCTCCGGCGCTGGGCCTTCTGATCGTTCTCGTCTACGGTCAGACCCTGACCCACGGGTTTCATTTCGACGACGATCATACCATCGTGCACAATCCGTCGATCAGGTCCCCGGTAGAATGGTCGGTGGTGTGGTCTGACCCCACTGCGTTCTCACGGACACCCGGCGCCGGCATGTTCCGTCCCCTCCTGCTTTCGAGTTTTGTCGCCAACTACTGGTGGTCGGGCCTGGACGGCTGGAGTTGGCACGCCGTGAACGTCGCCCTGCACGCTCTGGTCAGCATGCTCGTGGTCCTGCTGGCGCGGGACCTGGGCTGTCGTGAAGGCCCGGCGTTGGCTGCGGGCGTGCTGTTCGGTCTTCATCCGCTGGCGGTCGAACCGGTCAGCTACATCAGCAGCCGCTCAGAGTCTCTGGCGACACTGTTCCTGCTCCTCTGTATTCTGGGGCATATCCGGGGTCACAGGCAGGACGGCACCCGGCTGCACAGAGCGCTGTCGCTGGGGGCGCTGGCCGCGGGCTTGTGCTGCAAGGCGACGGCTGCCACGGCGCCGCTGCTGATCGCCGCCTACGAGCTCTCCGTGTCCCGGGCCGGTGGGCGCAAGGTGGCGCGGCGCACGGCGCCCACGGCGGTGATCGGCATACGGGCGTGGTGAAGTGTGGGCTTCCGATCTGGCACTGTGGCAGGATGCCGTGGATCGTGGGCCGCGCATGGCCCGTTCTCATCTGTATCTTGGGGATGCCCGCGTCGCTGCGGCCCGACGGGAAGTGCGCCCTGAAGCGGTGGCGCGACATCGGGAAGGGGCGCGTTCCGCCTACGAGGCAGTCGTCACTCTCGACCCGGTGCAGCGGATGCTCACTCTGCAGGCCCACAACGGACTCGCCATCCTCGAAACCGAAGCCGGCGACCTGTCCGGTGCGGAAGGGCGCCTGGCCCGCGTTCTGGCCGAACACCCGGACTTCGTGGATGCCCTCGTAAACCTCGGAGGAGTGTTCTATGCCCGTGCCGGAAAATCGAGGGGCGCAGACGGCGAATCTCTCGAGCGGGCGACACAACTCTATGAGCGGGCACTCGATCTGGCACCCAACCGCTACGAGGCCCGGCTCAATCTCGGCGCCTGCTACCATCTTGCCGGTGACCTTGCCCGGGCACAGGCGGAGTATGAAACGGTCGTCGGGCAGGCCCCCGACAGCGGCACCGCCGCCCTCAACCTGGGACTCCTCTACCTGCACAGATCCAGCGACGAGCCGACAGGCGGCTGGCGTCAACGTGCCCGAGGACAGCTGCAGCGAGCCGTCCGCCTGCTGCCGGGGAATGCATCGGCACGACGGGCGCTGGAAGCTGCGCAGGAAACGGCCGAATGATGACCCACACGATGAGACCCTGGATGCTCGTCCTCGCTGCAGGTCTCATCGTGTGGGCCGGCACGCTGCACAATTCGTTCCACTATGACGACGTCCACTCCGTTGTCGACAACATACATCTCCGCATTACCAGCTTCGCTGCCATCACGCAGGCCATCCCCACGTATCTGACGGATCCCGGTACCTTCTCCATCGACGCCGACAAAGGCATGTACCGGCCCCTGCTCGTGACCTCCTTCGCCCTCAATCATCTCGCGGGTACCTGGCTCGGCGTCGGTGGCTACGATGTGGTGGGATTCCACGTCGTCAACCTGGCGCTGCATGTGGGTTGTGCCCTTCTGGTGATGTGGCTCACGGGTCTGCTGGGCGGCTCCCGCCGCGCCGGCCTGCTCGCCGGCGTGCTGTTCGTTCTGCACCCGGTGGCCAGCGAGCCGGTGAACTACATCAGCAGTCGCAGTGAGAGCTTGTCGGTACTGTTCTATCTGCTTGGCGTCTGCCTGTACCTGCGCGCCGAATCAGGGAACAGGCGTTGGCTCTGGGGGGCCTGGCTGGCCATGGCAGCCGGCCTGCTCAGCAAGTCGACGACGATCACGTTGCCAGCGGCGCTGTTGCTGCTGGACCTGTTCGTCCTCTGCCGCGGCGATCTACGGCGGCTCGGGCGGCGGCTCCTCCATCGTCATCTGGGAGGCTGGGTCGTGGCCGGCGTGTACCTGGCCATCATCAGCGGCAATGGCTGGCTGGGACGGTCCGTGGCGCAGGAAGTACGCGGTCCCTGGGAGCAGGCCCTGACCCAGATGAAGGGGGCTGTCTACTACATAATGCTGCTGGCGACACCGGTTCGGCAGAGCGTGGAACCGCAGTTCGCCGAACAGACCCACTTCAGTGTGGAAGTGGCCGGCCCTCTGCTGCTGCTGCTGTCCATGGTGGTGGCCGCGTTCTGGCTGGCGCGCAGCGCCTGCTGGCGGGCGCTCTTCCTGCTGTGCTGGGCGTGTCTGCATCTGCTGCCTACCCTCGTGGTTCCACTCAACGTGCTCGTCAATGAGCGCCGAGCCTACGGTCCCATGGCCATTCTCTGTGTCGGCGCCGGCATCCTGCTGGCGTCTCTCGGCATGCGGCAGCAGCGCCGGGTCCTGGCCTGGGCCGGCTGCCTCGTCCTGAGCCTGCTCTCCATCGAACGGAGTCAGACGTGGGCGGACGAATTCAGCCTGTGGGAAGATACCGTACGCAAGGCACCGCTCATGTCGCGAGCCCACCTGTACCTGGGCAACGCTCACAAAGACGCGGCGCTGCATACGCAGGACGTGGCGACTCGCTCACGACACTGGCAGGCGGCGTCCGAATCCTACGCGACAGCGTACGAGCGGGCTCGGGATCTCGACCTGCAACTGCGGGCTCTGAACAACAGAGGAGGGGTGCACTTCGCCCTGTATAGCGAGAAGCGAGCAGGAGGAAACACACGGCGAGACCTGGACGTGGCAGAGCAGCTTTTTCGGACCGCAGTCGAGAAGAGCCCCGATTACGCCGATGCCATCATCAATCTCGGCAGCACCGTGCTGGAAGCGGCCCGCTGGGCGAAAACACGGCAGGCGAGACAAGACTTGCTCAGACAGAGCATCATCTTCTATGAACGTGCCCTGCAAGTGCGCCCTAACCACTACCAGGCCCACAGCAATCTCGGCGTGGCCAACCAGGATCTGGGTCATCTCGAGGCTGCCGAACGCCACTACCGCCAGGCCCTGTATCTCCATCCCGGCGACTGGCTGACGCTGAAGAACCTGGCCAGCGTACTGCTGCTACTGGCCGATCGAGACCTGGCCAGTGACACGGACGAAGCCGCTCGTCAGCGTCTGGTGGAGGCTCACCGAATGGTCCAACGGGCGCTGAGGCTGAATCCGGCGGTGGCGAATGGTCGGCAGGTACTGGAGGCGATCGAGTCACGACTGCGCACACTCAAGGAGAGAGACTGAACGTGCTGCGGATCGAGGGGGTCAGGCAACAATGTGCCCTGCTGGCGATCCTCGTCCTTATCGTCTACGCCAACAGCCTTGATGGCGGGTTTCACTTCGATGACCATCACTCTGTCGAACGCAATACTGCGATCCGGACGCTGGCAGCGGTGCCGACGTATTTCGTCGATGGCGGCACCTTCTCCGCCGACCCGGATGTCTCGATGTACCGGCCGCTGCTGCTGGTCACCTACGCCCTGAACTACGCGCTGGGAGGGGGCGACCCCTTTGGCTATCACCTGGTCAATGTGCTGTGCCACATTGCCTTTGTCCTGCTCGTGTTCCTCGTCGGTCGGCGACTCACGGGAAGGACCGTGCCCATGTGGTGGGCGGCGGCCATGCTGGCTGTGCATCCGCTGAACAGCCAGGCGGTCAACTACGTCAGCAGCCGCTCCGGAATCCTCGCCGCCGTCGGCGCCCTGGCAGCGCTCTATCTCGGTACCGTCGTCAGCCAACCCCGGTTGCTCTGGGCCGGTGTCAGTCAGTTTGCGGCCCTGCTGGCCAAGTCCACAGCGATCGCCGGCGCCGGCCTGACCGCCCTGATGCAGGTGGGACGACCGGGCCGCGGACACATGGGGGCCGTGGTGGCGTCTCTCACGGCGTGTGTCGCCTACGTGGGTGCCTCCTGGCACAGTGGGTTCTACGGGACCGCCCTGGACGGATTCATCCGCCCGATGGCGACGCAGGTGCCAACCCAGTTCAAGGCGCTCGCATACTACATCTATCTGTCCATCTGCCCCGTGCGGTTGAGCATCTCCCATCCGTTCTTCGAGTCCAGTGCACCCGAGCCGGCCGTCGTCGCCAGCGCCTTGCTGACTCTGACCCTGCTGTGTCTCGGGGGCCTCGCATGGCAGCGCCGAAACCTGGCAGGTTTCGGGCTTCTGTGGTTTTATGGCGGCCTGGCAATCACCAGCGTCGTGCCACTCTATGTGCTGGTGAGCGAGCAGCGCGTCTACCTGTCGCTGGCGGGTCTGACGATCGCCGGTGCCCAACTGTGGCGGACACTTCCCAGAACTGTCGTCATCGTCGGACTCGCCACCCTGGCGACTCTCACCGTGCAGCGCAACGCGGTCTGGCAGGACGAGCTTGGTCTCTGGACGGACGCGGCCCGACTCGCCCCGACCGAGGCGCGGGTGTGGGCCGGATTGGGGGAGGCGTGGTACGATCTTGGCGAGGCCGACAGCGCCGCCGTGGCCTACGACCGCGCCATCGAGTTGCGGCCCGAGGCCGAGACGCCGTGGAACAACCTGGGGGTAGTCTACGAGGAAGCCGGGCATACGAAGCAGGCGGAGGACGCGTTCCGCAAAGCACTGAGTCTGCGTCCCGGCTGGCCGGAAGCACAGGCCAACCTGGGCAGGCTGTTGCTGCACTCAGGGCGGGCTGCAGAGGCCCGGCCCCTGCTCGGCCGGTCTGCGGCGCGCAGTCCGTCGGCGGGGGTTCTGGTGAACCTGGGTGTCGCCGCGGCGCGGGTGGGGGAGATGGATCTTGCAGCCAAAGCGTTTGCTGACGCTCTCGACCTCGAACACGGGCACGTGGACGCTCAGGTGAATCTGGCGGCACTGCGGCTCGATCAGGCTCTCAACATGGCGGCGTCTGCGGAACAGACCCGCTGGCTGCAGGACGCCGAACACCTGTCGCGGGCGGTTCTCGAGGCGGCGGGGGAAGAGGAGAACCTGACGGCGCGACTGAATCTGGCTGCCGTTGCCGCCGCTCAGGGCAGGCGGAAAGAAGCCGGCCGGCAGTATGAGGAGATCCTCCGTCTAGAGCCTGAGTCGGCGCTGGCCCATGAAGGATATGGCCGACTGCTGCTTAACGTGGGGAATCCTCGTGCGGCCGATGTTCTGCGGCGCGGGATCGAACTGGGGGAGGTGGGTGTCCACCAGGAACTGGCAGGATCTGGGCCTGGCCGAAGCCACCCGCGGACGTTGGGGGGCGGCCATCGATGCGTTCGGCGAGGCGGCCGATCTCAGTCCCGAGGATCCGGCGCCGCTCTACAACCTGGGAGAGATCAGCTTCCGGCGTTGGCAGGAGACGCGGTCGGATGACCACCGGGCCGCGGCGCGCTGGCATCGCACTGCCATCGAGGCCTATGGCTCTGTCGAAGGACTGCAACCCGGCTTCCGCAGTGTCCGGCAGCGACTCGCAGAATTGGGCGACACACCGTGAGTTTGCGGATCGAGACCAGCCGTTGGGCGTGGCTTCTCGTTCTGGCTGTCGCTGTCGTGCCTCATCTCAACGGCCTGGGCGGCGGCTTTCACTACGACGACGAACATGCGCTGGTACGCAATACACATCTGCGCCAGCTGTCGGCGATTCCCGGGTTCTTCCTCGACTCGGCGACCTTCTCCGCCGAGCCCGACATGGCGATGTACCGGCCTCTGTTGCAGACGACGTTCGCCCTGAACTACGCGCTGACGGGATACGACGCCTGGAGCTGGCACCTTGTCAGCATCCTGCTGCACGGGCTGGCCGCTGCCGCCGTGCTGGCGTTGTTCCGGCATCTGGTACCGGCAGGCGTGGCCCTGGCGGCGGCGCTACTGTTCGCCGTGCACCCTGTGCATTCACAGGCGGTCAACTACCTGAGCAGCCGTTCCGAGACCATGTGTATGGCCCTTGTCCTGTGGGCACTCGTGCTGTTGCAGACTCGCCGGATCGGCTGGAGTGTGTTCCTCTATGGTGCGGCGCTGTTGACCAAATCAGCAGCCGTCGCCCTGCTGCCCGTGGCGGCGCTGCTGCAGTGGCGACAGGCTGCAGGTCAGCGGCGCTGGCGAGAGTTGCTGCCACACGTTGGCATCACCTTCCTCTACGTAACGCTGGTCAGCGTCGAGGGTTTCCTGCCACGCTCGCTGTCGCAGGATGTCCGCCCATACGCGGAGCAGATCTGGACGCAGACCAAAGCCCTCGTCTACTACATGCAACTGACAGTGGTTCCCCTGGGGCTGAGCGTGGAACATGATTTCGCTGTCTCCGGTGGATTCTGGGACCCACCGGTGCTGCTTGCCGGTCTCGTTCTTGCCAGCGGGCTCTGGCTGTACCGGTCGGCGCTCCGGGGACAAGTGTCGAGATTCGGGCTTGGTTCGTTGTGGTTCATCGCCGCCCTCGGAGTACCCTTCCTCGTACCTCTGAACGTCCTCATCAACGAGCACCGACTCTACCTGCCGCTGGCCGGGTTCGCCCTCGCCGTCAACTCGCCACGGCTGACGCGGTCGCTGCCGAGGCTTCTGCCCGTAGCAATCTGTGCCGTATTGGGATGCCTGACGATCCTGCAGAATCAATTGTGGCAGAATGAGTTAACCCTGTGGACCTCAGCCGCAAAGAAGGCTCCGAACTCTTTCCGCTCATGGAGCAATCTGGCGCTGGCATACCATGCGGATGGCCGACGGGATTCGGCCGAGTCGGCCTACCGCCGTGCCCTCCACCTGCATCCTGGCCACGCCCGCGCCTGGAACAACCTGGGGCTGCTGCTCGAAGAGTCAGCCCGTCCCGAGGAGGCGCGGTCAGCCTATGGCGAGTCGGTTCGGCTGTCGTCGGTCTTCTCCGGACCGCTGACGAATCTGGGACGTCTGGCGCTGGCTACCGGTGATGTAGAGGCCGCCGAGCTGGCTCTGACTGCGGCGCTCGAGCGCAACAGGCTGGACGTGGACGCAATTCTGCATCGGGGGCGTCTGCTGCAGATACAGGGCGCAGCCGACTCGGCGCAACACCTGTACGAGCGAGTGCTGGAGTTGGATCCCGCGTCCGCAGCGGCGGCCAACAACCTGGGGTTGCTTCGGGTAGAAGAGGGTGAGCGGGAGGCGGGGAGAGGCTGGCTGCATCGAGCCCTGGGCGCGGACCCGGATTATGAAGGAGCGGCGGTGAATCTGATGTTGCTCGACCTCGAGGATGAGGGCGTGACATCCCAGGATGCCTACCGACGGGTTCTGGACCGCTATCCGGGACGTGCCGAGGTCGGGTTCGATCTGGGAAACCTGTTAGCCAGAGCAGGCGAGTGGGAGGAAGCGGTCACGGTGTATGAGACGGCGGTAGCGGCCGGGACCTACGTCCCCGGGCTTCACGCGGCGCTGGCCACGGCCTGCCACGTCGTCGGGCGTCGGGAACAGGCATTGGCTTCCTTCCGCCTTGCCGCCCGGGAGAGCCCCCAGGACGTTCGGATATGGAACGGACTCGCGGCGGCGGCGGCGGCG
>PBSR01000160.1 GCA_002726335.1 Gemmatimonadaceae bacterium
CGACGCGGCGTACGACCCGCGCTACAGCCCGTACACGCTCACCGGCACGGACGTCAAAGGGTTCGACTACACGCCGCCGCTGTGGACCACCTTCGAGGTGACGGTGATCAACCGTACCCGGGAGCGGGTCGAGTTCGATCCAACACAGGTGGCACTTCGTACCGACGGTGGTGAGAAGTATCTCTGCAGGCAGGGGGTTGGCCAGTGGCACGAGAAGGGCGAGTACTACAGCTACGCCTATCTGAAGTGGAGTAGCGAAGACGGCAACACTCAATATCACAAAGCACTGGACCGCAATCCGATTTTTGAGCGGAGTGAGTACAAGCGCGAGAAGCCTGTCCGCAAGGGAGGGCGGTACAGTGGCATAATCAACTTCCCGGCGCTGCCCATGGAGACGCAGACGATCACGCTGGATGTGGCCAGCTTCATCCTCGCTTTCGATCGTTTCGAAGTGGGCTACGGCAATCCCACGGAGTTTGTCGATCTCAAGTTCGAGTTCATCGTGGATCACGGCGTACGCCCCGTGCCGGAGAAGCAGAGCTGATGGGAACGCCACGGACGCAACGGCTGGCGATGTTGCTGGTAGCCTTCGTAGCCAGCGGCTGCATCACTCTGAAGTACGAGCTGCTCAAGGATACCAGCCTGCCGAACCCCATGACGGCTCCCATCAAGATCTATATCAGGGAGTTTCCGGTAGAGAGCAAGGCCGCCATCGTCGATCCCAGGGCGGCCGACGCCGCCGCTTCGCAGGGAGGCGAGTCGTACGTCACCAACGCGCTGGCCAGCAAGGGCTCGCCCCTGACCACGATCTCGCGCCCCTCGCGCATCGAGGATCTCTCCGGGGCCGTCCTGCGCGAACTGCGACGGGACCGCGTGCGAGTGTTCTCTCAAGTCGTGCGCCTCGAAGAGCTGGATGAAGACAGCGTCCGTGAGATCGACAATCCCTTTGAACTGGTCTCAACGCGGGAGGATGCGCACCTGCAGATCACAGGAACCGCGCGGGTCCATTCTCAGCGAGTGCGCAAGGTGTTTTCGCAGAACGCCGAGAGTGTCGAAGTAGAGGTGCAGGTAGAGGACCTCAGCACCGGGCAGATCAGCAGCAAATCGCCGCTGAAGGTCGGTGTGGTCATGACGTTCAATTCGCGGGAACTGGAAGAGGCCATGGCCATTGCCGTGGTATCCAGTCTGACCCGGAAACTCCTGTTCTGACAGTGCGATGGAAGCTTCTGTCTACACTCCTGTGGCTGGGCATCACGCCTGCTACCGCCGATCTGAGGACGTGGGTCGTGTCTGACGCGGCAGCGTTCTCCGGGGGCGTCGTGCAGGATGTGCAGGTTCATCCTGACAGTCTGGTGATCCTTGCGAGTCTGACGGGCGAGGAAAACCTGGCCCTGGGAAGGTCGGTGGTCGATCAGTTTGGCAAGCGCGTGCCTCTGGCGGACGGCAGCATCGCCCTGGTGCGGAGCGAGTGGATCTCCGGTACGCCCAATGTGTTCGGCCAGGAGTTCACCGTCGATCTCGGGGTCGCCCGGGCGATCAACCGGGTTCGCCTCCTCGCCGGCGAGACCGCGTTGGCCCAGGGCGAATACTTCGTGCGCGGCTATCGACTGGAGACTTCTCCGCGGACGCAGGTCTGGCAGCTGCTGTCCGAAGAGTCCGAGAATTTCAGACTGAACGTGGACACGCGACAGGATTCGACGTGGGTTGAGTTCGACGAGTCCGGCGCCCCGGTCCCGCGGGTCGGACGGTTCGTGCGCCTGACAGTGATCCGTCAGGATCGCAGCAACTGGGTCGCCATCGGCGATATCGAGGTCTACGGGCAGGGATACACCAACGAGGGTTTCATCGAAGATGGTTTCTCACCGGAGACACCGGTGAATGTGGGACGTGTACGCTGGGGGTTCGAGTCCGCCGAACAGACGGAAGTCGAGCTGCAGGTTCGGGGCACGTCGGATGACGGGGTCGGTCTCGAGTGGAGCGACGTGGCCCACCACACCGAGTCCGGGTTCCTGTTCGAGGGCGAGGAACCCGTGGAGCGGATCGAGTATCGCGCTCTGCTGCAGAACGAAGCGCCCCATGTAACCCCGGTGTTGCAGAGGATCGAGGTCGAGTACGATCCGACTCTGGTGGCATCCGACCTGGCCGGAGCGGTGCTCTCAGAGGACCCCATCCGCAAGGGGGTGCCGGCGCGTCTGGGGTACCAGATCCAGACCGACGTCGGCGCCGACGACTACGGCGTCGACCTCGTGCGCCTGCAAGGTGCGGCTTTTGATGTGGAGCAGGTGCGTATCGATGGCCGGAGCTTGGAACTCGATCCCACGCTGAGCCGAGGGTTTAGGTTCTCAGAATTGACCGAGTCAGCTGAGACTCTCATCGAACTGGCCCCCGAGGAACGGATCGGAACCTCCGCCGTGATCGAGATCATCGGGCAAGCCCTGTTCCTGCAGGACCTGACCGCCGTGACCATCGAGGCGGGAAGCCGGCAGCAGGATGAGGCCGACGGCTATATCAACTGGCAGCGTGGACGGGAGCTCTCCCCCGGTGCCTGGACCGTACTGGCCAGCGGCAAACCCCTCAATCTGTTGAGCACCGTCGAGGTCAGCCCGCAGCCCTTTTCTCCTTTTTCGGGCGAAAGCCTGGGGCTGCAGGTGGTCGTGAGCAACATCGAGGCGGGCAGGGAGATCAGCCTGAAGATCTTCACCCTGGATGGTGGGCAGGTACGGCGGCTGCGGCAATCCGGTCGCGCCAGGTTGTATCGCTTCGATTGGGATGGTCGGGACGGGCAGGGGAAGGTCGTCGCACCGGGCCTGTATCTATATGAGGTCGGCGTGAGCGAGAGCAGTGCCGCACGCAGAGGCACCCTTGTGGTGGCGTACTAGATGCCTGTGGCCGGCATATGTGCTAGCCGTCGCCATTCCGGTGAGTGCTGCCTTCGAGGTCACGGGCGTCGGCGCCCGCAGCACGGCACTGGGCGGCGCTTTCGCCGCCGGGGTGAACTCGGACGATGTCGTCTGGCACAACCCGGCCGGCAATGCGCGCCTGCAGCAATGGCAGGGCGGCACGACGCACGCTCTGCTCCATCCGGGGTTGAGCGAATCGGTGAGCGCTCACGGACTGGCCTTCGCGGGGCCGATCCGATCCGGTGCACTTCAGGTGGGCGTTTCGTTTCTGAGCGCCAACGGCTGGAGCGAAGAAGTCGCCGCCCTGGGGTTCGGTCAGCAGTTGCATCCGCGAGTAGCACTCGGTGGGGTGGTGCGTTCCAGCGCCTGGGAGGCAGAGGATCTGTCCCGCAGAACGTGGAGCGTGGATATGGGTGGGACCTATGATGTGGGATACATCCACCCCCGGGCTTCCCTGCGGCTGGGCATCCTGCTGAAGGATCTCAACCGCGCCAATACCGCTGCCGGAGGTCAGGCAGCGGGCCGGACATCCCGGGGGCTCGTCGTCGCCAGTTCGCTGATGCTCGAGGGCCGACAGGTCCTGGTGGATGTGGAGCGACGAGACGGCAGAACCGAGGTGCGCGGCGGCTACGAGACGGGAGTGATCAGCCTGGCTGGTGCCCGGTTTCGACTGGGCGGCAGCGCGGCAGGGCCTGGATGGGCAGGCGAAAAAGTCAACGTGGGTATCGGACAGGACTGGAAGCAATGGCACTTCGACTACGCGTACACATATCCCTTGCGTGTCTCCGCCCTGGGGGGCATGCATCGATTCAGCCTGAAGTACCTGTGGCGATGAATCGCGGCACGACGCGAAACCACTCGATGAGGACACTGTCATGAGAGTTGCGAGACAACGTCTGGTGCGTACAGGCCTGCTGGGGCTTCTGGGCTGCATGCTGCTGGGAACCGGGGTCGAGGCACAGACCTTCATGCGCAACCGAGACTTCTTGAACCTCGGCCATCCGGAGCCGTACCTGAACTATGGCCGCAAGGAATACGACCCGTACCCGGCGGTGATCAACGCCCGCAACCGGTACGACCGACTGGGCAACTTCCTGTCGCGCGGCTTCAACGTCTTCAACTGGGAGTTCTCCCGGCCAGGTGTCAGCGACATCGACACCCGGACGGCCCAGTACCTGGGCTGGTTCGCCAACCTGGTCATGCTCAACGACTCCTATCGAGGCTGGAACTACCGGCTGACGCTGGGGGAAGACATCCGTGCCAAGTTCACCGACCTCACCTTTCACGACCCCCGGTTCTTCGGCATCCTGTTCGACGGGGCCTCCTCCGATAACCGCTTCACGCTGATGCTGAGCCAGGGCGGTGACCAGCTGAACACCGCCAAGTTCTCCACGTTCCGGGCCACCACCGAACGTTCTCCCGTGCTGCTCTTCGGCGGACACTGGGAAACCAAGCTGGGCAACGTCCTGCGCCTCGGAGCCACCTACTTCAATCAGCACATGGCCAACACCTTCGATGTCGAGGGCGATTTCTTCAGGGGCGACACCCCGTACAGCATGCTGCCGCCGTCCTTCATCGAGGTCATCATCGAGGACGATTCTCCCCAGGACGTCGGCATCTCGGCGCGGATTTACGACGTCGACATCGTTATCACCGGCGAATCGGGAGGGCAGCCGGTACGACTGACGAGTTTCGAAGGGGATGCCGAGTACGACCCGACTCTGAAGATGGTCGACCCCGTGGCCGGCCGAGTCGACGGGGTCGAGGTCTCGGGACCCGTGGATCAGGTGATCTTCGAGTTCAGGATGCCGCTGAGTACGCTGGCCGCCGACGCAGATTATGCCGCCGATCCTGACGCCGTCACGGGGCTTTCACTTCATTCCGTGCGTTTCATGGCGGACATCGAGGGTGACTACCGCATCAAGGTGCGTCAACGCCATCTCTACTTCAATCAGCGCGCCCACGAGAAGAACGTCAGCAAACTGGCCGACGGCGACGACGCCTACGCACCTGGTGGTTCGAAATACGTGAACCCCTATACCGGTCTGAAGGGCGACGACGCCCTGCTGTCCATCGACGAAGTCACGCAGGACCACCCCGAGTCCTTCCGCAACTGGCCGGTGCAGCCGGATCAGACCATCTCGCAGGTCAACCCGTTCCTGCAGTTCCAGTGGGACCTGGAAGACCCGAGCCGGGCAGCCTACACCGTGCTCCGCGCCGAGGGCAACAGCAAGGGCAGGTCAGTGGTCAGTTTCGACTATGGCATTCCCACGGGGCAGGCTTTGTGGGGACTCGACTGGGATCTCGAACTGAAGGGTCTCAACGTCAAGGGTGAGATCGTCACCAATCCTCAGTACTACATTTTTCCCGTGGGCAGCAATGGCGGCGACCGCTTCGACAAACGCAGTTGGGGCTACTTCCTGACAGCGGATAAGGAGCTTGGTCCGGTGCAGCTCGGAGCTGAGATCTTCAGTCTGGATCCCGACTTCAGCGGCAACTATGACAGCATCCGTGGCGGTGTACCCTTCTTCACCGACGACTGCATCACCTGCCCCCAGATGCAGGAAATGTTCGTCATGACGGACAACGACGACAACGATCAGTGGCCGGACGAGATGCAGAACGAGAGGCCGAGCGCCGAGAAAACGGACTCCGGCATCTTCCCCGGTCTGGACGAGAACCTGGATCTGGTACCCGACAGCGATCAGAACATCAACGGCATACCCGACTGGACCGAACCGATCCTGTTCTACGATGCTGATCCGCCGGACTTCATCTACGGTGTCGACTTCAACAACAACGGTGTCGTCGACTTCCGCGAGAACGACGCCCGTCCGGACTATCCCTATGCCCGCGACCGCGAGGGTGTCCACCTGCTGGGCACGCGCAAGGGACTGGGTCGCTGGGGCAAGTGGATCACCGCGGGCCTGTATCGCATGAAGGAACCGGCCGGCGGCAACGAGTCCAACGCCTACTACGTGCGGTACGAGCACAACTTCGTATCACCCTACCTGGGCCGGGTTCGGATCAACGACGATATCAAGTGGGTGGAAGACAGCATCCGCGATCCGGTATACATCTGGCGAGAGGTCGGCTTCCGCGAGCGGATCCCCAGTCCTTACCCGTATCTGACGGGTCTGCAGATCGAGGCGCGGGACCTCAACAGCCAGTTGCTGCCGCCCCAGGACGATGCCCTGACCATGCGCAACAGCGTCGTCAACACCCTGTTCATGGAGTCGCGGTTCAAGCAGATTACCAACCTCAACCTCGTCAACAACGTGCTCTGGGTGCGCAATTCGCAGAGGGACGACGAGTTTGATGACGGTTTCGTGCAGGAAGCCGGCATCCAGTCACAGTTCACCATGGTGAACCGAGTTGACTACACCGTGAATGCGGGCAACCTGACGATCCGTCCCATGTTCAAGCATCTGCTGCTGCGGGAGCACTCCGACGCCCTGGACCGGGCCACCGGTGACGGCCTGGTTCGTTCCACGTCGACCTGGGCCCCCCTGATCCGCACACGCTACGATCTGACGCCCAAGTCGAATCTGCAGCTGGGGTTCCAGGGGTTTCCGTTCTGGCGTCATCGACACATCGATCGCGTCGACGAGCGGGATGGCTTCAAGGAGTGGACGCTGGTGCTGATGATGACGAACCGTTCCGACCACTATGGCTACAACGTGTCGTCCCAGTTCGGCTTCATCCAGACCGACCGTAAATTCGACGACGAGACCAGAGCTGCCGACAGCTTTGACAACTCGCGCCTCTTCTTCGACATCGTCGCCGGGTTCTGAGCGCCATGATTCTGGCCAAGCTACTGACCATCGCGATCCTGGGGACTGCCATGTCCCTGAGTACGCGGTTCTTCTCGCCGGTGGAGCTACAGGATCGGTTTGAGGAAGGCCAGAAGCTCTATGCCCTGGCTGACTACGAGAAGGCGGCCGAGCGCTACCAGGTGATTCTGGAGACCGAAAGCAACGTGATGATCAACGTTGAAGAGGTCCAGGTGGCGGTGGACGAGTTCATCCTGCCGGTACGGGTGGCGGCTACCTATCAACTCGGCAACACCTATAACAAGCTGGGCCTGGAAAAGCTTCAGCGTTCCAGCTACCTGCGCTCAGAGAAGAAGGATGTCGAGGCGGAGGAGCGCTACCAGGACGCATTGTCCGACCTCAAGACCAGCCTGGGATTCTTCAAACAGCTGGCCGAAAATGGCCAGGTTGAAGAGCGGACGCGGGTCATGGCGCA
>PBSR01000161.1 GCA_002726335.1 Gemmatimonadaceae bacterium
AGGTGCGCCACCGCCACCGCAGGAGGAATGAGGAACAGCGGATTCAGCGCCCCTAGACCTATTTGCAAGATCATCCAGTTTGCCGCCAGGCGGGCGTTTGTCCGCAACGCCGGGACCTTATGGTGTCGCCAGCGCCAGCCCAGCATGAGCGCCAGCGCCGCCGTCAAAATAGTCAGAAGCCGGTGCACGTAGATGATCCACACCTGCCACATACCTGCGAAATCGCCCGTCGGGATCAGCTGGTTGTTGCACAGCGGCCAGCCGCTGCAGCCCATCGCCGCTCCGCCGCCGCCCGCAAACGCCCCCACCAGGAGCAGCGCTCCCAGGCTCGCGAGGGTCGCGACCAGCAAACGCTTCTCTCCGGCGGTGATGGCGAGCGGATCGGCGGCGAAGGACCGGATCCTACTCCGGGCCGCTAGCCCGATAACGATGATCATCGCCAAGAAGGTTAGCGCTAGCGCCAGGTGACCCATGATCAGAAACGGCTGCAACTCGACCAACACCACCGCCGCTCCCAGCAGCACCTGACCTACGATCAGGAACCCGGAGATGATCGCCGCCCGCAGGATGAAACTCGACTCCCGCCGGTACCGGATCGCCAGCAACCCCACGGCTAGCGCCAGCAGCGACACGATCAGTCCCACAACCCGGTGAGAAAACTCAATCAGGGTCCCCTCTTTGTCCAGCGGAGGGCCGACCTGTCCGTGGCACAGCGGCCAATCCGGGCACGCCAGGCCCGCGTCGCTCTGTCGCACGTAGCCCCCCAGGGTGATGAGAATCAGCGTGACCACGATCGTTGCCAATGCCGTCAGATAGACGCGTTTCATCGGCTCGTTAGGTCCGGTCAGTTGCATTAGGTACCTCGCGCTTGTCATCGATTTGGGCGGGCCCACGGAGCTGCCAGGAAGCCCAAGCTTCCCCTGAGTTGGCCCGGTTTGACGCCGATTACCTAGCGCCGAGCGGACAAGGATACCTTGACTCCGGTCGAGCTTCTACGGCAAACGTCCGGTTGCCGGCGGGTCGGTTCCAGACATCAAGCGGCGGCCTCGATAGTGCTAGATCTGGTAAGCCGCTTCCCCGCCGCCGTAGCCGCTGCAAAGGTCCGCCAGCGATGTGTTGACCAACCGCTCGGTCGCGGCGGATTCGGCCGGGCCGATGCCATCACATTTGTCCAGTCGTTGCGGGAGCGTGCAGGTCGCCCGTTCCACTCCATAGATGCAGCGGTCCGACGGCTGTTTCGCGCCCAGGATTTGCAGCACCCGGTTCATCGTCAGCGAAGCCGGCGCCTGGGTCAGCCGATAGCCTCCG
Source organism: Gemmatimonadaceae bacterium (assembly GCA_002726335.1). The sequence goes on from PBSR01000161.1 coordinate 1,309, forward strand.
CTTGCGCCCCGACGGCCGGTAACCGCCCCCGCCTGCACCAGTGCCGCGAGAATCTGCCCCAGAAACTTTGGCGGGACATCTTTGCGCTCGGCGATGTCCTGCGCACGTACAAACGATTCGGTGGCGTGCTGCCCTAGGTCCACCAACGCAAGCACGCCATAGCGAGCGCGGGCACTGATTCGTAACAAATGCTCAATCCCCCCGGTGCAATTCATAACTAAGTCACTTAGGAATCGAGCATATCAGGTACCTAAACCGCCCTCCAAAACCATCGTCGGGGGGCACCTATTTGCCCGGGACCACGATCCCCTTCAAGAAACCTTCGCGGTGCGAGATCAGCGCCTCGAAACCGTCCGCGATCCGATCCAGCGGAAATTGCTCCGTCACGACCAGGTCCATCGGAACGGCCCCGCGCGCCAGCGCCGCCAGCGCCGCCAGCGCCCGCGCATAGTCGGCCATCACATCTGGCGAATAGTGCGGGCGCGCTTGATACGCCACCAGGCCTTTGAACGCGAACTGTCGCAAGTAATACGCATCGTGCGTTTGGTGAAGACCGGCCGTCACCAACGTCACCTGGCCCATCCGAATCAACTCGGCTTAAAGTTCCAGCCCTCCCGGTTTCCCCGTCAGTTCCACCACCACATCCGCTCCGCCGGGCGCGATCGCGGCCACCGCCACCACCGGGTCCTGGCCGTCGGCGCCAACCGCGTGGGTGGCGCCGATTTGCAGCGCCAAGTCCAGCCGCCTGCCGATCCGATCCACCGCGATCAACGATCCCAGCCCCACCTGCTTCAGCGCCGCGATCGTCAGCAGCCCCATCTGGCCGCAGCCCACCACCGCCACGTGATCGCCAAACTTCGGCGCCGCCGCGCGGGCGATATTGCTGATGCACATCAGCGGCTCCCCGATGGCGTGCAGCAGATCCACCCCGTCCGGCACCGCCAGCAGGCCCTCCATCGGAGCCACCGAGTGGGTCGCGAACCCCGCCGAGATCGCCCCCGTCACCCGATCGCCCTCCTCGAACTCGCTCACCCCACCGCCCACTTCCACCACCACCCCGCTTGGTTCATGCCCCAGGAACACCGGCGGATCGCTCATCTCTTCCCCCGTATAGCGGGGTATTTCCGAGCTGCAGATGCCGCAGGCGGCGATCTCGATTAGCACCTCCCCCGGGCCCGGCGACAGATCGGTCTCGATCAACTCAAACTTGCGGGGCTCAACCAGGCCTGCCTGGACTGCTCGCATACTCACCCACCTATTTCAATGCCGGGACGACGCCCGATGCTAGGCACCCGGACCCTTCCCGGCAATTCGTAGGGCGGCTCCCGGGTCGGCCGTTGCTATTCTTGGGAGCCTCTTCGACATTGGCTTCTCCGGATACATTTCAACCCATGGCCCAGAATCAACCCATCAACGTAGACGCCCTCCTGGCGCGCGTGAACAGTCCCGCCCACTATGCCGGCGGCGAGTGGAATAGCTGCAACAAGGATTGGGATGCCGTCGCCGTCCGTCTCTGCCTGGCATTTCCGGACACCTATGAGATCGGCATGTCCAACCTCGGCATTCAAATCCTGTGCGAAATCGTCAACGAAATGCCCGACGCCCTTTGCGACCGCGCCTTCACCCCCTGGCCGGACATGGCCAAAGTCCTGCGCGAGACCGGGAATCACCTCTTCGGACTCGAAAGCCGGCGCCCGCTGCGCGACTTCGACGCCGTCGGCTTTTCGATCCCCTACGAACTCGGCGCCAGCAACATCCTCGAGATGCTCGATCTCGGCGGCATTCCCGTGCTCGCCGCCGAGCGTGGTGCCGACGACCCGATCGTGATCGGCGGCGGGGCGTCGCTGGTTAACCCGGAGCCACTCGCCGACTTCTACGACCTCATCGTGATTGGCGAAGGCGAAGAGATCCTGCCCGCGTTGCTGGCCGAACTCCGCGATTTGCGGTCAGCATCCCCCGACTGGCGACCCGCGTTCCTCAAGTCCGCCGCCCCCCGCGAAGGCGTGTACGTGCCGGCCTTCTACCAGCCGGCCTACCGCCCGGACTACTCCTACGCCGGGATTGCATCACGCGACCCCGCCGCCCCCCCGGAGATCCGCCGACTGCATGTCGACATCGACCACCACGTCCGCCCACTCAACCCCCTTGTCGCCTCCACCGAGACCGTCTTCGATCGTGCCTCGGTCGAAATCCACCGTGGCTGTGCCCGCGGGTGTCGCTTCTGCCAGGCCGGTTTCGTCGACCGTCCCGTCCGCACCCGCAGTCCCGAGAACGTGCGCCGCCTGGCCGATTCGGCGCTTGCGGCCACCGGCCACCGCGACCTGACCCTGCTGTCCTTGAGCGCCGCCGACTACCGCGACGTTGATGACCTCATCGGCGCGGTCCGGCGCGACGCCGACAACCCGCACCTCAGGGTGAACATCCCCTCTACCCGGGTCGACGCCTTCAACGTCAAGCTCGCCGAGGCTCTGTGCGAGTCGCGTCGCGGCAGCCTCACCTTCGCCCCCGAGGCCGCCACCGAACGCCTGCGCGAAGTGATCCACAAAGGCATTTCCGAAGAGGACTTGCTGCGTACCGCGGAACTGGCTTTTTCCAGCGGCTGGCAGGCCCTCAAGCTGTATTTTATGATCGGCCTGCCCACCGAAGAGATGGCTGATGTCGAGGGCATTGTCCACCTGGCCAACAAAGTCCTCCAGGTCGGCCGGCGGCATCGCGGTGGCCGCGCCCGTCTGCGAGTCGGCGTCTCGACCTTCGTCCCCAAGCCCCACACCCCGTTCCAGTGGTTCCCCCAGGCCGGCATTGACGAGATCATCGCCAAGCAGGATGTCCTCAAGCGCGGGCTGCGCGACCGGGCCATCAAGCTCAACTGGAACGATCCCGAGCACAGTAGCATTGAGGCGTTGCTGTCACTGGGCGATCGGCGCGTCGGGCGAGCGGTCAAACGCGCCTGGGAATTGGGCGCTAAACTTGACTCTTGGGACGAATGGCATGAGCCGGAAATCTGGAAACAGGCCTGTCGCGAGACCGGCGTTGACCTCGACTGGTTCATCCATCGCCTGCGCCCCGAAGACGAAGTCTTGCCCTGGGATCACGTCCGTATCCACACCAAACCCTGGGTTCTGCGCTGGGAGTACGATCGCGCCCTCGCCGACGCTCGCGGAGACCAGCAGGCCATCCCGACCGCCGCCTACACGGACTAGCTGACGGCGTCGCGGCTCAGGATGGCGACTATGACTGCCCCCGACACGATCGCCGCCATTGCCACCGCCCTGGGGCCAGCCGGCATCGGGGTCATCAGAGTTTCCGGACCCGCCGCCCTGGCCGTCGCCGGCCAGATCGTCAGCAGCGGCTCAGAGATAGAGCTTCGCGATCGCGTCACCACCCTGGTATCGCTGCGCGATCCTTACGACGGCTCGCTCTTCGACCAGGCCCTGGTCACCTACATGGCCGCGCCGCGCTCCTATACCACCGAGGACGTGGTGGAGATCAGCTGCCACGGCGGCATCGCCGCCGTCCGCGCCACCCTCGACGCCGTCTTGGCCGCCGGGGCGCGGCTCGCTGAGCCCGGCGAGTTCACCCTGCGTGCATTCCTGAACGGGCGCATCGATCTGGTGCAGGCGGAGGCCGTCGCCGACATGGTCGCCGCTCCGACCGATCTGTCGCTCAAGGCCGCCCGCGAGCAGCTCGGGGGCCGGCTCTCCGGTGAAGTTGCCGCCGCCCGGGCGCAGTGCCTCGGGCTCCTGGCCCGGCTCGAGGCCGAAATCGATTTCTCCGAGGACGATGTCCCGCCGGTCGACCGGCGACAGGCCGCCGACGACCTGTCCGCCATCCGCCTGCTGCTCGACCGCATCCTCGACCAGGTCGAGTGCGGCCGCCTCCTGCGCACCGGGGTCCGCTTGGCTATCGTCGGCAGTCCCAACGTCGGCAAATCCAGCCTGCTCAACGCCCTGCTGCGCTCCGACCGCGCCATCGTCACCGACATCCCCGGCACCACCCGCGACACGCTGGAAGAGCAATTCGATCTAGAGGGCGTCCCGGTCGCCGTGGTCGATACTGCCGGGATTCGCGGGACTGTCGATTCCGTCGAATCCGAGGGCATCGCCCGGAGCCGGCGGGCCCTGGCCGAGGCCGATGTCGCACTACTTGTTTTCGACGCGGGGCGCGAGCTCGATGATGCCGATAACGCCGTCGTCGGCATCGTGCGGGAGTACGGGCTGCCGGTCCTGACTGTGCTGAACAAATCGGACCTCCCGGAGCAGACCGGCCACCGCGATCTCGCCGCTCTCGGCATCGGTGGGACGGCCGTTCCAACCTGCGCCCTCAACGATGCCGGCGTCGCCCCCCTCCGCTCCGCCTTGCTGGAACTCATCGGCGCCGGCGGCATTCGGGCCAACGAGTTGCCCTTGGTCACCAACGAGCGCCACCAGGAGGCCCTGCGCGCCGCCCGCACCCACCTAGAGGGCTCGGCCACCGCCGTCGCGGACGGCCTCCCGGCCGACTTCATCGCCATCGGTCTCCACGGCGCCGTCCGGGTCCTCGGCGAAGTGACCGGCGAAGACGCCACCGCCGATCTCCTAGCCAACATCTTCGAACGGTTCTGCATTGGCAAATAACCCGTCCGTCCGCCGCCTCACCGGGCTGTTTCCCTACCTCGCGATCCCCGCGCCGCGCACCCTGCTCGGATTCGAATTGCGTCCCGCCACCCCCGCCGGCGAGTCCGGCAAGCCCGCCCGCGTTGCATCCATCCTCAGCATGTTCTTCGACGGCGACGGCGAACCCATCCACCGGGCCACCTACTTCGAGGCCGAGGTTGATGCCGGCGCCGAAGACGTCTTCGTCGATGAGATGGATCGGCTCATCGCCGCCCTCGGCTTCCTGCTCTTCGATCCCGATCACCCGGCCACCTCGCTCGATGGCAATTTCCTCCGCCTCTGGATGTTCGAGCCGGGCGAAGAAGGCTTCACTGCCACCACCAACATGAAGGAATACGCCGACGCGGAGCCCGGCCGGCAGCGCTTCTATCCCGGCGTCCCCGACCTGGTGTCGCACTATGAGCGCATCCACCATGAGGACCTCGCCTACCGGCTACTCCACGACCGCCACTGGCCCGGGGCCGATCGCCGCCAGGTGCTCGATCGCCTCCTCCTGTCGATGTTCTGGTACGGGCGCAGCTTCGGGGTCGAGCCGCACCACGAGGAGCGCATGGCGATAGTCAACCTGGCCACTGCGTTCGAGGTTCTTTTTGAGGTCGGTGACGCTGCCGGTAAGCGTCGCCAAATCCTCGACAGCCTCGAAGAACTGTTCGGTGTCAGCGGCCTGCTGGCCGACTGGGTCCGCCAGTTCTACGACACCCGCTCCAACGTCGTCCACGAAGGCAGCGCCGTCGATCTATTGTTCCAGCATCGGGGCGCCGGGCGGCCCCATCGCAACCTGGTCAGTTCCGGGCAGCGCCTGTACCGCGCCGCTGCCGAGTCTTACCTCTACCGCCACGCTCTCCAGCCTCCGAAGGAGCGGCCGCGCACCGCAAGCCATCACGAGGCCTTCCTGCTCGACATGGTCCCCAACGAAACCCGCCTCGAGTCAATGGCGAAGTCCCGTTCTGGACGCCACCGTCTGCGGCTCCTCGAACTCGCCGGCGACCTGCGTTTTGACGACGGGACTGGCCGGCTGCCGATCGCGATTCGCGCCGGGCGCAAGCTCCTCAATTCCAGCCGCAAACTGCTCGATGGCAACGGCCTCAAGTCGCACCGCCTGGAAATCGAGCGTCAGCGCGAGCCCGCCGGCCTCAAACGCGCTTACTCACGCCTTGGTGCTGAATTGCGCCGCTCCATCCGTATCCCCGTCCCCGGCGCCCCCGTCGACCTCGGGTCCGACTGGAAGACTGCCCGCTCGTTGCGCCACTTTGCCGCCTGGATAGTGCGCGCCGCCGACTACCTGGAGCCCTAACTCAGGTATCGATCGCCCCGGCCGGCCCTCCGTCAAATGCAGCGCCGCGTAGGCGATCAACACCCAGAAGATCCCGGCCAGTTCCGGCAGGAAATAGAAATTGTCCACCATCCCGTGGACCAGCGCCGCCGCCATCGCCGCCGCCGCTCCTATTAGCAGCGGCCCATCCGTCCCTACCGCCGGCCGGCGGTAGGCGCGATGCAGCACCAGGAAGAACAGCCCCACGGTCAGCGCCAGCGCCAGCCCGCCCACCAATCCGGTGCTCAGCCACGTATCCAGCAACAGGTTGTGCGGGTGCGCCAGATTCGGCTCGCGCCATCCGGCCGGGTCCACAAATGCTGTGTTGCGGTAGAGAAAATTGTCCGGTCCGATGCCGGTCCACGGCCGTTCCACGATCATTCGCCAGGCCGAATCCCAGATCCACACCCGCGTGGCGCCGCTCTGGTCGCCGGCCCGGAACAGCGTCCCGAGGCGATCCGCGCCCAGGAATCCGGCCAGCGCGATGGCCGGGGCCGCCAGCAGCGCCAGCGACAGGACGCGATTACGCCGACGCAGGCGTGACCACCAGGGCGCCGCCAGCATCCCCATCCCCACCGCCGCCGCCAGCCACGAGCCGCGCGATCCCGTTGCCACCACCACCACCCCCGTCACCAGTGCCGCGCCCCACCAGAGCCGCCGGAATCGCGTCTGCCGGGTCATCAGCGCGATCCCCACCGCCAGCGGTAGCGCCCGTTCCAGCACCAATCCCAGGTTGTTTGGCGATCCGTACGGACCCCGCAGGCGTGGCAGCTCGCCCACCGTGATTACCCGATCAAACAACGGATCGAAAAGCGCGATCAGCGCCACCGCTAGCCCGCCCACCGCCAGCGAGCCCAGCAACAGCCGCCCGTGGCGGCGATCGAGATACGTGGTCAGCAGAACGAAAAGCAGCAGCGGTTCCACGACTCCGGTTCGCAGACCGCGCAGCGCGAACTTGGTATACGGCGCGAACCCGGCCGCCACGGTGGCCGCCAGCAGGAACGCCAGGCCCAGATACAGGAACCGCGACCGGTGCAGTTCGACACGCCGTCGGTAACTCCCCCGCACCACCCACCCGCCGGCCAGCGCCAGCAGCAACAATTCCGGCACGCCGAACGCCACCGGTCCGATCCGCGGCACCAGCATCTGGAAGAACTGCGCCCCGGCGGTGACGATGCCCACCGCCGCTGGCGACTCAATCGCCAGCAGCACCAGGTAGATCAGCACCACGGCCCGAACCGCAGTCACCGGCGATGCGAGGTCTCCGTCCGGCAGCGCCGCTAGCAGAACTGCCGCGCCGCCCGCCGCCAGCAATCCGCCCAGCGGCACCCCGGCAATCTCCGCCCCCGGCCACCCCGGTGTCAGCCGAACCCGGCGAACCGCCCCCGGCAGACGATCCCAGAGCGGTCGCAGGAACGCCGCCGCTCCCAGGGCCACGAGCAACCACAAGAGCGCCGTCAGCACGTAGGGCCAGATCGGCCGCGGATTCGACACCACCACCGCGTCCAGCACCACCTCTCCGCCCCCGGACAGCTCCGACCCGACCCCGACCGCCGTAATCTCCAGAACGTGGATCCCCGCCGGCAGCCCCGAGGCCAGCGGAATTCGCGCCAATGGCTCCGGTTCCGACGCGTAGAGATCGATTACCGCCTGGCCGCGATGATCCTTCGGCACCAGGTCCGGCAGCGAGTCGTTCTCATCAATCCGCACCCGCGCCAATCCCATCTCCGGGCCCCGGTAAGTCAGTAGCGCAACCGAGTCCCCCTCAAACCGAAGGGTCATCCGCGCCCCGGCCTGCCCGGTGGTCCGCCACAGCCCCAGCGACGCCAGTTCGCTCGGCTCGCGAGGCCACGGCCCCTCGAACGAATAGGCGGGATTCGTGTCCTGATGAATCCCGGCCCCGGCCACCGGCCCCTCCACCGTGAACTCCGCCAATTCCAGTAGCGCCGGGCGCGGGGTGAAGTCCCGGTCCATCAGACGGAACCACGGCGTCGGGTCGTCGGGATGAGTCTCACTCGGCCAGCGCGAGGCCCAGATGAAGATCGTCGACATCCACGGCCACTGCTCGCGGGCCCGCTCGATGCCCTCCACCGTCCACTCGCTCTGGCGCTCCACCGGGTGATCCCCCCAGATTCCTGGCTTGCCCTGCCAGCCGTCTGGCAGCGCCATCCAGCCGTACTCCGTCGCCCAGATCGGCTTGGCCGTATCCCCGTAGGCGACCATGATCTCGCGCCAGAGGACTGCCCGCGGGAAGTTCGTCCAGCGTTCCCCGATGCGGACATCGTGGGGGCCGGTGAACAGGCCGTAGGACATCGAAGCCGCCACGTCGAAATGCGCCTGCGCGCCCAGTACGTAAAGCCGCTCCAAGAATAGCGTGTCGCTCAGGTTGCGCGGCCCGCGCTCCGTTGTCGGCGCCAATCCCGCCAGCACGATCACCGCCTCCGGATTCGCCGCCTTCGCGCGGGTGTAGGCGACTCGCAGCATCTGGGCATACTCCGCCGCGTCCGGGTCCCGCTCCCCCCATTCGCCCCACAGGTTCGGTTCGTTCCAGATCTGGAAATAGCGAACCTTACCCGCGTAGCGGCCAACCACCGCCTCTACGAAATCCCCGAAATCGTCCAGGTTGTCCGGCGGGCTCTGGCTGCCGGGAAGTTCCGGGTCCCAATCGTTCACCGCCCAGCGCGGCGGTCGCTCCAGGCGCGCCAGAATTTCAATGCCGGCCGCGTCCGCCGCCGTCACGATCGCGTCATACCGGGCCCAGGTCGGCGCGCCGTCCCGGTAGTTGACGAAGTCCCCCTTCGCCTGCTCCTCGATCTCCTCCCACAGGAACTGTTGCCGGATGATTCCGATCCCCGCCGCCTTCAGCGCCGCCAGTTCACGGTCGATAGCGGCTTTATCCGATTCAAGATGCAGAAAGGTGTTCGCGCCGATCCCCGGGGCGTCGGTGTAGGGCATAGGTTCGAGCCGTGCGTCGCCATAGGTAACACCACGCTCGAAAAAGTGCCGGTAGGCCACCAGCGACCCGGTCGCCAGGACCGCCAGTGCCAGGCCGGCCATCCCTAGAATCAGCCAACGGAACCGCCGCGACAGCCTGATACGCCCCTACTTTCCGGTGGCGGCGCGGGCCACCGCCCGGTAGACCGGCCGCGGTGTGAAATCAGGATCGACCATCCGGAAATAGAACTCCGACTCGTCCGGGTCCACATCGATGTACTGGCGCAGGAAGAACCAGACACAGAACACCCCGGCCCACGGCCAGTTGGCCCGCGCGTATTCCACTCCACGCACCGTCCACTCCGCCTGCACATCCTCGTCCACTCGCGACCACACCAGCAGGTGGGGCGGGAAGTCGGGCGGTGAGGCATTCCAGCCGTACTCGTTGAACCAGATCGGTTTGTCCCCGTCCCCGTTTGCCACCATAATCGCCCGCGACAGTTCGACTCGCCGGAAGTTCAGTACCTCGGGATCGGGCGGGTCCTCCGGCGGGAAACCCAGCCCGAAGGCGTTCGCCGAATGGATGTGGAAGTAGTCGCCCCCGCCCGCGCCGTAGAACTCCCTCAGGAACTCCAGTTCCACCTGCGCCCGGGCGCTCCGTTCCAGGGTGGCCGCCAGCGGCGCGTTGAGGATCAAGACTTCCGGATCAACCGCCTGGGCCGCCATGAATGCCGTGCGCAGCAGGTCCACGTAGCCGGCGGCGTCCGGCCTCCGGCCGCCCCACTCGTGGGCCAGATTCGGTTCGTTCCAGATCTGGTAGTGGCGAATCCTTCCCCGGTAGCGGGCCACGATTGTTTCGATGAAGCGGCCGAAATCCTCAAGCTGCGACGGTGGCTTCGTGGAGGTCGATTCCTCGGGCCGAGCCCAGGCGGGCACCCGGTCAATCCGGGCCACGATCTCGATTCCCGCCTCCTCGGCCAGGTCCACGATCTCGTCGTACTTCTCCCACGTCGATGTCTTCCAGAGCGGGTCGATGTACTGTCCCGGGCCGGATTGCTCGATATCCGCCCACGGAAAGTGCTGCTTGATCCAGCCGATCCCCGCGTCCTTCACCATCTGCAGCGTCTTGCGCTTGCGCCAACTTTCCGCGTCCTGGTGCAGAAACGTGTTTGTTCCCCACGGGTTCACCTGGGCCAGCGGAAGGCGATCCTGTTCGATCTGGCCGGCCGCCGGCTCGCCGCAGCCGGCCAGGACCAGCGGCGCGATCACCAGCCCTTTGGCGAATCCGCGCCGCGTCAGTCGCCGTCCCATCCTCAGCACCCCAGTGCGGAGGTTGCGTATTCCAGGCTGTTTCCGGCCGCCACCGCCGCATCCCGCGAACTGTAGTCCTGAGTCAGGGTCACCCACCCTTCGTAGCCCCCGTTCTGCAAAACTTCCACAAGCGCATCAAAATCGATCCCGCCGGACCCGACCTCGGTAAAGCCCTCCGCCTCGACGAACTCCCGAAACTCGGCCTCCGCCGCCATCGTCCGGTCAAAGACATCGACCTCTACGTCGCGAAAATGAACGTAGCCGATCCGGTCGATGTTGCGCTCAAAGAACTCCGCCGGGTCGATTCCGGCGTAGAACAGATGCCCGCAGTCGGCCGCCAGCCGGATGGTCTCCGGGTTCGTATCCGCCATCATCCGTTCCACCTCG
>PBSR01000162.1 GCA_002726335.1 Gemmatimonadaceae bacterium
CCTTGTTGCGCCCATCGTACGATTCCACAAACTCGGTCACCTTCGGATCAAAGATGACCTCCCGGGCCATGGGGGTCAGCCGGCACTCGATATAGCGCGCCGCCGACGCCATATCACCCGTATAGATGTTGCCGAAGTTCCCCTGCTTGTCGATGGCCACATCCTTGTTGGCCAGCACGATGAGGGCCGAGAAGATCGACGCATCTCCATGAGGGTGATACTTCATACACTGGCCGACGACATTGGCCACCTTGTGGAAGCGCTCGTCGTCCACCTCATGCAGCGTATGCAGGATCCGCCGTTGCACCGGCTTCAACCCATCATCAAGATGCGGAATCGCCCGCTCCTTGATGGCATACGAGGAGTACTCGATGTAATTCTTGTCGTAGAGCTCTTTTATGTAGGCCAAGTCAGACTCACTCCTGTGGATCCAAGTCCACCGGCAAACAGCGGACAGTTCTTCTCAGCACAATGCGACGCGGTGTCGTGAGACAGAATTCGATGGGTCCGTTCGCCGTGGACCCGTAGCGCTCTCAGTCGCCGATCAGACGCCACAGGGACGTGGCGTCAGGCGACTGTCGTCGGAGCAGCGCCGGGACGGCGCCGCGAGAATGAAGCGGAGGGTCCACGGCGAACGGACCCTCCCACCTTGCCTCTAGACCATGTGCTCCATGATGTACTCGCGCCGTTCTGGCGTATTCTTCCCCATATAGAAATTCAGCGTCTCGGGCACCTCCGACATCTTGTCGATGGCCACCTTCACCAGCTTGATATCCTCACCGATGAACTGACCGAACTCCTTCGGTGAGATCTCACCCAGACCCTTGAAGCGCGTCACCTCTGCCCCCTTGACCTTCTTCTGCGCCGCCTCCCGCTGCTTATCGGAGTAGCAGTAGATGGTGTCCTTCTTGTTGCGCACGCGGAACAGGGGCGTCTCGAGGATGAAGACGTGACCGGCCACCACGAGGTCCTCGAAGTATGTGAGGAAGAAGGTGAGCAGCAGATTACGAATATGGAAGCCGTCGACATCGGCATCGGTGGCCAGCACCACCTTGTTGTAGCGCAGCCCGTCGATGCCGTCCTCCACACCGAGGGCCATCATCAGATTGTAGAGCAGTTCGTTCTTGTAGACCTCCGCCTTGCCACGACCGTAGGCGTTTTGCGGCTTCCCCGTCATCACGAAAATGGCCTGGGTATTCGGATCTCGGGAGGAAACGATCGAACCGGCCGCCGACTGACCCTCGGTAATGAAGATCGTCGACTCGTCGCCGCACTTGCGATCCCCCAGATGATACTTGCAGTCCCGCAGGTTCGGGATCTTCATCGAGATCTTCCGGGCGTTCTCTTTGGCTTCCTTCTTCACCGCGTTCAGGTCTTTGCGCAGCTTCTCGTTGTTGGCGATTCGCTGCTCGAGACTCTCCGCGGCGGCGCGGTTCTTATGCAGAAAGTCGACCACCGCACCTTTCACATCGTTGACAATCCAGCCGCGCACGTCGGTGTTGCCCAGCTTGTTCTTCGTCTGCGACTCGAACACCGGCTCCTGCAGCTTCACGGCCACAGCGCCAGCGATACCATCGCGCACGTCGACGCCGCTGTAGTTCTTGCGGTAGAACTCGTTGACGCCCTTGAGCACACCTTCACGAAATGCCGACTGATGGGTGCCGCCGTCAGAAGTGTACTGACCGTTGACGAAGGACCAGTACGTCTCGCCGTAGCCTTCGATGTGGGTGAAGGCGAACTCGAGCCGCTCGCCCCGGAAGTGGGCCGGCTCATATGTCACCTTGGCGTCGTCGGTGCCGACTTCGCGCTGCAGCAGGTCGAGAAGACCGCGCTTGGATTCATACTTCTGGCCGTTGAGCACCAGTGTCAGGCCACTGTTGAGGCAGGCGTAGTTCCACAGCCGGCGCTGAACGTATTCTACGTTGTACTCATACTCACCGAAGATCTCCTCATCCGGTACGAATTCCACCAGTGTGCCATCCGGCTCACGGGCAGCTTTGCCCTTCTTGGTCTCCTTCTTCAGGTCACCCCGTTCAAAGAGGGCTTCAGCATACTGGCCATTGCGATAGGAGACGACACGAAAGCTCTGTGACAGGGCGTTCACCGCCTTCGTCCCCACCCCGTTGAGCCCCACGGAGAACTGGTAGATCTCGTCGTTGTACTTGGCCCCCGTATTGATTACCGAAACACACTCCACCAGCTTGCCGAGAGGAATGCCGGAGCCAAAATCACGGACGCGCACGTGGTCACCCTCGATCTTGACCTCCACCTTGCGGCCGTTGCCGGTGATGAACTCATCGATGGAGTTGTCGATGACCTCCTTCAGGAGTACGTAGATCCCGTCATCGGGATCGGAACCGTCACCCAGGCGACCGATGTACATGCCGGTGCGCAGGCGGATGTGCTCCAGCGACGACAGTGTCCGGATCCGGCTTTCGTCGTAGGCGGCTTTGCCGTTGCCGTTGGTCCTGGCCTTACCTGCCCGCGACTTGCCGTTGCGGGCCTTGGTCCCCGTGGCCTTGGTGGAAGAACTGAACAGATCAGCAGTGGTCGTCATGGTGTATGGTCGCGTCCGTCGAAGCGAGCCGGGCGGGACCCGTGGACTGGCCGCACGCCCGGCATGGGTTCGGAGTTGTTCTGTACGGATCAGCGGAGAGGTCCGCGAACAGCCGGGGAGAGAGTCGTGTACCACGAAGCCGCCGGGGGGAGATCAGGCGGCTTCAGCCCAAGATATGGTGTACATGCGACCGGCACCATGGTCGCATCTGCAACCGGCACCATGGTTGCTGAGCAGCTAGCTGCTCAGTCAGCGCGAGCGGGCTCGGGAGTGATGCTCGCGATGATGGGGCGGACCGTGGTGCTCCTGACGCCGACCGCCTGAGGCAGGCTTGCCCTTGCCCTGGGCACCGCCACGTCGACGACCGCCGCCGCTGCGGGCCTTCACGTTGGTCAGGTCCGGTTCGCGACCACGCCACTCAGGATTGATCTCCCGCACCTTCAACAGACGCTTCAGATTCCCCAGATCACGGTCGGTGACCATGGTCAGAGCTGTACCGGTGCGTCCCATGCGCCCGGTGCGGCCGGTGCGGTGAGCGTAGATCTCGGGGTTGAAGGGGAAATCGAAATTGATCACATGGGTCACGTGCGAGAAGTCGAGTCCCCGTCCCGCCACATCGGTGGCGATCATAAACTTGATCTTGCGCTCCTTGAAGCGGTCGAAGATCGACATGCGCCGGGGTTGATCGAGACCCCCGTGGATGTACTCAGTGTTGCGGAAAGTCCGGCGGAACGTGCGGTAGAGATCGCCGCCTTTGTCCCTCGAGTTGCAGAAGACGATGACCTGGTCGAGGTCCTCCTCTTCACTCAGCAGGTCGAGGAGGCGATCGATGCGATCCCCTTTCACGTGCAGGAAGTGGTGTTGCAGCGAACTGGGGGCCCCCTGGTCGCGGTTCAGTATCACCTTGACGGGATCGGTCAGATACTTCGAGGTGAGTTTCTCGATCTCGGGAGGCATGGTGGCCGAAAACAGCAGTACCTGATGCTCCTGCATCATGCAATCGAGGATGAAGTCGACGTCCTCGATGAAACCCATGTCCAGCATTTCGTCCGCTTCGTCGAGGACGACAGTGCGCACCTGCTGCAGGTCGAGACGGGTATTCCAGATCAGGTCGATCAAACGGCCGGGCGTGGCCACGAGGATGTGCACGCCATGCTTGAGCTTGGCTTTCTGGATGTTGATGTCAAAGCCACCGAATACGGCAAAGGGGACGACATCTGAGTCCTTGGCGACATCGTCGATCTCCTGCACGTACTGCAGGGCCAGTTCGCGGGTAGGGACCAGGATCAGATGCTGAACGACACGATTGTCGGTGTCGGTCATGTTGACCATGGGGATGGCGCAGGCCGAGGTCTTTCCGGATCCGGTCTCGGCCAGACCCACCACGTCGCGTCCTGCCAGAACGTGGGGGATGGCCTGCTCCTGGATGGGCGTCATATCTTCGTAGCCCATCTCGGCGAGCCCGGACAGGATCTCGGGCTTCAGGTCGGTCTCTGTAAACTTCAAGTTGCGGGATTCCTCCGTCAGAGGTTGATAGGAAAGGACATCTCGCTCAAACGTCCCGCGGCGTCTGAGCGGGTACGGAGCGGGGGTGGATGCGCCGCACGGCGAATGTGGGGCCGCCCGGCGTTAACACCCCTAAAGCTATGAAATTTCTGAAATTACGCAATCTTGACACACAGCTCGGCCGATCTGGTCCAAGGTGATCCGTTGCCCCAGTCTCTGCCTGGCCTATCTTAGGCATCTCCTTTCAGAATCATCACTTACGTCATCTACCAGGCCCTGGTCCCATGTCCAACGTGCGCGTTCGTGTCGCTCCTTCTCCCACGGGGGCACCCCACGTCGGTACCGCTTACATCGCCCTGTTCAACCTGGCCTTCGCGCGCCGACATGGCGGCCGCCTCCTGCTCCGCACCGAGGACACCGATCAGGCACGTTCCCGGCCCGAACACGAAGAGCGGCTGATCTCGGCCCTGCGCTGGCTTGGCCTCGAGTGGGATGAGGGCCCGGATGTAGGTGGCGACGCCGGCCCCTATCGACAGAGCGAGCGTCTCGACCACTACCGGCCCCACGCAAAGCAGCTCGTCGAAGCCGGGCATGCCTACTATTCCTTCATCACGGCCGCCGAACTGGCTGCCTGGCGAGCCGAAGGCCAGGCAGCCGGCGAACCAGCGCCCTTCGATGTCGAACGGGAAGCTGATCAGGTCGCGGCATGTCAGCGAGCTGAGTCAGGCGAGGATCACGTGATTCGCATGAAGATGCCCCGGGAGGGCACCTGCGTCATCGATGACCTGCTCCGTGACCCGATCTCGATCGACTATGGCGGACTCGACGACCAGGTGCTGCTCAAGTCGGACGGCTTCCCGACCTATCATCTGGCCGTGGTTGTCGATGACCACCTGATGGGTATCACCCACGTGATCCGCGGCGAGGAGTGGATCAACTCCACGCCCAAGCATCTGTTGCTCTACGAATGGTTCGGCTGGGATGTGCCGCAGCATGCCCACTTGCCGCTGCTGCTGAACCCGGATCGCTCGAAGATGTCGAAGCGGCGCAACCCGACGTCGATCGATTACTACCGACGTGCCGGGTACCTGCCGGTGGCCCTGCTCAACTACCTGGCGCTGATGGCCTATCCGCCCGCCACCAGTGCAGATGGTGCCGACGAGGAGAAGGAGCCCCTCGCCGATCTCATCGGTCGGTTCGATCTGACTCGCGTGAACCTGGGCGGCTCGGTCTTCGATCTGGAAAAGCTGAACTGGCTCAACGGACGGTACCTGCGCGAGGATCTGACGCCGGGCCAGTTGCTGGTGGCCCTGAGGGACTGGGCACTGAATGACGACTTTCTGGCACAGGTGATCCCGCTGATGCAGCCCCGCATGGAAACCCTGGGTGACCTGATGCCGAAGTGCGCCTTCTTCTTCAGCCGGAAGGTGGCTCCCCAGGTCGAGGACCTGTTGCCGAAGGGCCGTGAAGCCGCCGACGTTGCCGCCATGCTGCAGACGACGGTCTGGTCTCTGGAGACGGTGGTACCGTGGCAACGCGACGCCATCGAGGCGGCGGTGAAGCGGGTGGGGCAATTCTGGGAGTGGGCGATTCGGGACGTGACTCGTCCGCTGTATACGGCGATCATGGGTCAGCCCGTGGGGCCTCCATTGTATGAGTCAATCGTCCTTCTCGACGTGGACCTGACACGGACGCGGTTGCTGGAGGCGATCGAGGCCTTGGGCGGTATCTCGAAGAAGAAAGCGAAGAAGCTGGAGAAGGACTGGAGTCGCCGCTGAGCGGAATCCGTCAGCGGATGGCCATGACGCCTCCCTGCAATTGGAAGCGCGACGTCTTCATCGGTGTTTTCACTTCCCGCTTGCTGTCACCGATGCGCACGACGACACCGGGAAACAAGGCTTTCTCCGCCTCGACAAAAGCCGTGCGCTGACCGCCGGAGGCGGCACCCGCCTCGATCTCCTGGCGCTCCCTCAACAGCCCCTGATGCAGTTGTACGATCTCGCCCAACTGCTTGGCCGCACGAGCCAGGACTTTCTTCTGCGGACCTGTCGAGGCGGCCAGACGCTGTTGGATTGCCTTCACATCCAGCTTCTTCAGATTGAAGCGGCTCAGGTGGCGGACAATGTGCTTGTTGCTTTCATCGAGCTTGCGATTCAGCAGATCGAGTTTCTTGGCCCCTTCCGGGTCGAGGCCCCAGATCACGCACGTCATTGGTCAACTCCCGTTCCAGGACTTCAGCCCTGTCGAGAACCATCTGTGACTGCGTCCGGGCGTCGTGCAGACGTTGACGTTCGGTGATGACCTCGGTGTGTTCTCTGGTGGCTCGGCGCAGGTCGATAATCGTCTTGAATTTCAGTCCTACGGCGACGAGCAACAGGGCCAGACAGAGAATGAGAAGTCCGTCCATCGCTTCAGATCCTGGGCATGTCGTCGAAGGGATCGACCGGGTGGTGCTTGCGCCAGATCTCCACAAGCTCCTCCAGTTCCTGGCGCTTCAGTTCCACCTCAGGCGCGTACTTCTCCCGCTCCGCTGTCAGCTCCCGCGAGTGTTCTTCGGCCGCCTTCCGCTTGTCTTCGATGGCGGTCGTCGCCGACTGATGTTGCCGGATTCCAGTGCGCACGCGGGTGATGTCCTCACGGACCTGGGCCGTTGCCTTACGATGTGAGAACCAGGTCTCGACGATGATGCCAGCCAATCCTACGGACGCGATGAGGTAGACCCAGAGCATCTTCACCCCCTCTTCTGCAGTTTCGCCCAAACATCTCTCAGTGTTACGGTTCGATTGAACACGGGTTTCATGTGGGTTGACTCCGGATCGACACAATAATAGCCGAGACGCTCGAACTGACACGAGGCGCCCACCGGGAGGCGTGCGGCTTCGGGCTCGACATAGCAGGTCGGCAGTACCGTCAGGGACTCGGGGTTGAGGTTGTCGAGCCAGTCCTGTCCCTCTTCGACGTCGGCGGGGTTCTCGACCCGGAACAGGCGGTCGTAGAGTCGCACCTCGGTTTCCACGGCTTGTGCCGCGGAGACCCAGTGCAGTGTGGCCTTCACCTTGCGGCCATCAGGAGCATCGCCGCCCTTGGTCGCCGGATCGTAGGTACAGCGCAACTCGACGATGTTGCCGTCGTCATCCTTGACCACCTCGTCGCAGGTGATGAAGTAGGCGTAGCGCAGACGCACTTCGCGTCCCGGTGCCAGGCGGAAGAACTTCTTGGGAGGCTCCTCCATGAAGTCTTCGGCTTCGATCCACAGTTGGCGACCGAAAGGAACCTTGCGCGTCCCCGCGGATTCGTCCTCGGGGTTGTTCACCGCGTCGAGTTCCTCCGACTGCCCCTCCGGGTAGTTGGTGATCGTCAGTTTGATCGGATGGACAACACCCATCACCCTTGGGGCAACCTTGTTGAGATGATTGCGGATGCAGAATTCCAGCAGCGATACCTCGATGTTGTTCTCCCGCTTGGCGATCCCCGCTTCGGACCAGAATCGACGGATGGCCTCGGGCGGCACGCCCCGTCGGCGCATGCCTCGCAGTGTCGGCAGGCGCGGATCGTCCCAGCCCGACATGTGGCCGCTCTCCATCACCTGCAGCAGGCGCCGTTTGCTGGTGACCGTGTAGGTGATGTTGCCCCGGGCGAACTCGATCTGCCGCGACGGAAAGATACCGAGCTGCTCGATGTACCAGTCGTAGAGCGGGCGGTTGGACTCGAACTCCAGCGAACACAACGAATGGGTTACACCTTCGATGGAGTCGCTCTGCCCGTGAGCCCAGTCATACAATGGGTAGATACACCAGGTATCGCCGGTACGGTGGTGATGGGCGTGCAGGATTCGATACATCACGGGATCCCGCAGGTTCAGATTTGGCGAGGCCATGTCGATCTTCGCCCGCAGCACTTTGTCGCCGTCGGCAAACTCTCCGGCACGCATCCGCTGGAAGAGATCGAGATTCTCCTCTGGTGAACGGTCGCGGTACGGACTGTTGCGGCCCGGCTCGGTCTGTGTGGGCTTTGTCCGTGCCTCGGCACGGCTCTGGGTACCCCGGTTTGCTCTGATCTCTTCCGCCGACTGGTCATCGACATAGGCCAGGCCCTTGCCGATCAGTTCACAGGCCCACTCATAGAGCTGCTCGAAGTAGTCGGAGGCGTAGAGGGCCTCGCCGAAATCGTACCCGAGCCAGCGAATGTCCTCGAGCATGGAGTCCACGTACTCCTGCTCCTCCTTGACTGGGTTCGTGTCGTCGAAGCGCAGATTGGTGCGGCCACCGAATTCCGCGGCGATGCCGAAATTGATGCAGATCGCCTTGGCATTGCCGATGTGCAGGTAGGCGTTGGGTTCGGGTGGAAAGCGGGTTACGACCTCGGTCGCCTTGCCTGCCTCCAGGTCAGCGGCGATGGCCTCGCGCAGAAAATCCCGCGACCGATCTGCCGCGTTGGCATCGTCCGTTTCTGTCTCTGTTGTCATGGTCTCGATTCTTGGTGGATGGAAGTGACGGTCACAACGTCGATCCGTCATGCCGACGCAAGCAAACCTGGCGCCCCGCCCTCTTAGCGAATGCGCCAGGCATCCTTCGCCGGCTGAAACTGCTCGGCGTCGGGCAACAGCTGTCGCAGGTGCCGTCCACCGTAGGCGAACCCGGCCAGGCCGGGCATGCCGCGGTCTTCGTTCTCCACATCGAGCACGTAGTTGTAACCGGACTCACTCATGGCGTGGATCACCGTGGCCCAGTTCAGGTCACCTCTGCCGCAGACCCGGTACTGCCACCACCAGTTGCCGATGACACCCTGGCGATAGCGCATGCGGGGACTCACTTCGCAGTCCTTCAGATCGGCGAAATACCAGCGGCCAGCGTACTCGCGGATCACGTCCTCGGCCGGCATGATCCCCATCCACACCCAGTGGGATGGATCGCACGAGAGACCGATGGACTCGTCCGGGACGGCATCCAACAGCTTGTCCCACATCTCCGGGTTGCAGCCGATGTTGCCCATGCGCACCGCCACGTCCAGCGCGATACGGATCCCTCTGTCCGCCGCGTGCTTGGCCACAGGCGTGAACATGTCCTTGTAGCGACCCACCAGCTCGTCACAGCGGTCGGACGCATTGCCTGGCGGCGACGAGAACATGCCGTAGAAGGTTCCGTTACGTACGGGGGCGCCGGAGCCTGTGAGCACCACCGGACATTCCAACAGTGCGGCGGCATCGATGGCGCGTAGCAGACGCTGCTGTTCAGCCTGCCCTTGCGCCTCGTCATCGTCGAGCAGATTGCAGTGAGCCGTCAGGCAGGACAGGTAGATGTCGTTCGCTGCCAGCCCGTCCTTGAGTTCGTCAGGTCCTTGGTCGAGGATCTTCTGAGTATCGGCTGCCCCGGCATCGGCCAGGCGCACGCAGTCGAAGTCGTTGGCTTTGGCCCAGGCGCCACACTCGTCCAGACTCCAGGTGTTCTCCCTGCCCGCGTTGGTGAAGAAGCCGATATCCATTTGTTCCCCGTCTTGTCGTCCTGTTGCTGATCGTGGGTGGTGGCGTAGATTCCGAGTCTCTACCCGACTCAACCGCAGAAACTAACTAGAAAAGAGTATGATGGCCCTCCTCAACGAGAACTATCTCAAGCTCAAGGCCGGCTACCTGTTTCCGGAGATCCGACGACGCACCGAGGCGTTCGTCGACAGCCACCCGCAAGCTGCGATCATCAAGATGGGTATCGGTGATGTGGTGCGGGGAATCCCTCGGCCGGTGGCCGACGCCATGAAAGCGGCCTGTGAAGAACTGGCCCACGACGAGAGCTTCCACGGGTACCCCCCCGAACAGGGCTACGACTTCCTGGTGGAGGCCATCGTCGAGCACGAGTTCGGCAGCCGTGGGGTCACCATCTCTCCGGATGAGGTCTTCCTCTCCGACGGGGCCAAGTGCGATTCGGCCAACATTCAGGAGATCTTCAGCGTCGACCAGGTGGTGGCCCTCACGGACCCGGTGTATCCCGTCTACTGCGACTCCAACGTCATGGCGGGCCGTACGGGAGAGGCTGACGACGCGGGACGCTACGGGGGCCTCGTCTACCTGCCCTGCACGGCACAGAACGGTTTCTCTCCGCCGCTGCCGGAAGGTCACGTGGACCTGATCTATCTGTGCTCGCCGAACAACCCCACGGGTGCGGTGATGTCCCGCCAGGACCTCGGTCGATGGGTGGAATATGCCCGCAGTGAAGGAGCTGTCATCATCTTTGACGCCGCCTACGAAGCGTATATCAGCGATACCGGGATCCCGCATTCGATCTATGAAATTGACGGCGCCCGGGACGTAGCCATCGAGATGCGGTCCTACTCGAAGACGGCGGGATTCACCGGTGTACGCTGTGCCTACACCGTCGTGCCAAAGGAGTTGATGGTGGGCACACAGGTTGGAGATGAGGTCGCGCTGCACGGGATCTGGAGCCGCCGTCAGGCGACCAAGTACAACGGCGTTTCCTATCCCGTCCAGAGGGGAGCCGCCGCCTGCTACACCCCCGAGGGCAGCCGTGCCGTACGCGAACTCGTCGACTTCTACATGAGCAACGCCACGTTGATGAAGTCGGAACTGACCGCTGCCGGCTACACCGTCCATGGCGGCGACAATGCGCCGTACCTCTGGATCGTCTGCCCGCCCGGGCAGGACAGCTGGGGATTCTTCGATGTCCTGTTGCAGCAGGCTCACATCGTCAGCACCCCCGGGGCCGGCTTCGGCTCCGCCGGAGAAGGCTATGTCCGGCTCTCCGCCTTCCAGCAACGGGACAGTGTAGCCGAAGCGCTGAAGCGCATTCGAGAGTTGTAGTAGTATGGCCCCGCGCCGAGCCAAGATCGTCGCCACCATCGGGCCCGCCTCCAGCGAACCCGACGTACTGCGCGGCCTGTTCGAGGCAGGTGTCGATGTGGCGCGGTTGAACTTTTCGCACGGATCACACGACGATCACCGACGGGTCTTCGACCACATCCGGCAGATCT
Source organism: Gemmatimonadaceae bacterium (assembly GCA_002726335.1). The sequence goes on from PBSR01000162.1 coordinate 11,042, forward strand.
GCCAAGAGCTCGGGCGACCCGTCGCCATACTGCAGGACCTGCAGGGGCCGAAGATCCGCATCGGCACCCTCGTCGACGGTTCTGTCCATCTCGAGGTGGGTGCCCGCGTCACCCTCACCACGGCCAGTGTGCCGGGTGACTCGGGGCGGATCTCCACGCCCTACGATGAGTTACCGGAGGTCGTGTCTCCCGGCGACGACATCCTGCTGTCAGACGGACTGATCCGCCTGCGTGTGGCTGGGGTGGCAGACCAGGATGTGACCTGCGAAATCGTCGAGGGCGGGACACTGCGCGAACGGGCCGGCATGAACCTGCCAGGCACGGGGGGAAACGCACCCGCCCTCACCGACAAGGACCTGAAGGATCTTGCCTTTGGTCTGGAGCTGGGGGTCGACTACGTGGCCCTGTCCTTCGTACGGCGCGCCACAGACGTACTCGATCTGAGAACACGAATCGATGCCGCCGGATCTCTCGCCGCGGTGATTGCCAAGCTGGAAAAGCCACAGGCCATCGACGATCTCGACGCCATCCTGGTGGCAGCGGACGCTGTCATGATTGCCCGTGGCGATCTGGGCGTCGAACTGTCCCCGGAACGGGTGCCCTTCCTGCAGAAGGAAATCATCCGACAGGCAGCCGAGAAAAGGGTCCCCGTCATCACTGCCACGCAGATGCTCGAGTCGATGATCGACCATCCACGGCCGACCCGGGCGGAGGCCTCGGACGTGGCCAACGCCATCCTCGACGGCACCGATGCGGTCATGCTCTCCGGCGAAACCGCCATCGGCCACAACCCGGTGGAGACCGTGCGCATGATGGAGCGTATCGTCGTCGAAGCCGAGACCCACGCTTCCTACCTCGTCCACCTCGGACGTCGACGCCGGGTCCAGGATGACACCGCCTCATTCGACGACGCCATTGCCGAAGCCGCCAGCGGCGCTGCCGCCGACATCAAAGCCAGGGCCATCATCGCCTTCACGCAGACCGGCTTCACCGCCTGCCTGATCTCCAAGTTCCGTCCGCGATGCCCGATTCTGGCCGTCACACCGGATGCCCGGGTCTACCAGCAGCTCGCCCTGTTCTGGGGCGTACTGCCACGGCAGGCCGAAGTCATGGAAAACACGAGTCGCATGATCGCCCAGACCGATGAGCGCCTGCGTCAGGAAGGCGTGATCACCACTGGTGATCCCTTGGTGTTTCTCGCTTCCAGCACGCCAGCGACTGTCACCGGCAGCGCGAACCTCATGCGACTCCACGTAGCCGGTGCAGACGCCGACTGACCTTCCACATCCTGGCAGTATTTGCTTGACCCATCGTTGTTCTTGATGTGAATTTACCATTCATTTATTAATTAATAATTCAGTCTTTCCACTTACCACCTGTGACGTGAGCCATGCCCGCACCCGCAAAACCCAAAAGCGATCGCGCCAGACCCCGCACCTTCTCCTCCACGGATCGTGACTTCCAGATGCTGGAAGCGGTCGCCCACTACCACGGTACCAGCAGGAGTGCCATGGTCACCGGCCTGATTCGCAAGGAGTTCTGGCGTGTCTTCCCCAACGGCACTGAAACCGTTCTCCTGGATGCCGGGGCAAAGGTGAGCGAATCATGACACAGGTCTCGCAACCGGCCACCGGTCCCTCGCCTTTCAACCATCTTCCGGAGGGTGAGCTGATCGAGCAGATCGATCGCCTGCGCCAGGAGAAGAATGCCGTCATTCTGGCGCACAACTACCAGATCCCTCAGATACAGGACCTGGCCTGCGTCACCGGCGATTCACTCGGACTGTCGATGGAGGCCTCGAAGACGGACGCCGACATCATCCTGTTCTGCGGCGTCCATTTCATGGCGGAGTCGGCCAAGATTCTCAGTCCGCAGAAACGCGTCTTTCTGCCGCACCTCGGGGCCGGTTGCGCCCTGGCCGACGCCATCACGGTGGAGAGCCTGTTCGAATGGAAAGAACGCTACCCGGAACACACGGTCGTGACCTACGTCAACTCGACGGCCGAGGTGAAAGCTGAATCGGACATCTGCTGCACGTCCGCCAACGCCGTGTCCGTGGTTCGCAGCCTCGACACCGACAAGGTGCTTTTCACCCCCGACAAGAACCTGGCCCGCTGGGTGGCAGAACAGGTGCCCGACAAGGAAATCGTCGCCTACGACGGCGTCTGCCCGACCCATGACGTGCTGCGCTACGCCAGTGTCGATCGCACTCGCACGGAGCACCCTGACGCCATCATCATCGCTCATCCAGAGTGTCGCGAGGATGTCATCGCTGCCGCCGACGAGGTCTGTTCGACGACGGGCATGCTGAGCGCCGTCGGCAAATACCCTGACGCCGGCACCTTCATCATCGCCACCGAAGAAGCGATGATCCACCAGTTGAAGAAACGCTACCCGGACAAAGAGTTCGTTCCCGCGGACGGCTGCATCGGTTGCCGTCTGCACTGCCCGTATATGAAGGTGACGGGCCTGCAGGATGTCTACTTCGCCCTGGCGGACGAACGCTTCGAGATCCAACTCGACGACGACGTGATCGGCAGGGCGCGCCGCGCCCTCGATCGTATGCTGGCCGTACCCCGCGACGACTGATACCGGCGAAGTCGACACAGTAAGAAGGGGGCCGTACCTACCGAGGTACGGCCCCCTTTC
>PBSR01000163.1 GCA_002726335.1 Gemmatimonadaceae bacterium
CACCATATGTCACCATGGTACCACGACTTACGAAAAAGTACAACCTTCAATTCTTAACAGAGCACTAGAGGAGGATTCCTCCGCCGTCGAGGCATCCTCTTCGCCGGGACTGTCTTCTGGCGAAACTTCATCCGGCTGGACCGTGCTGGTCACCAGCCTTCGAGGTCGTCGCTGCTCCCGTTTCTTTGCCGACATGTAGAACTGACGTTCCGTACGCTCAGAAGCGAACGAGCAGTTGCATCCAGGTCTTGAAGGCAGGATCCTCGCCTCCGCTACGCAGCTTCATGCCGTCGCCCGGCACGAAGATCGAACCGCCCCAGTGATACTCAGTGACCTCGTTGTAGTCCCACGTAACCACCGCATCCGCCTCCTGGCCGAGGGCCTTGTCTCCCACCGTGTCCTCCACGAGGACGAAGTTGTGCAGGTGCAGGCCGACGCGCACCGTTTTCGACGCCGACATCTCCCCTGCCAGACGGACGTCCATGAGCCCGCCGTTGTCAGTGTCGTTGGGAAGAGCCTTGAACAGATCCATGAACCCTAAGAAGGTATGCCGATTTCCAAACAGATTGTCAAAGGCCTCCTGATCGCCGTCTCCTGCCGTACCGTCCCCTGAGTAGAGATCCACTCCCAGGCGCAGCTCCGGTTGGGTCCACGAAGGCCCGTGGTAACGAACCGTGGCCACGCCCATCCAGGCGAAGACATCCTGGTCCCCCTCCTCGCCCGTCTGCAGAGCTCCCTCCAGATCGTAGCCGAACAGGTGTCCGGTCTCACCCGTCGTCGAGCCGGTGAAGCGTGTTCCTCCCGTGAGCCGGAGCAGCCTCTCACCGCCGGCGTTCTTGTCCTGCTCGACGAGAAGGTAGGGACCGGCATGGTGGCCCGGTGCCAGGCGCAGGTGGCTCCACACGCCGAAGAGGTTCCGATCTATGGTGCCCTTCTCGTCCAGCTTCGCGGTGAAACCATCGACCCAGTTCGACTCACCCAGACGCAGGACCATGGCGTCGTAGGCGCGGGGTGTGTTGCCCCAGTTCCCCGGCCCCAGCAGCCGACGACCTCCGTACACCAGTTCCTGCCGGCCGAGGCGCAGGCGCAGCGGTTTGCCGAAGACCTCCTGCAGCTCGGCGTACGCCAGGTGAAAGTCGACCTGGTCGCCGCTGGCATCGGAAGGGCCGAACTCCGAACCCCAGACGCGGCTGTCCTGCACTTCGACGATGACCCGCGTATCGTGCCGCGGATTGCCGGTGATGCGGACCTTCGTGCGCAGCAGCTGGCGCACATCGGCGTCCCCGGAACTGAAATCAGTGTCGCCCCATTCCAACCGCGACCGCGTGTTGCCCTGGATATCGAACCTGGCATCCTCCGCCGTCAGACGCTCACGTGCCATGGCCTGCCGCAGGCGGTCGATCTCCTCGCGCAGAATCCGCAGTTCCGCCGCCAGTTCCTCCGCCGTCATGCCCCCGATGGAGCCGTCGGCCAGCGCCATCAGTTCGTCGCGTGGCTCCTCACCGAGTACGCCCTTCAGCAGACGGAGCTCCCGGCGCAGTTCTGCCTTCTTGCGATCGACCTCCTGGCGCAGGTCCTGCAGTTCTTTGAGTTGCGCGACGGTGTTGTCCTGCGCCGGTACCGGTGTGGGTGTCCCCGCCCAGGACAGGGCAAGGGAGAAGATGAAGACACGGGTCACAACCCTGGCATGGCGTATCACGATGTTCGTCCTGTCGGTATCAATCGCCGGCGGCCCCGCCCTGGCACGCGCCATCCATGGCACGTACAAGGGAAGAGGTCAGGCGGTCGGTGTGGATGACGGTTCCGGTTTGGCGGTCGATCTGGCCGAATTGCAGAACCCCGGTCGGGCATGACTCGACGCAGGCCGAGCAACGCACACACTGGGGGTCGGCCATGGCCAGGCCCTTGTTGGCAAAGTTCATGATATCGATCCCCTGATGACACACAGAGGTGCACAGATTACAGGAGATGCACTTTTTCTTGTCCCCCAGAATACGAAAACGGCTAAAGCGTGCGTAGATGTGCATCAGGGCTGCCAGGGGACAGGCAAAGCGGCACCACATGCGCCCGCTGAACCAGAAGTAGGCTCCATAGCCGATCACCCCGGCCAGCAGCAGGTCCACCACGTAGCTGTAGTTGAGCGGCACACCACCGATACTCCAGCCCCACAACAGGCCTTCGTGAAACTTCTGCATCCCCTGACCGATATCGCTGCCGGGAACAACCCAGGCGACGACACGAGTCAGCAACAGGATGATGCAGATCGCCAATATCGCCTGCCCCAGCATGTTCCAGCGGTTCCAACGGGCCCCGTGCAGCATCTTGTGACGCTGGCTGTCACCCAATGTCTCTGCCAGGGCCCCGCAGGAACAGACCCACCCGCAATAGGCACCCTTGCCCCAGAAAAAGATGATCAGTGGCAGAACGACAAAGCTCTGCACGAGGCTGACGACAAGCCAGGCCGCCAGTGGTTCATGGGTGAAGACGTTCCACACGAACAGCGGCCACGCCAGCACAAAGCCGAAGGCACGCCAGTACTCACGCCCGTGATCGTAGGCCGCCTCGGGGAAGAAGGCGTCGGCGAAAGTCCTGCCGATGCCGGCGTCGAAGCAGCCGCTGTTGCCCATCCAGGGCAGTACGATATACGGCAGCAGGAAGAGCGGCACGAGCTGAAAGGCTGCCAGACTTGCCGTCTGCCATTTGACGTAGGGCGTACGTCGGCGACGCACCCGGCGGACGCCGAAGAAGACAACGAGGGCGCAGTAGGCCATGCTGTAGTAGAACCCCGGTTTGCCCAGGTTGTAGGCGAACAGACCCCACAGACTTGTCGCCCCCGCGAATCCGCCCTCCAGCAGGCCGGGAATGTTGAAGGGGAACCACTCCCCTTTCTTGAACAACTGGGTGAGCGGTCCACCCGATTTCCAGTTGTAGATGAACAGACAGAAGGCCATGAACGCGCCGAGACCAGCCCAGTGGATGGAGCGCATCTCGCCACGGATGTTGACGCCGGAGCGCCGGAAGAAGTCCAGGGGAGGCTCGCGGCCGACCATCGTCAGTACGGCCTCGTTGGCCAGCTCCATCTGCGTCCCGCCCGCGTCAGACAGGATCACGTTATCGTCGCTGATGGCCTGCACCGATGAGGCCATCTTCATCGTCACGGTCCCTGGCTTTCGCCCCTCCTCCAGGAAAGGGCCAGCGGATGTGGTAACCCGCTCCGAGGTCGGTGTGTCCACCGACACGTCGGCCATGGGATCGGGCGCCAGTTGCTGCAGGCGCTCGATATTCTCGGGCTTGGGCCGGGAGAACTCCGCCTTGCGGTAGGACAGCGTCACGTGGCCCCCGGCGCAGGCCAGCGCGATGGCGGCCTCCATGGCGCTGGCCCCACCGCCGACTACGAGGACCTCCTGACCGTCGTAGTCCCTGGGATCGTGCAGACGGTTGGAAACCTTGCCGAGGTCCTCTCCGGGTACGCCGAGTGTACGGAAGTTCCCGGACCGGCCGATGCCGACGATGACCCGCTGGGCCCGCAGGTTGTCACCCTCTGAAATCACGATGTCGAAGCCGTCACCGCAGCGGTCGACCCGGTCGGCGCGCACGATGCGGGGCTCGATCCCCCGCCCCAGAGTCTGCGCCTTCAGTTCGGCGACCAGAGGTTCCTTCACCTGTTCGGTGAACTGCAGCGTACCGGCGGGAACCATATCCCTCGGGTAGGCGAAGATCTGCTTGCCCTTGGGGAAATTGACCACTGTCGAGAATGGCTCCGTCCCTTCCAGGATTTCGAAGGACAGACCGGCGTCGCGTGCCGCCAGGGCCGCCGCCATGCCGGATACGCCGGCACCGATGATGACCAGGTCGAGTCCCGGTCCCTTTGCCGGTTGGAAGGAGCTGTCGGCGACGATATCGGTCACAGCTCTGGCGCCGCTGTCCGAAGAGAACTTCAGCAGCGGCACTCCCGTCAGATCGCCGGTGATGTAGAGTCCCGGAACATTGCTTCGATAGCGCTCGTCGACTTCTGGCAGCCTCTCCACGGTACCGGCGGGCCAGCGACCGTGGAGCCATCGGGCGTATCGGGAAAGGATCGATGCCATACGCATCAACCGTACGAAAAGGGCGCCCACCTCGAAAGGCGGGCGCCCTATCCTGGGCCGCTGCGTCACCCAGGGATCAACTTGCTGCGGTGGCTCCTTACCGCGTCAGCGTCATACGCCGACTCTCCGAGTACCCCGCGGTTTCCATCTCCAGATGGTACAGGTAGGTGCCGCTGGCGATGCGGCGGCCGGCGTCATCGGTACCGTCCCACGTCACGTCATAGAACCCCGCCCGGTGCGTGCCCTCAGCCAGAGACCGGACCAGTTGGCCCGCCGTGTTGTAGATCTGCAGGGACATCTGCCCGTCGATGGGCAGCGTGAAGCGGATCCGCGTGTCCGGGTTGAAGGGATTGGGGAAATTCTGCGTCAGCTCAAAACCGTCTGGCACCGCAGCCCCCGCCGGCTCAAGCACTGCGGTCATCTCGGGAGGGGCCTCGATGATCCCGTCGCCGATCTCCCACACCGTCGTCTTCTGCCAGTACGTGCTCCAGGCAAACCACATCGAGTTGTGCGCCGGCAGCTGGGTCAGTTTCTGTCCGACCAGTGGTCCGGAGATGGCATTGCCCAGTATGTCCCAGCGGCTGCGGGTCTCCACGTCCATGAACTCCACCGGCAGATGTCCCTCGGCCTCGACCTGATAAAAGGTGAGAAGTTGTCCGCCCACATTGCGGTCGTACGGGATCGAGGTGCGGGAAGCCAGATCAAAGACAACGAGCAGCTCCTGACCGCCAAGCGTGTCGTTGACCACAGCCTGGGGCGCCATGTCAGCGAACGGGTAGGCGCGCAGGGCTTCGCCGACGCAGATGCCGGTGACCACTTCCTTGGCGAAATAGGTCGTCAGATCCGGCCGTCCCGTAGACAGTGGGGCGATGAAATAGCCATCGTTGGTGCGGTAGTCGCTGTAGGGATACACGCCGAAACGATCGGGGTTCTGGTAGTTATCGCTCTGCGATTTCGAGTAGCGCTCCAGTCCCGTACCGAACTGGGCCACCTGGGCCTCGGGATACATCATCTTCCACATCTTGAAGGTCGTTTCGATGGCCGGCATCAGCTCGAGGCGTTCCCCTTTGAACCGACCGTTGATTCCGGTGAAGATCATCTGTGGATACAGTGTCTCGTTATCTCGCCGATCGTACATCACGAGGTTGGAGTTGATCAGCAGGCCGGACACACCGAACTCGATCTGCTCTCCGTCGTCGCTGGTGGCGTTGAAGACCTGGGGAGTACCGGTCAAGGGACACAGCGTGACGCTGATGAACTCGCCACCGATCTCATCGTTCACGATCTCGTGCCACCAACCCAGGTTTTCGGGGTAGGTCTTGGCAACGCCGTTGTGTACGACGCCGACCACGAGATCCTGGTCGCGCACCCATGTGGCCTCGTCGGCAGGTATGAATTGGGGATTTGTCATAGCCGGGATGCCATCCCGCCCCGGACCTCCCGAGAGCAGGTGATCGGTCATCTGTCCGATATCGGAGAACTGATCGAAGACGCTGGCCGCCGCCGGTAGCGCTGCCAGCAACAGTGCCGCAGTTCTGAGAACTCTCATCTCTCGTGTCCCTTTCCCTCTTCGGGATGTCCCATTCTCTGTAAAAGAAACGTCGATTGTCCCGCCGAGGCGGTGAACAATTCACGGACGCCCGGTGCCGTCCAGGAGTAATGTTGCACCATGCAAACGGCTACGGACAGGCTCGGCAGCTCGCAGTTTCCGTCGACGGATACCACCGAACGGCTGCTGGTGACACGTGCACAGCGAGGCGAGACGGATGCCATGCAGGAAATCCTGGTGGCGCATGCCGACAGAGTAGAGCGGCTCGCGCGGGGCATCGTCAAGAACCCGATGGATGCGGAGGAGGTCGTCCAGGATGTCTTCGTGGCAGTGACGAAGAAGATCGACCGTTTCCGGGGCGATGCCGCCCTGTCAACCTGGATCCACCGGATCACGGTCAACACGGCTGTCATGCACCTGCGACGGGATCGTTCCTCCAGGATGGTCTCACTGGAAAACCAACCCGGGCGGGGCCGACGCGATGTGGATTCGGCTCTGCGGGACGAATTCTGGGACGTCGTGTGGCAAGCGGTGGACGGTCTCGATGAAAAGCACCGCACCGCGTTTCTACTGCGTGCCGTCGATGGCCTGTCCATGGAGGCGGCCGCCCGCTGTGTCGGTCTGAAGGTCCCCGCCTTCAAGTCGCGACTGCACCGGGCGCGCCTCGATCTACGCGCCGGGCTTGGCGGTTATTTCGACGGAGCCGGTCAGCGACCACGGCGCTACCCGCCTGGCGTGAAAGTGATCCATGGGAACACTTCACAGTTCGAGGCCTTTTTGGACATGTTATTTCGAGGGCAAGGCAGTTCCAGGGTGCGGCCCCCATCAACAGGAATCAGCTCCCGATGAAACAGCCCCATGCAGACGACACCCTGGCCCTCGTGATCTTCCTCCTCGAGGAGATCTTCGGTGATATCGAACCACGCAACTTCGCTGTCCGTCTGTGGGATGGCTCGGTGTGGGGATCCGCCGCCGGCGCCAGCACCGCGTTCACACTCGTGCTGCAGCATCCGGGGGCCCTGCGCCGCATGCTGCTGAAGCCGACCGAGGAGAATCTTGCCCGCTGCTTCATCCGCGGCGATTTCGACATCGAAGGCGACTTTGAGGCGGTCGTGCCCATGTCGCGCGCCCTGCTGGCCATACCTCGCTCGATCTGGGACAAGGCCAACCTGGCTCTGCGGCTGCTGCGATTGCCGGATACCGCGACTGGCCATGATGACGCCCGGGCGCCCGACATCGGAGGCGCCTCGCACTCCACGTCGCGGGACCAGCAGGCCGTCACCCATCACTACGATGTCTCCAACGACTTCTACAAGTTGTGGCTCGACGATCGCATGGTCTATTCCTGTGCCTGTTTCACCGAACAGGACAACGACCTCGATCGAGCCCAACTGCGCAAACTGGACATGCTGTGCCGCAAGCTGCGACTGCAGCCGGGACAACGATTGCTCGACATCGGATGTGGCTGGGGTGGTCTGTTGCGTCACGCTGTCGAGCAGTACGGCGTCGAAGGTGTGGGTATCACCCTCAGCGCGCCCCAGGCGGACGAGGCCAACGCCCGCTTCGCGGCTGCCGGCATCGCCGACCGCTGCCGGGCAGAAATACTCGACTACCGCGATCTGGCCGATGAAGGCTTTGACGCGATCGTCAGCGTCGGCATGGTCGAGCACGTGGGTGGCGAGCATCTCGACGAGTACTTCGCCGCCGCCTATCGCCTGCTCCGCCCGGAGGGCGTCTTCCTGCTGCACGGCATCGGCGATCTGGCGGGCCGACCGGAGCGCAAGGCGAGGGGATTCGTGCGCACTTACGTTTTCCCGGACAGCGATCTGCCCCCGATCACCACGGTACTCGGCGCGGCCGAGGTGCATGATTTCGAGGTACGCGACGTGGAGAGCCTGCGCGAGAACTACACCGGGACGCTGCGCCACTGGGCCCGGCGTCTGGAAGCCCGTCGGGACGAGGCCGTCGCTGAAGTCGGCGAAGAGACCTATCGGATCTGGCGACTGTACCTGTCGGGCTGTGCCTGGTGGTTCGAGCGCGGCTATATCAGCGTCTTTCAGTCCCTCTTCGTCAAGCGCTCCGCCACGGGTACCGCGGGCCTGCCCCTCAACCGGTTCGACTGGTACGAGGCGACACCGAGACTCAACTCGATGTTGCGGGATCGCCGCCCTTCGGTCGCTTCGTAAGCGGATACAGCAGGCGTCGGGGCACGCCCTCGGAATAGGATTCCATGCCCGCAAAACCCAGGGACGCGGGGGCCTCCGCGTCTGCCGGCCAGTACACCGTGCCGAAGAGCCAGTCCCAGACGCTGAGCACCTGGCCGAAGTTCTGGCCTCCGGCGTCATGTTGTTCGACATCGTGGTGCCACACGTGCATACGCGACGAGTTCAGGATGTACCGCAGTCGACCGTAGGCGAAGCGCAGATTGGCGTGATTCAGCCCCAGCGCCAGAGTCCAGACGATGCCTATGACGAGCATCACCCTGCCATCGATCCCGAGAATGACCAGGGGCAGGTAGGACAGCGTCTTGTAGATGACGATCTCGGCCCAGTGGAAACGGAAATTGCCGATCCAGTCCAGCTGCCGGATGCTGTGATGCAGCTTGTGGAACTCCCACAGCCAGGACACGTTGTGCAGCAGGCGATGGATGTTCCACTCGACGAAGTCTTTCAGCACCAGGAATACGAGAAACTGCAGCCACAGTGGCTTGCCTGCCAGCAGCTGAAGAGACTCCGGCAGCGGCAGACCCAGCCCCAGCAGGAGATCGTTGAACAGGATGACGGCCCTGCCGGTGAACAGCGCCAGGATGAAGCCCAGGTAGTGCCCGTTGAACACGAGCCAGAACAGATCCTGCCAGATTCCCTCCCGCAGGACCCGCTGTTGCCCACGCCACGGCCGCAGGCGCTCCAGCAGAAAGCAGAGGAGCGAAATCGCCGTCAACCAGAAGTAGTACTGGGCGTAGATCGGCATGGCTGACTACTCGCCGAACAGGGCCGCTTCGATTGCCACCGGCATGGTCACCTCCGATGCGGCCAGACACTGCACGTCGTTGCAGGCCTGAAAACGCAGCGTCACCGACAGGCGATCCGATGACATGGACGGGGCGCCGTCCTTGAGTTGCAGCCGGGCCTGCACGATGGCCGTATCGGTGTACACGGATATGGAGTCGTCGTAGAACGCGGGTGTGAACATGTGGGCCTGCGGGTACTCGACGGCGACGGCCTCCACGGGCAGACCACTGGGAACACGCAGCGTCGTCGGGATCAGAAAGTCGTAGGATGCCGGGTTGGCGTTGATGTGCCAACCGTCGGCTACCGCCAGGCGGGCAGTCACCTGAAAGGGGGCGCCGGCCGTGAGTCGATCCACCGACACGAAGGCCGCCGTCGCCACATACTCGTCACTGCCCAACATGCGCGAGGTTGTTGCGCCTTTCGGCGCCAGGCCTGACAGGAGATCGGGCAGGTCACGGTGCACGGCCAGCAGCATATGCGAAAAACCGCCCGGGCTACGGGTCATGGCCCCGGCAAAGGCCTGCAGCGTCCCCCGCGCCTTCGTCCGGTACGCCTCCCGCCCGGTGATCCTGGCCAGCTCGATCAGCACATGGGCAGCCACCGAGTTGCCGGAGGCCATCGCCCCGTCATGGGGGTTCTTGGACTGAGCGATCAGGGCCTCGGAACGATCGGTCACGAAGAAGCCGCCGTCCTGCTCATCCCAGAAGGTGCGGTCCATCGTCGCCGCCAGCTCCTCCGCCTGGCGCCGGTAGCCCTGCTCCCCCGTCGCCCGGTACAGTCCCAGCAACCCGCGCGCCAGGTAGGCATAGTCCTGCTGGAACGCGTCGTGTCCGACACGACCGTCCCGGTAGCTGCGCTGCAAACGACCCTCGCCATCTCGCAGCCGCTGCCAGACGAAGGCCGCCGCCTGCCGCGCCGTGTGCAGATACTGCTCGTGCCCAAGGATCTCGTACCCGTAGGCGTAGGCGTCGATCATCATGCCGTTCCAGCCGCTCAGAATCTTGGTGTCGAGCAGCGGTGCCGGCCGTTGCTGACGAATAGCCAGAAGCTGCTGCCGCAAAGGTGCCAGCCTGTCGTTGAGCGCCGACGGCTCCACCCCCTGCTCTGCCGCCACGTCGGCCAGCGAGCGAGGCATGAACAGCACGCCCCGATCTCCTTCCGGCATGGGAGCCAGATCGTAGACTGAAAAGAACACTCCGGCGTCGGCGCCGAGAATCTGTCGGATCTCGGGCTTCGTCCACAGATAGGACAGCCCCTCGATACCCCCGGTCTCTGAATCGAGGGCCGAGTAGAAGCCACCCCCCGGCAAGCGCATGACTCGGTCCGTGAAAGCGAAGATGTCCTGTGCCGCCTGCCGCAGTTCATCGCTGCCCGTCAACTCGTACGCGTGCAGATAGGCCCTGGCCAGGGCTGCCTGATTGTAGAGCATCTTCTCAAAATGTGGGATGCGCCATCGGTGGTCGGTGGCGTAGCGATGGAAACCGCCTCCGAGGTGATCCCGAATCCCCCCGCGCGCCATCTGCTCCAGGGTATGACGCACCAGACGCAGCAGATTCTCGTCTCCGCTTCGGCCGTACTGCGCCATCAGCAGTTCCAGATCCATATCCGGGGGAAACTTCGGCGCCTTCCCGAAGCCACCGTAGCCCTCGTCGAACCGTCCTTGCAGTCGCTTGATGGCTCCGTCGATCAGGCCCCGGGTCAGAGCGCCAGGGTCACCCGAGGCCCCCTGTGCCTCCTGGCTCCGCCTGACCCGTTCGGTCAGTTGCTCCGCCTGCTGCTCGACCTCCTGCCGACGTTCCTCCCAGGCTTCATGCAGGGCGGCGAGGACCTCGGGAAACCCCGGCCTGCCGTACTTGCTGACCGGAGGGAAATACGTACCGGCGAAGAACGGCTTCAGCGTCGGTGTCATGAACACGGAGTTGGGCCAACCGCCGCCGCCGGTCAGCAGCTGCGTGGCCGTCATATAGATGCCGTCCAGGTCGGGCCGCTCTTCGCGGTCCACCTTGATGTTGACGAACCACTGGTTCATGACGCGCGCGATCTGCTCGTTGGAGAAGACTTCGCGCTCCATCACGTGACACCAGTAACAGGTGGAGTAGCCCACCGACAGAAAGATCGGCCTGTCCTCGGCGCGGGCCCGCTCCAGCGCTTCGGGGCCCCAGGGGTACCAGTCAACGGGGTTATGGGCGTGCAGCAGCAGGTAGGGGCTGGTCTCGCCGACCAGCGCGTTGGTGTACTTCCATGAGCCGTCGGCATTCTGCAGCGCCGTGCTGTGGGGTGGTCCTTCTTCGGCGAGGGCCGCGGCGGGACCCGCTGTCATGACGGGCAGAGGCGTGGGTCCCTGCCAGACGAACCATGCCAGGACAACGAGCACTGCCACTGCGCCCCCCCCGGACAGGACCTGACGGCGACGGTGCAGATCGATCACGCGGCGGCGACGGCGGTGCCGCGCACCATCTCCCGAGTTGTCTCCAGCACGTAGGCGGCGTCCTCGACACTGGCGTGCCGGTTGGTCACCAGGCGCACCCCGTGCGGCGGGCGCGGATTGCACTTGATGCCCGCCGATGCCCAGCGATCGATCAGCTGCGCCGTCGTCCAGCCCAGTTCTGCCACATCGACCATGATGATGTTCGTCGGTCGTGGGGCCCGTGTCGCCCGGATGCCGTCGATGGCGCTCAGGCCTTCCTCCAGGAGGCGGGCTGTCTCGTGGTCCTCTGCCAGACGCTCGACCATCGTCTCGAGGGCGACGATCCCCGCCGCGGCGATGATCCCCGCCTCGCGCATGGCACCACCGAGGCGCTTGCGGGCCCGGTAGGCTTCGTCAACGAACTCACGCGTGCCGCACAGCAGCGAGCCCACCGGCGCGCTGAGCCCCTTGGAAACGCAGAACATGACCGAGTCGACGGTGGCGGTGATCTGCTTGACGTCGACACCGAGAGCGATGGCGGCATTGAACACGCGAGCGCCATCGAGGTGGACTTTCATGCCCTGCTCGCGGGCAGCCTCCGTCACGGCTGCCATCTCCTCCACGCTCCAGACGGAGCCGGCGGCGTTGTTGTGTGAGTTTTCCAGACAGAGGAGCGTGGTCCGGGGAAAGTGCGGGTTCGGCGCCCGCAAGGTCTCTTCGAACTGCTGTCGCGTGAAGATCCCCTGGTTCCCCTTCACCGAACGCACGGTGAGTCCGGCGATGTTGGCGTACGTCCCGGCCTCCCAGCAGTACACGTGAGCGAGCTCCTCAGCGATCATCTCCTCGCCGGGGTGGGTGTGGGCCAGCATGGCGGCGGTGTTGCCCATGGTGCCACTGGGCACGTAGAGGGCGGCCTCCATGCCGACCTTTGCCGCTGCCAGCTCCTGCAGGCGGTTCACCGTGGGATCCTCGCCGTAGACGTCGTCACCGACGTCGGCGTGATGCATTGCCTCCCACATGGCCTCGGTGGGACGGGTGAGGGTGTCGCTGCGCAGATCTACCGTGCGATCCATTCGATCCCTACAGTGTTGGCTCCGTCTGGAGTCATTCCTTTATTAGTTCCGGAGATTCAAGCGGCAAAATTAACCGCACCGGAGAACTCTGTCGAATGTCCTTTCCGTCGCACGGACTCGCCCACCGCTCCACCGTCACGGGTCGCCGCGGCATGGTCGCTTCCGGCCATCCTCTGGCCTCGCTGGCAGGTGTCCGCATCCTGCTGGAGGGGGGCAACGCCATCGATGCGGCCATCGCCACCGCCGCCGCCCTCAACGTCGTCGAGCCGTATATGTCCGGCATCGGCGGCGTCGGCTACATGCACATCTACTCAGCGCGGGACAAGGAGCACAAGGTCTGCGATTATGTGGGCCTGACGCCGGCGGCCACCGACATCGACATGTATAAGGAAGATGCCCAGCAGGATCGTGGACCCCTGTCACCGCTGGTGCCCGCCGCCTGTGCCGGCTGGATGGAGTCGCTGCGTCGCTACGGTTCCATGGACGCTGCCGACGTATTTGCGCCGGCCATCGAGCTGGCCGAGGGTGGCTTCGCCCTCACCGTCAAGAACTCTGCCTTCTTTGCGGGCAACGTCAACGACCTGCGCCAGTACCCCTCTTCTGCCAGCACCTATCTGGTGGATGGCCGCTGCCCCGAACCGGGGGAGATCCTCGTGCAGCAGGATCTGGCCGAGACCTTCCGCGCCGTCGCCGCCGACGGTCCGGACGTGTTCTACGGCGGTCCGATCGGTGACGTCATCGCCGCCTTCATGGCCGACGTGGGTGGCATCCTGTCCAAGCAGGATCTGCTCGACAACAGGCCACAGTGGCTCGAGCCGCTCGGTGTCGACTACCGCGACTGGACCGTGTGGGCGCCACCGGCTCCGTGTCAGGCGATCCAGTATCTGGAGACACTGAAGCTGTTGGAAGGTTTCGATATTGCCGGTATGGGCCACAATACGGCTGACACGCTGCACACCTTCATCGAAGCGGTGAAGCTGGCCTGTATCGACCGCATCACCTACGCCACTGCTGACGGCAGCCCGACAGGCGGGTTGCTCTCCGACAGCTACTGCGAGCAGCGCCGCAAGCTCATTGGCGAGACCTCGGCAGTGTCCATGGGCGACACCTTCCGGACAGAAGAGCAGAAGGGCGAGGTCGCTGCCGGTGATCCCGAGCCCTGGATGAAGAACGAGTGCACGACGCACTTCGATACGATCGACGCCGACGGCAATGCCGTGGCCTGTACGCAGAGTCTCGGCTCCGGCTTCGGATCGGCCATGGTCGTCCCCGGCACCGGTATCGCGCTGAACAACTTCATGCGCTGGTTCGACAACGTCGAGGGCAGCCCCAATGCCATCGGGCCGTCCAGGAAAAACGAGATGTGTGTGTCCCCGGCGCAGGTCTGGGACAAGGACGGTCTGCGTTTGCTGATCGGCACACCCGGGTCGTACGGAATCCTGCAGACCACACCGCAGATGATGATGAACGTGCTCGATCACGGCATGAACGTGCAGGCCGCCATCGAAGCACCACGCCTCAAGGCAACACGTAACCACAGCGTCGACATCGAGACGCGTATCCCCGCTGACGTCCGCGCCGAGCTCGAGCGGCGCGGTCACCAGCTGTCCGAGCTGGGCGACTGGTCGCCCGGCGTCGGCGGCGGCCAGGGAATCCATGTCGATCCCGGCTCCGGCGCCTTTATGGGCGGCGGCGATCCACGCCGTGACGGGTACGCCCTGGGCTGCTGATGACGACCGACTCCGCTTTCCATCGGTCTACAGCCTCGTCCTCTGTGGATGTGTGGTGCGAGGACTGTGTCGCTGGACTCAGCCAGCGCCTCGAGCCTGGCTCCGTCGACGTGGTGGTCACCTCGCCTCCGTACAACCTGGGCACGCGCTACAAGAAATACGACGACACGCTGGCTCGTCAGGACTATGTGGACTGGATGGGACACTGGGGTCAGGCCGTGCAC
>PBSR01000164.1 GCA_002726335.1 Gemmatimonadaceae bacterium
TCGCCCTCCTGGATGACATCGACGAGATCTCCCACCTCGCGCAGGGCGCGGGACCAGTACTCGAGCTTGAGCCGGATGATCTTGTCGCAGAGGGCATCGGCCATGGGCCGGTCGGCCGCCAGGTCGCAGTAGAAGTTGTCGAAGCCCCGCAGCCACTGCCCCATTTCCATCATTCCCGGACAGATGCCGCCGAGGACGAAGGGATACCCCGCGTCGCGGATCGCCTGGGCGCGATCCCGTAACCCCTCGAAGCGGGGTTCGGCAGCCGCCTCGGGCCAGGCATAGGCGGCGATGTCCTCCGGCGTGCGGGCATCGGCCAGGGGCGAGCTGCAGAGATCAAAGTAGTGGCCGTCGTCGGCGATTCGTCGGCGGGTGATTCCCCAGTCATCGGTGTAGTACTCGTACTCACCCTCCACGCGAAACTCGAGACGCCATGCCGGCGGCGGCAACGGCCGGGAGCCCCGCACGTCGGTGCGCAGTCTCTCGTGGACGTCGTCGTGCACCACGGCCAGCTGCTGCATGAGATGGAAGATCTCGACCTCACGCTGCGGCAGGTCCAGGGCGGTCCGCAGGTTCTGGTAGGCCACCCGGTGAATCCCGGTGACCGGCGTCGATGACAGGTCGAAGGGGATACGATCGGGCTCGGTGTGGCTGAGGGCGGCGAGGAGTCGCTGGCGGGGTGTCATCGGGGTCTCCACGGGGACCGGCGTTTGAGGGCGAAACGTGGCTCAACTCTTTTCACGTAACTGCATTTCACGGTGCGGCGCGACTGCGGCCACGTCGGCAAGTGGCACGACACGGCCCGTTTGCGCTTACATATACGGATGCCTCGACACCATCTCCGGAGGACCAGATGACCCCACGGGAGCGCATGCGTGCCCTCATCCGTCGTGAGCCCATCGACCGACTGCCCTACCAGTTCGGTGGACCCCGGGCCTCCACCTTCGCCGCCTGGCGCCTGCAGGGGCTCAGCGAAGAACAGCAGAAAAACTGGTCGCGCTTCTCCCGCGAGGACGGCATGATGGGCGTCGGCAAATTCAACACCGGCGTGTGGCCTCTGTTCGAGGAGCGCGTCATCGAGGAGCGCGGCAACCTGCGCACCTGGGTCGACGGCTGGGGTTCGACGCGCCAGGATGCCATCGTGCAGCCGACGGCCGGCTTCGCCACGCGGCGCTGGCTCGAATTCGCTGTCAGAAACCCGGACGACTGGAAACGCGTCCGTGACCGCCTCGACCCGCACGCGCCGCAGCGCACCCGGCCCCTGACAGAAGACGAGATCACCCCCACCATGGGCCCCGACAGCTACGGCTGGCATGCCCCTGGCGGCAACCACTGGCGCGACAGCGTCGAGACCTGCAACCGGGCCGACGTGCCGGTCCGGCTGGTGACGACGGGCATCTACTGGGGCATCCGCGACCTGGTGGGCATGGAAAACCTGTCCGTCATGTTCTACGAACAGCCTGATCTGGTGCGCGAGATGTTCGACTACTGGGCCTGGTTCCTGATGGAGCTCCTCGACGAGGCCCTCAGCCACACCCAGGTCGACATCGTCATGCTCAACGAGGACATGGCTTTCAAGAAACAGGCCATGATGTCGCCGCCCCTGATGCGCGAGTTCCTGCTGCCCAACTATCGCAAGCTCTACGCCTTCTTCAGGGACAAGGGTGTGGGCACGCTGATCATGGACAGCGACGGCTACAACAACCAGATCCTCGACGTCCTCTACCCCGAAGCCCTCGACGGCATTCAGCCCATCGAGATCGCCGCCGGCAATGACCCCGAAGAGATCCTGACCCGGTACCCGGGGATCCACATCCATGGCGGCATCGACAAACGGGAGCTGCGCTTCTCGCGGGAACAGCTGCGGGCCGAGGTGGTCAAGCGCTATGACACCGCCCGTCGCCTGGGCGGTTTTATACCCCACGTCGACCACGGCGTACCGCCCGATATCCCGCTGCGCAATTTCCTCTACTTCCTGGAGCTGTCCCGAGGCTTCTGCGACGGCGAGGACCTGGACACCTTCGAGCCCGCCTGCGAGCTGGAGCAGGAGCTCGGTCCCATCGAGCAGATGTTCGAGCCCGGCTCGGCCATCGCCGCCGCCTACGCCATGGACGAGGAGCTCGGCTGATGGCGACGCGGATGAAGCTCGGCCTGGGGATGTATCCCCACCTGCTGACAGCCGACAACTACCGCTTCGCCCGCCAGGCCGGCGCCAGCCATGTGGTAGCCCACCTGCCCGGTTTCGCCCGGCGCGAGGGCCGTGGTCTGCCGCCGGAGCAGATGTGGACCTGTGACGAGCTGGCCGGGTTGAAGCAGGACATGAACGCCGAGGGCCTCGAGTTCGCTGCCATCGAGAACTTCGAGGTCGAGCACTGGCATGACGTGCTGCTCGACGGTCCCAGGCGGGATGAGCAGATGGCGGGGCTCAAGCAGCTGCTGCGCACCATGGGCAGCCTCGGCATCGGCGTCATGGGCTATAACTTCAGTCTTGCCAACGTCTGGGGCCGCGTTCCCGTGACGCGTGCGAGGGGCGGCGCCAGCTCGCCCGGGTACAGCCACGAGCTGGCCCCCGCCCAGGCCGAGATCCCCCACGGCATGGTCTGGAACACGGTCTACAACCCGCAGGCCCCCAGAGGCACGATCGGCCCGGTAACCGAGGAGATGATCTGGGACCGCTTCGAGCGCTTCCTGCGCGAGCTCGTGCCGGTCGCTGAAGAGTCCGGCGTGCGCCTCGCCATGCACCCTGCCGATCCACCCCTGGAGACCATCAACGGCACCCACCGGCTCATCACGAAGCCCGAACACTACCAGCGACTGCTCGACCTGGTCCCCAGCCACTGCAACGCGGCGGAATTCTGCCAGGGGACGATCGCCGAGATGGATGGTGACATGGATGTCTACGAGGCCATCGAGACCTATGCCGGCCAGGGCAAGATCGCCTATGTGCATCTGCGCAACGTGGCGGGCAAGGTGCCCGACTACTTCGAGACCTTCATCGACGACGGCGATGTCGACATGGTGCGCGCCCTGCGGCTGTACCACAGACACGGTTTCGAGGGCGTCATCATTCCTGATCACAGCCCGGAGATGACCTGCGCCGCCCCCTGGCATGCGGGTATGGCCTATGCCCTGGGCTGGATGCGCGGAGTCATCGCCTCCATTGAGGCGGCGGACTGATGGACGCGGTGTCGCCCGGCATGTCGGGGGCGAGGCATCAGCCGTACCTTCTCTCCTCTGACGTTGTGCACGCCGGAGAGCCCCGGCCACCTGTCCGCGCCGATACCGTTCTGAGTGGAGACCTGTAGAGATGGCACAGACACCCCGTGAGATCGTCACTGCCGCCCTGCGCTTCGAGGTCCCGGAGCGCCTGCCCAGGGACCTGTGGACCCTGCCCTGGGCAAACCAGCACCACCCGGAGACGGTGGCCGAGATGCACCGACGTTTTCCCTCCGATTTCGCCGGTCCCCCCGGTGTCTACCGCCCCTCGTCGCGCGTCCAGGGCGAGGCCCACACGCCGGGTCTCTTCGTCGATGACTGGGGCTGCACCTTCGTCAACATTCAGGCAGGCGTTATCGGCGAGGTCCGCGATCCCCTCGTCACCGACATCGCCGAACTCTCCATGGTCGCGCCGCCGTATGAGACCCTGCCGGAGGACCTCGACGCGGCCCGCGATACCATCAACCGCTTCTGCGCTGACAGCGACCACTATGTACGTGCCGGCTGCTGCGCCCGACCGTGGGAGCGGTACCAGTTCCTGCGCGGCACGATGAACGCCATGATGGACATCATGCAGCCCGAGGGCGACGTCACCGATCTGCTCAACACGATTCATCAGTACTATCTGACAGAACTTGAGTTCTGGGCCAGCACCGATGTGGACGCCATCATGTTCATGGATGATTGGGGGGCGCAGCATCAGTTGCTGATCCCACCCGTGGTCTGGCGCGACATGTTCCAACCCCTGTATCGCGACTACTGCGACCTGGCCCACACCCACGGCAAGGCCGCCTTCATGCACTCCGACGGCCACATTACCGAGATCTACGAAGGTCTGATCGAGGTCGGTGTCGACGCCCTGAACTCGCAGTTGTTCTGTATGGACATGGCCGATCTTGCCCGTCGGGCCAAGGGGCAGATCACCTTCTGGGGCGAAATCGACCGCCAGCACGTGTTGACCAGCCCGGACCCGGAAGAGGGACGGCGTGCCGTGCGCAAGGTGGCCGAACAGCTCTACGATCCGCGGGGTGGTGTGATCGCGCAGTTCGAGTTCGGCGCCGCCGCCGAGCCGGCCACGGCCGTGGCCATCTTCGAAGAATGGGAACGCGTCGACACCGAAGCCCGCGATCTGGCCCGTGTATGAGTTGAAGCCGGACTTCGAGCAGGTCCTGGACCGATTCGAAGCCTGGTGGCAGGGCGAGGTCCTCGACCGGCCCCTGGTCAGCTTCAGCTACGCCAGGCCCCCGGAGCAGCGTGTGCCAGCGCCGGTGTCGACCCACGCCAGCCTGCACGATCGCTGGCTGGATGTCGACTTCGCCGTCGACTCGGCCACCTCCCGCCTGACCAACACGATGTTCGGCGGCGACGCCCTGCCGGTGGCCTATCCGAACCTTGGCCCCGAGGTGTTCTCGGCCTTCTACGGCTGCCCGCTGGTGTTCACCGAGACCACATCCTGGAGTGAACCCATCCTGGAAGACTGGGACAGCGCCAGCACGTTGGCCCTGGACGCTGGCAACGAGTATTACCAGCGGATCCTGCAGATCACCGACGCCCTCCTCGAGGCCGGCCGGGATCGCTTCCTCGTCGGTTACACCGACCTGCACGGCGGCGCCGACGCCGTGGCGGCCCTGCGTGAACCGCAGCGACTGTGCATCGACATGCTCGAGCGGGCCGACGATGTGCGGGCTCTCACAGAGCGTGTGACGGTCGATTTTCTCCGCACCTACGACGTCTACCACGACAGGCTGCAGGCCGAAGGACAGCACTCCATCACCTGGTTGCCGGCCACCTGCCGCGGGCGCATGCACGTGCCATCCAACGACTTCTCCTGCATGATCTCGCAGGAGCTGTTCGAGGATCTGTTCGTCCCCGGCATCGTCCAGGAATGCCGGCACATGGATCGCTGCATCTACCATCTCGACGGCCCGGAGGCGTTGCGCTTCCTCGATCTGCTCCTGGACGTCCCGGAGATCGACGCGATTCAGTGGGTGCCTGGCGCCGGTCAGGACCGCTGGTCGGACTGGATCGACGTCTACCGCCGCGTGCAGGCCACCGGCAAGTCCTTCATTCTCTATCCACCCGTTGCGGAGCTCGACCAGGTTTTTTCCGCCCTGCGCCCCGAAGGCGCCTGGCTCGCCGTCTCCGGCATCACCGACGACGACACGGCCCGTGCCGTGATCGATGCAGTGTCTCATTGGACGGGACCGAAGTAGTGCAGCAGATGACGTCCGTCGAACGAACCATTGACCGCCAGCCCGTGGAGCACGGTCGGGCCCTGGGCCGAGACGCCCGTTGATCCCGTGCGCAACCGGAGGCCAGGATGGCACAGCTCTGCGGTGAGCTGAACCTGCCGCAGTCGCCGGCGCAGATCTGGGACAGGCTGATCGATCCGGCCTTCCTGGCCACGTGTATGCCGCAACTGGAGAGTGTCGAGGCCGACGACTCGGCCTTCCTTGTCTGTCGCGTGCGCCCCACGCTGGCCTTCCTCAAGGGGACGATCAGGGTGACCCTCAGCCTCTACGACCGACAGCCACCTGCGTCGCTGCGAATCCGGGTCGACAGCAAGGGAATCGGCTCGACGGCCACCGTCGAGACAACGGTCTGCCTCACCGCCCTGGACACCGGTACCCGGCTGGTGTGGACCGCCGACATCATTGAGCTGGGGGGCTTGCTCAAACCGATCGGTCGCAGCCTCATCGACGCGGCTGCCAGCAAAGTGATCGCCGAGGGCTGGGTGAGCTTCCAGCAGAAGCTCTAGTACGCTACGAAAAGGCTTCGTATCCCTGGCCCAGGATGCCGGCGGCAATCTTGAGTTTGAGAATCTCGTCGGTGCCCTCGTAGATGCGGCAGACACGCACGTCCTTCCAGTGCCGGCCGGGCCTGTACAGTTCTGAATACCCCCTGCCTCCCAGGACCTGGACCGCACGGTCCGCCGCATCACAGGCGGCGTTGCTGGCAAAGAACTTGGCCTCCGCCGCCAGCAGATCGGCCCGCTGACGGGCCTCGCGATCGACGGGGTCCTCGTCGTTGACCATCTTGGCCTTCACGGCATCGAACAGCAGACTCTGTGTGGCCTGGCGTGAGACCTCAATGTGGGCGATGTGGTCCTGCACGAGCTGGTGTCTGGCGATCGGCTTGCCGTGCTGAGAGCGTTGGCGGGCATAGTCGACCGCCTCCTGGAGGCAATCCTCAATCACGCCGAGGCAGCCGGCAGCGACGCTCAACCGGCCGCTGCACAGAGTCGCCATGGCGATACGCCAGCCATCCCCCTCGTCGCCCAGCAGGTTGGCCACAGGCACTGCATAGTCCACCAACTCGAACATGGCTGTATCCGAGGTTGGCAGGCCGATCTTGGAGGCCAGCTCTTCACGCTCGATTCCCGGCCCGTCGGTGTCGACGATGAAGGCGCTGATGCAATCAGCCTGGTTCTCGGCGTGCGCGAAGGTCACGATCGTATCGGCGATGCTGCCGTTGGAGATCAGATACTTGACGCCGTTGAGCAGATACCGGTCTCCCTCCCGGCGATAGGTCATCTGCATCTGTCGCGGGTTGGACCCTGCCTCCGGTTCGGTCAGGCCGAAGGCGAGGATCGCCTCGCCGCGTGCCGACCCGGGCAGGTACTGCTGTTTCTGCGCGTCTGTACCCCAGTCGGCGATCGGTGTCTGCCCGATGGAACAATGACCGGAGAACAGGGTGCGCACACCGGTCCCCTCGCGTCCGATCCGGACCAGGGCCTGCATGTAGGTCCGTAGATCGCCGCCGCGTCCGCCGTACTCCGCCGGCACGTGGATCCCCAGCAGATCGTGCTTTCTGGCGAGGGGGATCGTATCGTCATTGTAGCGCCCTTCCACGTAGCAGAGCTCCTCCAAAGGTCTGAGCTCCTGGCAGAACGCTTCCACATCGGCAAGTACCCCCTCACTGTCACTTCGCTCCATGTCTCTCCCACCGTTCCTTCACTGTATGATGCCGGCTGCGCGCAGCTGCGCCAGCCGCTCGGGGTCCAGCCCCAGCAGGTTTTCAAGCACCTGATCGGTATGTTCGCCCACCACCGGTGCCCCGGTCACCTGACCACTTCTGCCCGCCATTCGTACCGGTGGTCCAACCGTCTCGTACGTGGTGCCGGCGCCCGTCGCCAACGTCTGCATCTCGACACCGGTCGGCGCCTCGGGTCCACCGAACAGCTCCTGCAGACCGGCCACCGGACCACACGGCACCTGCGCTGCATTCAGCTCCTCGAGCCATTCGCTCGTGCTCTTCTGCGCGAAGATCTCCTCCAGGACCGGGATCAGCGAACCCCGGTTGGTGACCCGGTCCGGATTCGTCCTGTAGCGGACATCCGTCACCAGGTCCTGCCGGCCGATCACCTGGCACAGGCTGGCGTAGAGCTTGTCGTTGCCGGCGGCGACGGTCAGATGCCCATCGGCTGCGGCGAACACCTGATATGGTACGATCTGGGGATGTGCATTCCCCCAGCGGCGGGCAGGGGCACCACTGATGAGGTGGGCCTGGCCGACATTCACCAGGGAAGCTACGGCCGATCCCAACAGGCTGATTGAGATGTGATCACCGCGACCGGTGCGCTGGCGGGCGACGATGGCGGCCAGGATCGCGTGGGCGGCCTGCAGCCCCGCGATGACGTCCGTGATGGCCACGCCGACCTTCATGGGCGGGCCGTCCTCCTCACCGGTGATCGCCATCAGGCCGCTCATGCCCTGGATGGCCAGGTCGTACCCCGGTCCGGGCTGATCGCCGAAAGCGGTGATCGAAGCGTGCACGATCTTCGGATTGGCTGCCTCGATCGTCTCGGGACCCAGACCGAGACGTGGGGCGACCCCAGGTGCGAAATTCTCGATCAGCACGTCCGCCTGGCGGACCATGTCGAGCAGGAGATCGCACCCGTCCGGGTTCTGCAGATCCACACAGACCGACTGCTTGCCGCGGTTGACGGACAGGAAGTAGGCGCTGAGTCCCTGATCGGGGTCTCCCAGGTAGGGCGGCCCCCACGCACGCGTGTCATCCCCCAGAGGGGGACGTTCCACCTTGATGACGGTAGCCCCCAGATCGGCCAGCAGCATGCTGCAGTACGGCCCCGCCAGAACGCGGGAGGCATCGAGTACGGTCAGTCCCCGCAGGGCGGGTTCGGCGCAGGGCGGGTTCATGCGGAGAGAATATACCGAGCGATGGTTCCCCGCTTGACCCGTAGTGGATTATCCCCATTGTATGCAATGGTGCTCTGTTAAGGAGTAGACCTTGTGAAATGAGGGCGCCGAGGAACCCGGGTCGCAAGGCGCGCGATCGAGTCGGGTCAGTGGACCCGGCGAGTGAGCGCAACGCCGCGAGCCGGGATTCATCGGTGGCCGAATACAAGGTTCGCTCCTTAACAGAGCACAAAGGTCAGTCACAAGGAGAGACGTTTCATGGGAGAAGACCAGAGAGAATTCCCACGTTCCGCAGTTGCACCGGCGGCACGTATCCTGATCGACGATCAGTGGCAGGAGTGTCGGGTTCTCGACCTCTCCGTCGAAGGGATCTCGCTGGAACTGGCACAGGGACTGCCGGACGGTACGCCTGTCACCATCGAGCTGGAGCACGGGGAAGTGCTGAAGAAGAACCAGGTGCAGGCTGAGGTACTGCGCTGCGGCGACCCGTCGGATGGCGCAGGTTCCGGGATGAGCAATGTAGTGCTCCGCCTGATCGAGCCGAATGATGAATACCTGATGGACGCTCTGGCCGTGGTCCACGGCGACGGCCCCAAGAAAGACAGGCGCAAGCCTGCATATGGGAAGCGAGAGGATGGAAGATAACACGCTGTTCGCGGAGATCGGAGGCAGGGCGGTTCTCGAAAAAGTCCACAAGGTGTTCTATGACGAACTCTACGCCCATCCCTGGCTGAAGAACTTCTTGAACATCACCGCGGAGCTGTTCGAGTTGAGATCCCAGATCCTGCGAAGATGTATCCTCGAGTGCGGCGTTCCAGAGGCGCTGGCAGACCGGTGGATTCGTATAGACGGTGCCTTCAAGCATTCACTGGTCAAGTCGGATATCGACCAGTGTGAGAAGCGCTATACCACCGACACAATCCTCGACTTTCCGAAACCCGGGTAGACCGATTCGGTCATTGTGCCAACCTGGCACTGATAAAGAGAAACTTCAGGGGACGGCCGCCGATATTGCGGTGCTTGTGCAAAACACCGCGCGGCAGGAGCACACAGTCGCCGGGTCCCAGCCGGTACGTCTCCTCGCCCACAGTGGCCTCCATCTCGCCCTCCAGAAGATAAAAGGCCTGCTCCTGGTCGCTGTGCGCGTGGCCGTCGCCTGATTCGCCACCGACCTCGTACTCGTTGGTGTGGATCATGAGACGCTTGGTATCCAGCGCTGCCGGCCGATTCTCACGGGACGCGCCGGGCCCCATGACGACGCGGGAAATACTGCCGGGATGGCCGTGGTTCTCCGCCGGTTGCTCAAAGCAGCGCCGCACGCAGTGGGTATCGGACATGGGGCATGCTCCTTCGGTTCGGGCTTCTCAGGTGAGCTGCAGTTCTCACATTACGATGGTGTATCGGCACGCGTGAACGGAAGCATGGGTGAGTTCTCGGACTGATGATACGTGGTTTGACGTACAGACGTTGCACGACGTTAACTCTCTGTCCCTCCTCCCCTCTGCTGAATTCCGGGATGCCCCCCTGTGATGGCCTGTACTCCTTCAGGGGCGGTCAGTGGGTCTCGTACGCCGCGCTCGGAGCGGTGATCCCCAGGACCCGGAACATCCTCCAGGTGACCTCCGATGGCTATCTGTGGATCGCGGGACTGGGGAGCGAAGCCGTTCGTCTCGACTACGCGACCGAGCGCTGGGAGTCCTACGAGGGCCTGAGCTTCCGTTGCGAGACACAGGACGGGTCGCTGTGGTTCGTTTCGGCAGATGACGAGGTCGTCAGCTTCGACGGTAGTCGATGGCTTCGGTACGGTCCTGAAGATGGACTCATGGAGCGACCCAATGCGCTTCTGGCCACCGGGATGGGCGACCTCTGGGTCGGTGGGAGTCAAGGTGGACTCGCAGCCACTGGACGACTCGAGCCGGACCGGAGTCGATGGTCTCTGGAGCTCCACCCACATGTTTCCGGAGACATTGACAATAACTCCGCTCTCCAAGACGCCGAAGGAGACCTCTGGTTTGGCGCGACCGACGTGGCCCCCGGTCAGCTGGGAGGTCTCCTTCGATATGACGGCGCCCAATGGCGTCATTATTCCGGCGCCGAGGCACTGCTCTCGGTCTACGCGTCTGCCCAGACGCCGGATGGTCTATTGTGGTTTGGCGGGCCGTGGCTACGACGCTTCGACGGTGATCGCTGGACACTGGTCGACGAGCCGAAAGGCCTGGGTTCGTGGATTCATGACCTGCTTGTCACCAGGGAGGGGCACCTGTGGGTCGGCACTCGTTCTTACGGTGCCTATGTCTTCGACGGACAGCGATGGGCTCACTACGGCGAGGCCGACGGCCTGCGAGACAACCTCGTCAGTGGCATTCATCAACTCGACAGCGGCAGAGTTCTGGTCACCACATCTGCCGGCATCCGCGGCTTCGACGGTCACACTTGGGTGCCGTACGCCCTGCCGTCCGATGTGGGGGTCTCTCATCGTCGGGGAAGTCTGAGTCAGAGCAGCGACGGTTCGCTGTGGATCAATCTCCGGGGACGCACCTTACGCTACGTGCCCGACGGCGATCCGCCACAGACGAGGGTCACGTTCTCACTGAGAGAGGTTTCCGCGGCTAGCAATACGAATATCACGTGGTCTGGCTCCGATCCGTGGCAGGACACATCGACAGAGGATCTGGAATACGTCTGGCGTGTCGACGACGACCCCTGGTCTGGTTCCTCCAGAGGAACGAGCCACCAATTCCTCTCCCTGCCCCATGGCCAGCACACCTTTGAAGTGAAGGCCAGAGACAGGGACGGCAACGAGGACCCCACCCCTGCCCTGATGCAGTTCACCGTACTGCCACCGGTGTGGCGCCAGCCCTGGTTCGTCGCCATGGTCGGCCTGTTGCTCGGGACCGCGGTCCTGCAGAGTGTCCGCGTCGTCCGGCGCAATACGGCACTGACCGCTGCCAACCACGGGCTCAACCGGGAGATCGAAGAGCGTCGGCGAGCCGAGGAAGAGCGCGCCCGGTTGGACCAGTTGCTCGAGGAACTCCGATACCTGGACAGGCTGCGCGATGCCATTGGCGGCAGGCGCACCACAGACGAAATCATCGAGCAGGCGGGCAAGGTCCTGGTCGAGATCCTGGCAACATCGACATCCGGGGGAGTGGAGATTCAGTGCGGCGGCCAGACGTGGCAGTTCGGCACGCTGGGGGCAGACCAGCATCGGTACGACCGCCCGTTGGTCTGGGGTGAACGCGAGCGGGGCCACTTCCGCCTGTACGCGGGCGTCGCCCTGAGAGAATCCCAGCAACGGGCGCTGGTGGACGAGACAACTGCACAGATCACGCGCGCCCTGGAGTCTCAGGAGCTGATCTCCCAGCTCCTGCATTCAGCTCGACTCGTATCCCTTGGTCAGACGGCTGCAGGTGTCGCCCATGAATTGAATCAGCCTCTCACCGCGATCTCTCTGGTCGCCCAGGACATCCACGGGCGGCTGTTGGAGGGTGAGGATCCTGGCCCCAGCCATATCAAGGCGATGATGGCAGATATGTTGGGCTTCGTGCAGCGCATGACGGGGATCATAGGCCATCTGCGAGCCTTCTCACGGGACGCATCTGAGGAGCCTGAGCAACGGTTTGACCTCAACACTGTAGTGCATGCCAGCCTGAAGGTGATCGGGGCGCAGTTGGACGGCCACGGAGTGCGACTCGACCTTGATCTGGCCGAGGACGTACCGCAGTTGCTTGGGCATCCCCATCAGGTTGAGCAGGTGCTGCTGAACCTTCTGGCGAACGCTCGCGATGCCGTCGATGAGCGACACGCCGACACCCTGGATGCTGACAGGTGTGTCCGGGTCCGCACCGGGTGTCATTCGGGTGACCGGTCCACTGCGGTACTGGAGGTCGAGGACAACGGCCCGGGCATGGACGCATCGCAGGCAGAGAGGATCTTTGAGCCCTTCTTCACGACGAAGGGTGCCGAGCGCGGTACGGGCCTGGGATTATCCATCTCGAACGCGATCGTCATCAATCACGGCGGGTTGCAGGGCTGGTGGTCGGAACGCTTCTACGAGGAATGTTTGCTGCTCGCCGCCAGCCACGACAACATCTATCTCGAATGCGGCTTCTATTGGGCCGAGCTTTATGAAAAGCCGCTGTTGGATCCCAACATCGGCGCCGAGAAACTCTTGTGGGCCACCGATTGGGACGCCTCCATCCCGTTCCATTCCCAGCCCGGCCATTATCCGTCCAGCTATCCGGTGCAGAAACGGTCCGAACCCTTGCCCCGCCATCAGGTGGATATGTGGGGCTGGAGCCTGAAGCAGCTCTTGAAGGTGCAGTGTACCCAGGATGATCTGAACCTGATCCTCGGCGGCAACGCGGCGCGCATCTATAAACTGGAAGTGCCGCACACGCGCCTGTTCCGCCCGATCGGCA
>PBSR01000165.1 GCA_002726335.1 Gemmatimonadaceae bacterium
GATGTCCCAGCGGTCGGTGAAATACACCGTCGTCCAGGGACCCCACGGGTCGGGGGCGTCGTAGAGCCCGAAGCCACTCTCGAAGCGAGTGTCGGAATCGCCGGTGGTGAGCTGTTGCCACATGATGTAGCGGTCGAGGCCGGGCAGGTAACTCATCGACGAACGGCGGCACTGGCCTGCATGGGTGAAGATGGCCCCGGCGTCGCTGAGGTCTGCCGACCATCGCGGCTCGCCTACCGATGTACCCACAAAGAACTCGTAGTATGCGGGCTCAGGGATGCGGTCCTTCGGCACGCGGGCCAGGAGGAAGCGGTCGGCCTGCTCATAGGCGCTGGGGTTGTCGTGAGACGTGATGTAGACATAGTCGTCACGCGCCTCCGCGTAGTCGCGGCCGCAGTTTACGAAGGACGGATGGCCGAATTCGGCGAAGGACCAGGGCGCCCACTCGAAGGTCTTCATGTGATCGGTGGACCAGCCGAGCCGACCGCTGTGTCCGTCGCCGTCGGCGTTGCGTACCCAGAGATAGATGACACCGTCGACGCAGAGCAGGCCACTGGCCTTTTCGCCCTTTCGGCCCGGGCCGAGGCGCTCCCCGTCAGAGCGGATGTTGTGGCCGACGAAGTTCTCCGGCTCGCCGGTGATGACGGCGTACCCGAGGCTGAGCTTGGCATCCACCTGCCTCGGCTCAAAGCCATAGCCGTCGCCGTACGCGGTGTACAGATTGCCGTCGTCGGCCCACGTAATGGGCCAGTTGTCGCTGCCGTCGCGGGTGCGGCCCCCGAGCACGGTGTGGCGCACCTGGCTCGGCGGATCCCACTCAATCTGCCTGACGACCGGGCTTGAGGGCACCGGCGATCGTAAGACGAAGCTGTCGAGGACGGGGCGGACGATGTGGTTGAGACGGTCACGCCAGCCACGACGATCACCGTCCACCGTCAGATCGCCGCCGTTGCGCACAACGACCAGCTCCAGACTGGGGATCACCAGCAGGATCTGATCGCCGGCACCAGCCCCGAGGACGGCGTCGCGAGGTACTCCCGCCCAGTGGCCATCGGCATTCGTCCACCACGCCAGGCCTGATGCCGGTGAGGGATCGCCGTCATCCCGGGCGGCCTGATCCGGCGGCATGCCGGCGTCGGCGAACGCGGCGTGCAGCACGTTGGGGGCGATCAGCTGCTGCCCCTCCCAGGCTCCGTCCTGTACGAGCAGCTGGCCGACTCTGGCAGTGGCCCCGGGCGTGAAGCTGCCGCCTCCCCAGTTGGCTACCAGGGGCAGGCCGTCCACGACCCAACTCGTGCCATAACCGATGGAATAGTCCGCGTCTTCGCGCAGGCCAACCGGCGAGAAGACACGTTCACGCAACAGCGTGCGAATATCGGGAGTGGAGGTGTCCCGCAATGCGGCGGTGACGCAGTACGACAGCATAGCCATGCCGGGATTGCTGTAGTGAGCCCGAGTGCCCGGCTCAAAGAGTACCGGTGCCTCGTCGCGGGCCACCGTGAAGGGATCGGCTTCGCCTTCGACGGTGTGCTCACTGCTGGTTCCGCGCCAGAAGACGCCTTTCCAACCGGGCAGCTCCATGTGCGGCACGTGGTCAGCTGATGACGACTCGGCATCTTCGATACCGGATGTGTGCGTCGCCAGGTGGCGCAGCGTGATCTTCGACTTGAGTGGATCCTGGCGCCACTGCGGCACGTAGGTGCAGGCCAGATCGTCCGCCGCCAGCAGACCGTCATCGATGGCAACCGCAAGTGACAGACCGCCCACGAGGGCCTTGGCCAGCGAAGCGGTGTAGTGCCGCTTGTCTGCTGACCACCCGTCGCTGTAGCGCTCGAAGACCAGGTGGCCATGTCGGACTACGAGGAGAGCATTGGTGGAGCGGCTAACCAGAGAGGACCAGACAGCGTCGAGGCATTCGGCGTCGAGTCCGACATCTGCGGGTTCGTTCTTGACCATACCCGTCAAGGAGGGATAGCTTGCGGCCCTGGTCAAGGAGGCAAGGCTATGAAGCTGGATGGCAGGGTCGCATTGATCACAGGTGGTGGCTCCGGTATCGGCGCCGCCTGTGCCCGCCACATGGCGGGGGAAGGAGCGGCCATCGCAGTGACGGGTATGCCGACAGGGAGTGTGACGCAGGTCGCAGTCGACCTGCGGAGCGACGGCCATCAGGCCATCGGCGTACCCACCGATGTGCGCCAGGAAGAACAACTCGAGGCAGCTGTCGCAGAAACGGTCGAGAGTTTCGGTCGGCTCGACATCGTCGTTGCCAGCGCCGCGATCCAGCAGCACGACAAGGATCACACGCTGCACGAACTCGACGTCGAGGTCTGGGATGAGACGCACAACGTCAACTCTCGAGGTGTGTTTCTCACGTGCAAACACGGCCTGCGGCAGATGATGGCCCAGGGCGACGGTGGCAACATCGTCATCATCGCCTCGGTGGCGGCGCTGGGCGGGGGCTCAGCGAACGTCTCGTACCTGACAGGCAAACACGGCCTGCTGGGTCTCAACCGCCACATCGGCATCCACTATGCCGAACACGGGATCCGCTGCAACGCGCTCTGCTCGGGAGCCCTCGAGCGCACGCCCAACCACGACATCCACCCCGATCCCGAGGGGCGGGCCCGGCGACTCGCCGAGGATGTCCCCATGGGGCGCCCCGGAACGCCCGAGGATATCGCGCCCTGGGTGACTTTCCTCTGCAGTGATGAGGCGGCCTACGCAACCGGATCCTACATCGTCGTCGATGGCGGCTTGAAGGCCTGATGCAGCACACGCGGCGAATCATCGATCTGAGTACGCCCCTCTACGACGGTATTCGGGGCCTGACAACGGAGCCGAAGACGTCGATCGGCGTGCAGGGCTACAACACGACAACCCTTCATCTGTACAGCCACACCGGTACCCACATGGACGCGCCGAAACACTTCGTCGAAGGGAGTGGCACCATCGATGAGGTAGACCTGCAGGCCTGTGTCGGTTCCGCGGAAGTGATCGACCTGACCGCGATCGAGCCGGCAGGTGTGATGTCGGTGGCGGATGTGGTGCCCCACGCCGGGCGCATCGAGGCCGGCTCCCGTGTGTTGCTGCGCACCGATTGGTGCCGGCACGTGAATGCGGAGGACTTTCGCACACACATGCCGCGGGTGTCACTGGAGCTGGCCCGCTGGTTCGTGGAGCGCGAGGTGGCGCTGCTGGGTGTGGAGCAGCCGTCGGTGGCCTCGGTGAATCCCGGTGACGAGCAGGAGCTGGGCGACGTGCATCGGGCATTGCTCAACGGCGGGGTCGTCATCGTCGAGGGGTTGTGCAATCTGCACGAGCTGCGCCAGGATCGAGTCCATTTCGTGGCGCTGCCGCTGCGCCTTCAGCAGGGCGACGGATCGCCCGTTCGCGCTATCGCTATCGAAGAGTGAAGGGGAGCTGCTAACGTGATCATCGAGTGGAACCAGCACATCTTCCATCCCGACACACACCGTTTCCCGCTGCACGACCGTGCCGTCTACCGACCGGACGTCTCGAAGAACGCGGCGGATCCGTTGGCGGCGTACGTCGAACGTCTGCGAGATGAACACATCGACCGTGCCGTGCTCGTACACCCGGAGCCGTACGGTGACGATCACCGGCTGGTCCTGGACTGTCTGGCGCGTGAGCCGGCGCTGTTTCTCGGTACGAGTCTGTTCTACCCAAAGGACACGGACGCGCCGCAGCGCCTGGCCGACCTTGTTGCACGGCAACCGAAAATTGTGTCGACGCGGTTCCACGCCCATCGCGGCAAGGAGCAGTACCTGGACAGCTTTGCCGAAAAAAGTGTGCGGGCCCTGTGGGAGAAGGCGGTGGAGCTGGGCCTGATCGTCGAGCTGCACATCGGGCCGAACTATGCGACTCAGGTGGCAGAGGTGCTGCACGATCTGCCGGACACGGTAGCCCTCATCGACCATCTGGCCGAGCCGCACATGGGAGATGGTGTGGAGTTTGCCGACGTGCTCGATCTGGCGCGCTTCGACAACGTCTACATGAAGCTGTCGGGGCTGAGCCACTTCAATAAGGAAGGACCGCTGTATGAGAGCGCCCGACCTTTCACCCAGCGGGTGATCGGCGAGTTCGGTCCGCAGCGGACGGTCTGGGGATCGGGAACCCCGGACATCGTCGATGCCCACATGGAGGCGTATTCGGAGGCCGATCGGGCCCTGGTGAAGGGCGGTAACCTGGCGCGGCTGCTGGGGTGGGAGACTACTTGAGCAGGATGGCCGACATGACGGAGAGCCACATCATGAGGCTGATGCTCAGCTGCCAGCGGAAGTGACGGTCGATCTTCGCGTCGAGGGCGGCGAAGCGGGCATCGATGGTTGCGAACCGGGCATCGATGGTTGCGAACCGGGCATCGAGTTTTGCCTCAAGAGATATGAAGCGCTGTTCGATGAACTGGAAGCGTTGCTCGACGTACTGACGGAAATCCCGCAGATCGTCTTCGAGGCGGGTAAGGCGTCGATCGATCTGCTCGAAGACGTCACGCGCTGTGAGTTCGGCTGAGTCGGCCATGTGCCTGGTTCCTTCGTCCGAGAGGAATATACCGCACGCATTGCAGTGCACAAATGCACAAAACATGCCAGCGCCCAGGGCTGAGTGAACCAGGACAGAGGAGCGACCGCAGTGTTACCTGCAGACCCCAACCACGTGAACGTCAGGTAACGGCCGCACGATGCACGAAGGGGATCTCACCCACGACGAGATCAACGCCGCCATCGGCGAGGCGGAGAAGACGATCATCTTCGCCCGGCAGAACCGTCTGCGTGACGGAGTTCTGCTGGCCGACGACAAGCTGCCGCGGTTCCACGCCGGGCACGACAACGTCCGCTTCTTCTATTCAGCCGTTCGCCAGCTGCCGGAGTTCTTCCTCGACGCCCTGCTGGCACGTGACATCTCGGTCACCCTCGTGGTGGGCACGGGCATGCTCTGCTTTCGTGACATGCGCAACTGGTGCGCCGTACACACGGGGCGCACGCGCCGCACGATCTACCTGCCGGAACGGATTCTCGAAGTCGCCTTCAACAACGGCTACGACTACTGGTCCATCGCCCACATCCTGGTGACCCAGGGTTGGAAGCTGCTCGATTTCGTGTTGCTTCAGGAGATGGTGGAAGCGGTGCGTCAGCGCGTGCTGGATGGGGGTACGACGGTGGTGGGGCATTCTACGTTCCGCCAGTTCCTGCGACGGCGCAATCGGCACCGCTCATCCTATGAGAGCCCGGAGCTGCGGGAGTGGCGCAAGAAGTGCGGCATGGAGGATGCCCCTATCAACGAGGAGGAGGCGTTCACGAAGCTGTACGAGCCGAAGTTCGTGCAGGGCCTGTCCGCCATCCTGGCGCGCAGCGACGGCGCTGCCATCAGTGCCATCGGTGCCTACAGTCTCGGCCTCGACCGGGAGGAAGCGACGGAGCGGATTCTGGAGTTACGGCAGGATGGTGCCGACGCCCTGTCCAGTGACGCCGTAGCCAAGCTGCTCTACGACGAGTACGAGGAGGAAACCTGGGGGACGCAGAAGTCGGAGGAGTTGTTCGAGGAATTGGGCTTCCCCGACTTCTTCCTGCTGGATCGCGACATCCTGCACCCGGCGGCGAAGGAGATGGCGGCTGCTGCCGGGCAGGAGACCGAGCCGCAGAACATGGATGAGGCGCGGCACGACTACCGGGACTGCATGCGCTTCGGCATCAGTACGAGCTTCGGCCGCGAGAAGCTGCTCGAGCTGGCGCCGGGGTTCGGTGCCGACGGCATCCTGGGACTGATGGACGAGATCGTGTCGCCCCTGTTCGAGAAGGCGGAGATAGACAAGGTGCTGGCCGAGGCGGCACGGTCGGTGGGGGCCCACGCCAGCAAGCCTTCCGATTTTACCATCCACCTGGGCAGAGGCTTGGATCTGGTCCGTCTGCGCGACCTGCTCGAGTTCTGGCGGGCCGTGGGTGTGGGAGATCGCATCCTGCGTCTGCAGGATGTCGACACCGTGAAGAGAGTGGGGATCCTCATCTCCGCCGCCCGGACCAAAGCGTTCGACACGACGGTCATGCAGGTGATCGACGAGGCGGACACGATCCACAAGCTGATCATGACCGCCAAGTCGCCGCCATCGGCCTCGCCCGCGCTTCGTGGACTGATCGTCGGTGAGGTCCATCGGCTCTTCGACGACAATCTGGCAGCTGACGACCGAACGCCGACGATCCCGGACCGGCTGGCCGTGTTCCAGCACCTGACGACGAAGCTGGACGCACCGGCCCGGGAGCCGGACGAACGTCCCGGCGTCACGATCTGGCGGCTGTTGGACGAGCAGCTGGAGATGGCCGTCGTGCAGGCGACACTGTGTCT
This sequence comes from Gemmatimonadaceae bacterium, assembly GCA_002726335.1. The sequence goes on from PBSR01000165.1 coordinate 6,358, forward strand.
GGACCTGTTACCCGAATACCCGCGTGAAGTGGCGCGTCTCGTGCAAAGGGGGGAAATCGGTCGCCGCATGGTAAGCGAGTATGTCGAGCGTGTGGAGGGGAGGGCAGCGGAGGGCGCTGACGTGTCCGAACAGGAGATCGTGGTCTCGCGGGCACGGCGAGCCCTCACGGGGGACCCGGCAGACCCTGACTCGGCGCACGACGAGGACGAGACCCTCGTCGGCATCGTGGCGCGTGTCGACGGACTGCTGGCGCGCATCCCGGACCGGTTCCACGCCTGCACGAGTGGTAAGGTCTCACCTATCCGCAAGGCGATGAAGGAGCTGCAGGACCTGCGCCGCAGACACCCGACCTCTCCTGAACTGCTCGGTCTCCTGACCATGGTTCTGGTGCGCCTCGATCGGACGGCCGACTACGACGAGCTGCTCGACGAGGTGCGCAGCCTCGGACAGCACGCCGTGGGCGAGGTGTTGTGGCGTCGTCCGGGCTGGCGGTTCCCGCGACGGACACCAGGCCTGCTCAAGCTGGCCGACGAGGGGGACTTCGACGAGGTCGCCCTGGAGATGGCCGAGCAGATCAGCGGCAAGTCACGGACGCAGCTGCTCGAGCCACGGCTCGTGTTTCAGGGGGACTGATCAGCCCCTTCAGATTCGGCGTTCCAGCCACAGACCCTGGCGATACTTGCGCCAGGTCAGCAACCCCTGGACGACGCTGAGCAGAACCAGTGCGATCCACAGGCCTCGCTCCTGCAAGCCGAGGGAGAAGGCCAGCAGGTACCCTACCGGCAGCCGTACCAGCCACTGGGCAATCATGGTGTAGTAGAGCGGCGGTTTGGTATCTCCGGCGCCGCGCAGGGCGCCTCCCGCAGTGATCCCGAGACACATGAAGGGCTCGGCCAGGGCCACTGCCCACAGGTAGATGACACCGATGCGGACCACGTCGGGGATGTGGGTGAACAGCTCCATGAAAGGCCGGGCGAGAAGGGCGACGGGTATACCGCACAGAACCATAGCGACGAAGCCAACCAGGTTGGCCGCCGCACCGCGGCTCTGCGCCGCGTCTCGGTCCCCGGCCCCAAGGCTGTTGCCGACCATTGTTGTGGCGGCCGTGCCGAAGGCGAGAGACGTGCGCCGCAACAGTCGCTCGACCTGATTGCCGATGGCGTAGGCGGCGACGGTGGCGGTGCCGGCCGTTGTGAGGGCGATGAGCTTGGCGAAGAGCAGGCTGGAGCCGTTGCGGAACAGTCCCTGCAACGCTGACGGAACGCCGATGCGCAGGATTCGTCGTGCCAGCTCCGGATCGAGGCGGTAGGAGGTCTCGGGCAGCAGGCGCAGACGGAAGCGCCCGGAGTAGAGCAGGCTGACACCCAGGGTCAGGCCGCAGAACCCGCCGAAGATGTTGCCGACGGCAGCACCCTCCACGCCCCACGCCGGAAGGCCGAAGGGACCGAGGACGAGCACGTACGTGGTGACCACCTTGATGAGACTGGCGACGAGATTGATGTACAGCGGTGTACGGGCGTCGCCGGTGCCATAGAAGCAACTGTTGAGAGCGTGGTTCAGGCTGAGGAAGACCATGCCGGCGAAGTAGATCCGCAGATAGAGCGTACCGAGTTCGACGACGGCCGGCGCCAGCGACATGGCTTCCAGGCAGAGGCGGGCGCCGAACCAGCCGACGACACTGAGGCTGCCGGTGATCAGCGTAACGAGGGTGAAGGCCTGTTTGGCGGTGGCACTGGCTTCGACGTGACGTCCGCCGCCAATGTGCTGAGCAACCATGGCGAAGGCGCCGGTGGTGGCCGAAATCATGACGACGCCGAGGACCATGGTGAACAGGCGCGACATGGCGACAGCTGATATGGCGTCGGCGCCGAGACGGCTGACGATGAAGATGTCCGCCATACCAACGAGGGTGTCGACCTGCGAGGACAGGGCGACAGGTACGGCGATGGCAAGGATCTGTCGATTGAGGGAGGGTCTGGAGGCGGGCACGATTGGAACGAAGGTCTGGTTCGCCTCAATGTCCAGCCTTTCCCACCGGGCAGTTCCCGTCTAGATTGCGTCCTCCCAACACACGACCACCTGAGGGATCCGAATTGACCGAGCCCAGAGGCCTGACATCCGTCGAACAGATCGGACTGACCGAACGCCTGCTGCGGGTGTTCCACGCGCCGCGACGAACCTTCGAATCCGTCGCCGATGGCGGCAGCTTCCCGGACTGGGCGGCGCCGGTGGCCGTCGTCGTGATGTTCTGGGCGGCCCATAATCTGGCGGTCATGCCCATCGTGGCGCCCGAGACACCGTCGGCGATCGCGGGCTGGGAGCAGCTGACCGAAGATCAGCGCCAGGTGGCAGTGCAGGGACTGGAGGCGTGGCGCAGCCATGGTTGGCTTACCATGCCCCTGGTGAGTTCCTTCTCCAGCCTGGCCATCGTCGGTCTGGTCCTGCTCGGCGTGTGTCGATTGATGCTGCGCGCCGAGATCTCCTTGCGGCAGACGCTGGCGGTGAAGGCTTACGCGTCGCTCGTGGCGGTACCCCAGTGGATTCTACTGATCCCCCTGGTGCGTGCCGGCGATGCCGCCGCCTCGCCTTTGACCTTCACTCTCGGGGCACTGCTGGGTGATCCCTCGGCATCCCTGTTCGGCCGGTTTCTCGGCGCCGTCAACGTCTTCGACCTGTGGCAGGTAGCTGTTGTCGGCATCGGACTCTCGGTGATGACGGGGCAGCCCGCACGGCGCACAACGGGAGTCGTCTTTGTGCTGTTTATCGCCTGGTTCGCTCTCGGCGCGCTGGCGCCCACAGCCGTTTCTCAAACACCTACTCCCTGACACAGGACGTCATCATCTGGAGGTCGCATTGACGCAGCGACGCGGATCATCCTGACGGGGTACGCCGACAAAGAGAATGCCATCAAGGCGATCAACGAAGTCGGTCTGTTCCAGTATGTGGAAAAGCCCTGGGACAATGACAATCTGCAGCTCGTGATTCGCAACGGTATCGAGAAGCAGCAGCTGCTGGCTAGTCTGCGTGGCAAGGTGGACGAGATCAACAAGGCCTATGCTGGTCTGCAGCAGATCCAGGCCGACATCCTGAAGACCTTCGCCTGAAGCGCGATTCCACGTGGATGCGGCCAAGATCAAGTCAGTCCTCGAGCGCGCGCCGGATATCGTCTACGAGACCGACGCCGACGGCCGACTGACGTCGATCACCGACACGGCGGGACCGATACTGGGATACGCGGCAGCGGAGTTGAGGGGGCGGTCGATGTTCGAACTCGTGCACCCCGAGGATCGGGATACCGCAATGGCCGGTTTCCAGGAGTCGGTCCGTCGCCGTGACACCGAGGTGCGTACCATCGAGGCACGCCTGGTCGACAAGGAGGGTGAGACCCGTTTCTTCGAGATGCACCGGCGTCTGCACTTCGACGCGGAGGGGCAGTTCAAGGGGGGTGAGGGAATTGCCCGGGATGTCACCGAGAGTCGACGTCTGCAGGAGAGCCTGCGTCTGCACCAGGCCATCATCGCCGCCTCCGACGATGCGGTTGCCATCTTCGACTGCGACGGCAGCTTCATCGAGAACAACCCGGCACACGAGAGGCTGCTCGGCTACTCCGTCGAAGAACTGCGCGCCGCCAACACACCTCTCTGGTGTGGCCCTGAAGCTGCTGCACGTATCTCGACAGCCTTGCGGGACTCGGGCAGCTTTCGCGGCGAGGTAGACTCCTGCACCAAAGACGGCCGCACGCTGCACATCGACCTGTCCGTGTTTCCCGTCACCGCTGAGGACGGCACGACCCAGTGCTTCGTCGGTTTCGCCCGCGACGTGACGGAACGCAAGCGCGAGGAACGCCGGCGGCAGGTATTCCAGCAACTTCGTGAACAGGTGCTGTTGATGCATGGCGAGGCCGATCTCGACGGTGTGTTGAAGGCACTCGAAGAGGGCCTGCACGAACTCGGCATCGACTACCAGAACTGCGGCATCAATCTGCTCGATACTTCCACCGACCCGCCGACCATGCGCTCGCGCAGCACGGCGCCGGGTGGCGGTTGGATGGAGTCGGCCACGCCACGGGCGGTGACCTCCGTGCACGACATGTGGAAGCGCGGCGAGGCGACGTATCGACCCGACCTGCAGGCTGACGATCCCTTCGACGAGTTGCCTTACATCCAGACCATTGCGTCGATCCGAGCCGTGGTGGACGTGCCCTTCTCACATGGTACGCTGGCGCTGAACAGCACGACGGCCAACGCCTTCAGCGAGTCCGACCTGCTGCTGCTGCAGGAAATCGCCGGGGTGTTGTCCTCGGGGTTTCAACGGATCGACGACCTGCGTCGGCTGGCCCTGTCGGAAGAGCGCTACCGCACACTGCTGGAGACGCCGGACTTCATCGTCATGCTCATCGATCCGGCGGGCAACTACATCTACGTCACGCCACGCGTGCGAGAATGGCTCGACGTGGATCCAGAGGATTTCTACGCCGACCCGAAGATCGGCGAGCGCCTCATTCATGAGGAGGATGTGGCTGCGGTCACGACCGCCTTCGAGCGGGGAGTTGCCGGCCAGAACGTAGAGGGTGTCGAGTATCGCTGGCGCCACGGCAACGGCGAATACCGCTGGGCTTCAGGTGGCGTCTACCCCATTCGCGGCGAAGATGGCGGCGTCCACACC
>PBSR01000166.1 GCA_002726335.1 Gemmatimonadaceae bacterium
CACGGTCAGATCCGAGGCGGCCACGGTGTCGATCTCGACCAGAACCCGTCGCAGCGCCGGGCTCCGACCGACAAGCTGATCGGAACCCGGGAGCCCGAGCTCCGCCTCCAGCGCTCGCAGTCGGTCACTGCCGGCATCCGGCTCGATGGCCAACTTCACAGCAGCGGATGTTGAGTAGTTGAGATCCCGATCGATGGCCTGAACCTCAAAGGTGTAGCTGCCCACGGGCAGGTCGGGCAGTTCCACGCGTCGACGTGTCGTCGTGCGCCACTCTTCTGACTGACCCAGGATACGGTAGGCGTAGACGAGACGGTCGTACGCTGTGCTGAAACTTGCGCCCGAGAACTCGACGGTCACCAGTCGCTGGGCGGCGCCCAGGGTTACCACGTCATCAACGGCGTACCGCTGGTCGGCAACGACGCCTCTCAGTTCGACTCGTGGCGGCTCCTCGGGAGGCGCGTAGCGGGTGACGCCTGCTTCGGTGGCGATCCACATGCGGCCGTCACTACCCTCCTCTATGTGCTGCACCGCGTCGTGCACGAGACCTTCCCGCCGGGAGAACGCCTGAAAGGCGAGACCGTCGTAGCGACACGCACCACCGCCGAATGTGCCGAACCAGAGGTGGCCGTCGGCGCTTTGACACATACTCCGAATGCTGTTGTGGGCCAGGCCATCACGCGTCGTGTACGTGGTGAAGCCCTTGCCGTCGAAGCGGGACACCCCTCCCCCCCACGTGCCGAACCAGAGATCACCGCCACGATCCGGCAGGATGCACCAGACCTGATCGTGCGCCAGGCCGTCCTTGGTCGAATAGCTCCGAAAGCTCTTGCCATCGAAGCGGGAGACGCCCGATTCGACGGTGCTGCACCAGATGGCACCTTCAGCGTCCTCCGCAACCGACCAGACTTGGTTGTGGGGCAGGCCGTCTGCCGTTGTGTAGGTGATGCAGCGGTCGCCGTCGAAGCAGGTCAGTCCGCCGCCCTGCGTGGCAAACCACATGCGGCCGCTGTGGTCCTGGTGGATACCCCAGACACTGTCGTGTCCCAGCCCGTCGGCGGTGGTCAACCTGGACAGCCGTTCGCCGTCCAGGCAGACCACCCCCTGGCCAAACGTACCGAACCAGAACCGGCCCTCCCGATCGCGACAGCTCGACCAGAGGAAATCTCCCACCTCCTCCGTTCCCGGCACCCTTTCCGCCTCCTCGCCTCGGGCGCGGAAGAGGCCGCCCCCCCATGTGCCGATCCACATCGAGCCGTCTCCGGCGTCGCAGAGGGTTTCGACACGTCCAGCGGGCAAACCCGACTCCACCGCGATCGTGCCGACCCAGTCGCCATCGTAGCGCGACAGCCCGCCACCCCACGCGCCGACCCAGACACATCCCCGCTCATCCACGTGGGTGGCATTCACCTGACTGCTCGACAACCCGCTTCCGGCGGTGTGGGCCCGGACAGTCTCACCGTCCCAGTGCACCGCCCCGTTTCCGCGTGAACTGACCCATAGCCCCCCCTCCCGTCCCGCGGTGAGACGAATGACGGGGCCAACTGTGGATAGAGCTTCGTGGCGCTCGAATCCCCCGGGACCGTGTAGATAGATGCCGCTGCTGGCGCCGACCCACAGACGGCCCTCCGCGTCTTCGCAGACAGCCGAAACCCGCTCGTCTCTGAGTCCGATGCATTCGCTGCCATTCTCTCGCCGCCGATAGACACCCGCCGTCGTCCCCAGCACGAGGCCGCCGTCTCGATCCGCCAGCATGTCGAGGATCGGCGTGTCTCCAGGGAGACCCGCATCGGCGGGGACGAAGCGCTCACCGTCGAATCGCGTACAGCCCCCTTCTCCTCCGGCGATCCACAGGTCGCCGCAGGAGGAGAGACACATTGCCGCGGTGCTTTCCCGTGTCAGACCGTCCGCGTGGGTGAATATGTCGATCCCGGCCTCGTCCAGCCGCGCCAGACCAGGCGACACCTGACTGAACCAGAGAACTCCGCGACGGTGGTCGAACAGCAGGCGAGGAATCCACTGGATGACGCCGTCCGCGGGTGTCAGCAGACCCGTGGTGGCGCCGTCGAACCGGCAGATCCCTTCGTACGTTGCCAGAAGAAGGCACCCATCTGCGCCCGTCGTGATGTCGTTGATGAGGACGGACGGCATGCCATCAAAGGCGTCGAATCCCAGCCAGGGACCGGAGCGTGTACCGCCGCCAACGGGGATGGCCGGTTCATCGCGGATCGGTGCCCGGTACAGATCCAGACTCCAGGCCTCGTCCGTAACCAGCCCGGCTTCCCGAAGCGCCCTGCTCCAGCCCGGATCCCCCTGCAACACGGACCGGAACGACCCGATCTGCGCCGTCGACTCCACGGTGAAGACATAGGCCACGACATCTTCGGCGAGGATACGTTCGCAAGGTCGTCCGTCGACGAGTCCGGCTTCTGCCAGGAGGGTCTGGAGGTGCCGGTTCCACGCTGTACTGAATCGACCCTGCTCCTCGGCAAGGACCTGAAAGGCCAATCGACAGAGTGTCGTTGCGGCGGTCATTCCAGCAGTACGACCTTCTGGCGTTGTACCTGAGTGCCCGATTGAAGACGCAACAGGTACCTACCTGATGCCACCTTGAGGCCCGTCGCATCGATACCGTCCCAGCCAGCCACGTGCCGCCCGGCGGCCAGGTCCCCGGCGATAACGAAGGTGGAACCGGAGGTCGGCACTACCGGATCCTCACCTCCGCGCCCTTTTCAGCCGATGCGTAGATGCCATCCAGCATCTTCTGCACCATCAGACCGTGTTCGGCGGGCGCCATGGTGGGCGTATCGTGCAGACAGTGATCTACGTAATTGCGCATCTTGGCCGAGAACACATCTGCCCCCGGGCCTGAGGGCAGCCAGTTCGGCTGTGAGTTCGACATGTAACCGCCATCGTCGGAAAAGAGCCCTGGTGGATCCCAGTTGGCCCCCGCCTTCTCTCCCATGAGGGTGAAGTTCCACACATCCTTCTCGATGTGGGCGGCGAAGGACGCCTCGATGGAGAGCACGGCGCCGTTGTCAAAACGGATCTGACCGACGGCGAGATCCTCCACCGTATAGGACTTGTGGTCCCAGTTCGGCCACTGGGACACCACGTCTGACTTGCGGTCGCCCAGATAGGTGAAGATGCTGCCACTGGCCGACACCGGCGTCGGCGACCCCATGGCAAAGTGCGTCATCTCCAGCGCGTGTACGCCGATGTCGATCAAGGGGCCGCCGCCCTGCAGATCCTTGCGCCCGAAGACGCCCCAGTTGGGGATACCGCGGCGGCGCAACGCCTGAATGCGACCGTAGATGACCTTTCCCATCCGCCCGGAATCGACGGCATCCTTGATGAATTTCGTGCGCGGATCGTAGCGGTGCTGAAAGCCGATCACGAGCTTGCGGCGCTTCCGGTTTGCCGCGGTGATCATCTTCTTCGCCTCGGCAGCGGACATGGCCATCGGCTTTTCCACCATGACGTGGGCCCCGGCGTTGCTGGCGGAAATCGAGGCCTCGGCGTGAGCGCCGTTCGGCGTACATACACTGACGGCGTCAGGCTTGACCGTGGAAAGCATCTTGCGATAGTCTGTGAAGATCCCGTCGATACCGAACTGCTCCGCCTTGGTTTCCATCCCGGGTTTCGAGATGTCCGCCATGGCCACCATCTCCACATCTTCCATGTCCTTCAGGTAGCGCATGTGCGCCCCGGCAATGCCGCCGGCGCCGATGAAGGCGTAGCGTAGCTTCTTCTTCGCAGATGCCTTGCGGCTGCCCTTCCGTTTCGCCATCGATCTCTATCTCATCTTTTGTGGAACTGCTTGCTGTGATCTGAGGAGTGCGTAAGCTACCGCAGCAGCCAACTCCCTTCCAGTGAGCCTTCTCGACTTGATACCGGACCCCTTCCGCATCATCGCCCACCGCGGCGCTTCCGGCTATGCACCGGAAAACACGATGACCGCCTTCCGCCGGGCCGTCGACATGGGTGTCGACGAGATCGAGACCGACGTCCATTTCACACAGGATGGTGAGCTCGTGCTGCTCCATGACCACAGCCTCGACCGAACCACGGACGGATCGGGGGCACCACAGCAGTACTCACTGGCGCAGTTGCGTCGGCTCGACGCGGGCTCCTGGATGGGCGCTGAATTCGCCGGCGAACGACTCCTCAGCCTTGGCGAGCTGTTCGCCGCCTTCGAGGACCGCCTGACCTATCACGTGGAACTGAAGGATCGCAGCGCTGGGATCGGCGCCGCCACGGCTGCTATCGTCCGCCGCTACGGAAGAGAACGGGAGACACTCGTCTCTGGTTTCGACTGCGATGCCGAACTGCTCGCCGCCAAAGCCGCGGCACCCGGCGTGCGGTCCACCGTCCTGGTGTCACCGAAACTCGACCCCGGCCAGAGTATCAGCCGGGCCGTACGCGACGGTCACGACGGCGTTTCTCTCCATGTCGAGATCATCGACCCGGATCTGGTGGCCACAGCACAGGCCGCGGGGTTGGAGCTCCGCTGCTGGGGGATTCGCAATCGGCAGGACATGGAGCGGGGTGCCGTCACGGGCTGCAACGGCATGACGATCAACTGGCCCGACTGGCTGCAGCAGTGGGTGGCCGAATCCAGCTGACGCTACTGGGTCGTGATGGCGTCCTGTCGCAGGGGCAGAGAGACGTGCAGATGATCGGCCGTGCCGCCATGTCGGTCGGTGGGGCCGCCGTGCCGATCGGCTTTGAGGCCGAGGGCGAGAAACACCCCCTGACGGGCCCAGTTTCGCAGATCGCCGGCATCGCGCACACGCAGATCGATAGCGTGAGCGTAGCCGTTTCTGGGGGATGTGAAGTGGCTGGACCAGGAGGGTTCGGTCAGCCCCATCTCACCGTAGTTCGACGGTTTGCGGGTGACGTCTGTGAGGATGAGAGCCCCCTCGCCGAGGCGGGCGACCCACAAGGCGTTGCGTAGCGTCGGGTGCAACCGGTACCACTCGGCACGCAGCTCGTCGCTCTTGAAGTTGGACCTCGGAAAGTGCGTCACCGACAGACAGCCTGCCGTCAACAGCATCGTCGGCAACGCCAGCAGCAGCATGAGGGCACGGCGAGGTGACCGCAGGCGCAGGGCCATGGCCACGGCAATCGCCAGGGTGACACCGCCGGCCAGCAGACCCGCCGCCATAGCCGGCCACTCCGCTGTCGGATAGTGAGCCAGCAGCAGCAGTTGAACCCGCACCAGCAGGATCAGGCTCGTCAGCGTTCCGGCCAGAAGCAGGATCAGTGAGGCCACCACGGACATGTCAATCGCCCGTGGTGTCGTCGTGGCGGATCTGCGCCGCAAGTTCGACGAACCGTTCCTCGAGGCGGTCATACTTCTCACTGAGAGCGATCAGCACGTCCTGCGTGTCGGTGACCCGCTGCTCGAGACTGTCGATGCGGTCGCCGCCGTTGCTACGTACGACGCGGCGTACTCCGGCCCCGGCGCCGACGAGGGCGACAAGACCGAGGCCGTAGAGGGCGAGTTTGCCCAGCACACCTGCGGCCTTGCCCAGACCTGACCAGAGCGGGGATTCCGCGCGCTCCGGGGAGAGGATCAGCGTGGCGACATGGGTCGGATTCGACCACTTGTTCGCGGCGGGTTTGCCCCACGCCCTCCACTTGTAACGCCCGTCGCCGTCGTGATCGGAGACGATGATGTCGAAGCCGACCTGCTGCCCGGAAGACAGAGAGATGGGATCCCGACGAACATCCTTGTAGACGGGGACCTCCCATTCGTAGATCGTGGTCGCGCCGACGCGATGCCAGGCCACGTTGGCGAGCTTCTCCGTTGCCACAACGTGCTGCACGCCCTTGCTGTAGGCACAGGGATTGCCGCAGTTGGGCACGTACTCCCCGTCACCTGCGACGACGGAGAACTGCATCGGGTTCTCAAACCGTCCACCCGAACGACACCTCTTCACGTCACCACCCCAAGTGTAGATGTCGGCGGCGTCGGTGCGATCCCAACGTCCGCCGACGACATGCTCGTCGTCCTCGACTTCGACAGCGACATACACCCGATCCGTCTCCGGACTGTAGCCGACGCGGAAGGTGGACGGCGCCGTGCCCCCGATGGCATGGGTCCGGAGTTCCGGCCAGTCCGACAGGTCGCCGTCGATGGTCGGTGGATCCATGATCAGGGCCGTGGCCTTCAACCCAGCTTCGCCGCAGTCGGCCTGGGCCGACGTCGCCGCCAGCAGGGCAGCCACCGGGAGAATGACGATCAGTCGTGTCCATTCACGTCCCATCACGCCTCGTCTCCTTTACGACCGCCATCGTCGATGCGGTCGAGTTTCTCGCTCAGGGCGATCATCACGTCCTGTGTGTCCGTCATCCTCGACTCGATGCGGGAGATCCGCTCGTCCATGGCCTCCGCCGCCTCGGGATCGGGTGCCGGCTGCCGGCCGCCACGCCGTATGAGATAGGCGGTGAAGCCGATGGCGAGAATGATGGCACAGCCGCCGCAGAACTTCGCGATCGTATGCATCACCTCGTACCCGGGACTCCCCCGCTGTTCCATGTAGAGGCCGACGGGGGTCGGGGCCATGGGCGGGGTCGGCGCCCCGATCTGGTCTGCCGCCGCCATCCTGGCCTCGACCCCTGCCATGCGTGCCTCGGCTGTGGCGATGGCACCCGCCCGTGAAGCGACAGCAGCGATCTCACCCGCCATACGGGCAGCTGCGATCGCCGCCTGCTGACCGGACAGCTCTCCCTGGTGCTCCACCAGTTGTTCCACGAGTTGGCCGATCTCGGCACCGAGATCCTCGAAGTGTTCAAGGTTTTCAAGGTGCTTGAGCTTCTGCAGGGCTTCTAGGCCCCCCAGGCCTTCGAGACCTTCCAAACCTTCCAGGTTGTGCAGGTGGACGTTGTGCCCACTGTGCCCGTCGTTCCAGGCTTCGAGAATTGACACCAGCACTGCAGCGTCGGCCGCCGACAAGTCTGACGGTCCCAGCAACAGACGCCCGACGCGGTTGTTGTCCATCTTCTTGCCGCTGACGGCCGGGCCCCACGGCACCCAGGCGGCGTTGCCGTTGCCATCGTTGTCGATGGCGACGACGTCGAAGCCGATCAGATCGCCTTCATCCAGTTCTACTGGCCGTCTTCGATCGAGGACCTTGCCGCGCCATTCGTAGACGATCCGATCTCCCTCGTTGCGCCAGTTTCCCAGCGAGCCGGCGTGGCCTCTGATGCCGTCTTCGTGGTGCGCACGAGCCGTCGGCATCCTCTACTGATAGGGGCTGCTGCCATCGGCCAGCCCCGACACGTAAACCTCGATACCGTCACGGTAGATATCGTTGCTGCCGTCCATGAACAACTCGTCGTCACGGGCAACGACGGCGACATAGAGCATGTCCTCGTCGTCGTCATACCCCACCATCATCGATGGGCTGAAGTCGTCACTCGCGCTCAGATCGACGTCGTCCAGGTCGGTGGGGCCGTACGCCTGGAAATGGTTGCGCATCGGGATGCGCTGTACGCCCTCGGGCCAGTCGGACAGGTCACCGTCGATGCGGATCCCCTCCACCGGCACGGCCAGTGCTACAGGCGCGAGGATGTCCTGGCCGTTGGTAATGGTCCTGATCTGTGCCTCGGCCGTGCCGGCCAGCAGGGCGGCGGCCAGCCCGATGCTCGCCCAACGTGTGGGGAAGGATAGGTGTGTCATGGGTCGTTCCTCGGGAATGAGCGTCCTGGCTAAACCAAGTGTCCGTACTGCCGTCGATCCAGTTTGTCGGTCATGTCGATGAGGACGCCCTGAAGATCGGTGAGCTGGCTGTCGATGCGGTCCATGCGCCCTTCGAGATCACTCTCTGGGGTATCCGACGTAGTGCCGGCCTCCGGCACCCATTCACGCAGGGGGCGACCCGCCTCATCGGTAAAGGCGCCGACGAGAATCATGATCAGGTCGATCGTCGCCCAGATGCCGAAGCCACCGACGGTGATCACCATGAGGATGGCCGTGCCGATCTTGCCGACGTAGAACCGGTGGACACCGAGCCACCCCAGGAAGAAAGCCATCAGCGCCGCGGCCAATCTCGAGCGTTCCGAGACGTGGCCGGTCATCACTTCTTCTCCGTGTCTGAATCTGAACCTGTGCCGCGCAGGGCGGCCAGTTCAGCATCCACCTTCTGCCGCACATCGAGATCGGCGAAGCGACGACCGAGCAGGGCATCCTCCCCCAGCTCGCCGCGGACTTCGGCAGAGACTTCCTGGGCCAGATCCGACAACTCGAGCCGCTGGCGCAGCCGCTCGAACTCGCCGCGATTGTGCTCCAGCCGCTGCTCGAGCCGGTGGATGTAGTCGGCGGGGTCGGTAGACTCCGAACCCGTCCCGCCATTCGTCGCCGGCGCAGGCTTGCCCTGAGACGCCCGGATTTTCGCGATGAGGCTGCCCAGTCGGCGACGGGCGTCATCCAGGTCTTCGCGCAGGGACGTCAGTTGCGCTTTCAGACGTTCCACCGTCACGCGTCCTTCTTCCATGGCCGGGTCCAGATCATCGGCGGCACCATCCAGCAACACTCGTCGGCCGAGAATCTGGCGCGCCAGTTCCTCTTCCCCCGCATCCAGCGCCTGCGCTGCCCTCTGCTGCAGCTGTGTGCTTCTGTCTCGGTGGCTCTCCTGCTCCTTCTGCAGGCGGCGCACACCGGCCACCGCGGTGCCTACCGCCGCCGTCACCCGGTCCACGTCGGCCTCCATGTCACGCACCATCTGGCGCACCATCTTCTCTGGATCCTCGAGCTGGTCGAGCAGTTCGTTCACATTCGAGCGCACGATATTCGAGATCCGAAACAGCGTTGCTTTGACCATGACACCTGCTCCTGTGGAATGCGTTCTACTCATGCCTGCCCTGTTTGCAAGGCATGTGCCAGTCGCCGCAGGAGACATTGAGAAATCCGTAAGTGACTTGAAATAATAGAAGTTAAGAACTGTCGTAGAATCGACTCGAGGACGGGAACAGTGGCCGGATCCGCCAACCCGCAGGCGCCAGCCGCCAGATCGGCCGCGCCTGTGCCCGGGACAGAAAAGACAGAGGCCCGCCACCGTAAGGTCGCGGGCCTCGTCTCGATCGAAGCAGATGTAGCGGGTGCCCAACGCGGGCCCCCGAGTCAGAACGGGCCGACCACCTCGGCTGCCGGTTGGATGATCCCTCCACCTGCGCCCCCGAAGCGCATCACCACCACACCCAGCACCAGGATCAACAGGACGAGGGCATAGACCCTCGCCATTTCCGACAACTCGTGGCGCACCTGCTCCGGTCTTGGTAGTCCCATGGCGAAACACACTGCGAAGGACGTGCCATGCTTGCGCCACAGGGGTGGAGGCCCGCTGGCAGCACCAGAATCGGGACGGCTCTGTCCCGGTGGTGCCGTCGGTGCGCCAGGGCTGCCCCGCCCCGGTCCCTCACGCGGCGCGGGATCGGGCCAGCTGCGCCCGTCTCTGGCGTTGCACATAGGGCGTCACGATGTCGTACTTGCTGCACAACCTGCCGAAGCTGCGCAGCGTGATGCCAAGGGCGGAACAGGCGTCCTGATTGCTCTTGTAGACTCGGGCAACCCGCTCGATTGTCTCCCTGTCGAATCCGCGATTCATCATCCATCCTCCGTCGTGGGTGTGGGGGTGTGACGCGATCCACCCGTCAATGCAATGATCGTGCCCGTTCTCACATGGACCGGACAAGACCGGAAAACTCATTGATTTCACAGAGGTTACGGCGGAGTTGGAAGATCGGTTCAGATGGGCGGATGGCTGTTGCCGCCGCCGACTGGCGAGATCCGCCGCACCAGAGCCAACAGAGCCAACACGACACCAAAGGCACATACGATTGTGGCTCCTGTCGGCGTATCGAATCTATAGGAGAGGGTGCAGCCAAGGACACTGACAAAGAACCCCGTCGCCCAGGCGATCACCAGCCGTTGTTGCAGGCTGCCGGAGAATAGCACGGCGCAGACTGCTGGAACGATGAGGAAGCTGAAAACGAGCAACACCCCCGCCATGGGCACGGAGATGGTGATGACGAGACCGAAGCTCGCATAGAACAGAAAGTCCCACCATATAGCGCTACGCATGCCCTGCGCGGTGCCTGATCCACCGACTCCCGACAGACGACAGAAGCTGTCTCGAAACACCCAATGCACAGCAGCCACCGCCAGATAGACGGCGCTGGCGATGGCCACGTCTGCCCAGGAAACCCAGAGTATCTGGCCTACCAGGACGGTCTTCAGATGCTCGGCTCCATGGGGCGAGCGATCCAGGGCGAGGATACTTGCCGCCGCGGCCACCACGTAGACGATACCGATCGTTGCTTCCTGTGGCAGATCGGCACGCTGAGAGCGCGTAAGAGCAAAGAGAGAAGCGCCACAGAATGTTGCCGCCAGAGAGGCGCCCAGTGCAGCAGGACTACCCAGCTCATAGCCACAGAGTATGGCCAGGGCGGCGCCAAGGGCGGCAATCTGCGCCAGTGCGAGATCGACGAAGATGACACCCCGTGCCAGGATGTGGACGCCGAGGTAGGCATGGATGAGGACGAGAAGCAGACATGCTGCGATGGGCGCAGCCATCAGAGAAATGAAGTCCATCTAGCGTTCCTCTGCAGTGGGAAAGGAAGTCCCGAGCTGACGCAGAATGACATCGAACAGGCTGATGTAATCCTCGCTGCCATCGGTGGCACCCACGGCGGCGGGTAACTCGACGACACGAGCCATGGTACGTTCGGCCAGTCGTTGCGCCGGTCTCGTATCCGTGAAGGTTGATCGCAGGATGAGGGAGATCTCCTGCGTCTCGATGAGACGGACGAGATCACGGACGTGACGCGGAGTCGGTGGAATCCCCGGTTTCTCTTCGATGTAGGCAACGATCTCCAGGCCAAGCCAGTCGGTCAGGTATTCCCACTGTTTGTGGTGGGCAATGACCTTTGTACCGCGCCAGGGCCGTGTCAACTGCTCCCAGTGGCTGATCTGTGTGTCCAGGCGAGCGACGAACTGCTCGCGCTGCCAGCCAATCTGCTCAGAGTCATCGGGGCGCAGGTGCTGCAACCGGATGGCGATGGTTCTGGCGATCTGTCTGCCATTCAGTGGCGACAGAGTGTAGTGTGGATTCCCCTCTGGATGGATATCTCCGAGAGAGCGGTCGAGTTCCGTGGTGGGGATCTCGAGAATGGGCAGACCCCTTGACGCGTTGAGGGCACCTTGTTCGCCCGCCTGCAGCTGGCGATTGCGACTGCCGTCCACCAACAGTGGCAACCAGCCGATCTCAAGTTCGAGGCCGTTGTAGACGAGCAGGTCGGCGCTGCGCATACGACGCATGAAACTGGGACGCGCATCAACGAAGTGCGGGTCCTGGCTACCACGGGCGATGGCCTGCACGTCTACGAGGTCTCCGCCAACTGCCTGGGTCAACGCGGCCAGATCTGTCGTGGTGGTTACAACGTGTAGAGCGTCGGCATCGCTGCGAACCGCCCAGGCAGTCAAGACGACGGCGCCGAGTACGAGTGAGTAGATTCTCATATTCGGCTCAATACCGGTGCGCCGGGTGGGAGCCCATTGTCACATTCATCTGAAGCGAAACAACATTCGATGTCTCACCAGACTCGGCACGGCGATCGAATTGCAGACGAAGTGCAGAGAATTCACTGGGGATAAATCCCACCAGGAAGCTTGTCCGCCAGTCGTTTTCATCGCCCGGCATTCCCATCCGATCATAGCGGCCCTGCAGCCACCAGCGGCGTGCGATCTGCGCTTCGAGGCTCGTGTAGCCCCCACCTTCCTGCTCCTCGCCGCCGTCGATCTGGCCATGGTCAGCACGTAGATACTCACCACGCCAGATCAACCGGCGTCCCCATCCATCCAGGTCTCGCCACTGAATGGTGCCAAGGGTGCCCAGCAGTGCGGATGTCTTGCCCTGCGAATTCGCTCCCGTCGCATAGGAACCGCCCAGATCGAGGGTCCAGTTCTCCCCGACATCCCAGAAACTCCGGGCATGCCCCAGATAGAGCAGCTCTTCGCCCTCCGGGCTGTCGAACAGGTCGGAACGACCATCGAGGATCTGGCCCGTCAGTTCCAGGAACCACGGCAGGGGGGAGAGCCAACTGAGTGCCACACCGTCTTCCGTCAGACCTTCGTCTCCAAGGACGTGTTCATTGGCGAGAGGAGCATTGAGGAAGGGGTATTGATGCGCGTGTAGTGTGTTATGGTGACCCATCGCCGCCAGGAATCTGCCGGCCTTCATCTGCATGCCTCCGGGTAGCGATTGGGCTGTCACGAAGCCCTCTTCCAGTTCGACGCCTTCACCGCCCGGAAACGCAAGGAGCAAATCCGCTTTCAGGTAGGCATCGACGACTGCACTCAGCTGCAATTCAACTTCCTGAACACGCAAGCCGGTCGCGTCACTGGCGCCATGCCCGTGGCCCTGCCCTGCTTCACCATCAGCGTCATCGTGTGTTGCGTCGTCGGCATACACAGCGTCGAACAGCGCGTTGGCGCTGATTGCGGGGTTGAAAGAACGAGAAATCCCCGTCACGCTGGCGCTTGTATCCTGGGCGGATGCGAAGGGAATATGACACCACAATGCCGTCGCTGAAGCAACTAGAATCCGAGTCCATTGCATGGATTGCACCTCCTCTCTGAAGTGTCTGAAAACGTCGAACTGCGACGATATCAACCGGCGTAGAACGACGGCCCCGTCGAAAAGGCGATCGACAGGGATCCAGGTACTGGGGATCTCAGAACGAGACTACTGAAGAGGCAGAGGAGGCCCGCGTTGGGGCGGTAGGAAAAAGCCGTTGCCCGATGTCGCCGTGCGTACCGCTGTGCGTACTACGATGGATGCGAGCACGACGGAAATGACTGCGGGCCTGAGATTCTCCGCGTGTAGGAGAACCTGGCAGATCTCGCAATCGTCGTGATCCACCGGCGACACCAGGGAGGCATGGCACAGTGCCACGGCCAACCCGGCAAGCAGTATGATGACGAGGATCGCTGCGGCGCGACTGGGTACCGACGCGTGGGTCGGCAGCAGGCGAGATCGTATTTGAGCTACGGATGACATGAGACAGTAGCAGTATGGTGAGTCTGCGTGCCTTCGTCAAGGCCGGCTGTGCCCCAGCCGGCGGGATTCGCCTCAGCTCACGACGCCACAGAAGCGGGCGGCAGCCCGTGCATATACCCGGGCGCAGTGGGCCAGTCCCGCCATCGACACGCGTTCCCCATCGGAGTGCGCCGTCTCGTGTGCCGGCCCGTAGTAGACGGTGCTGACGCCGCCATCGTTGGCGTAGAGATTGGCGTCGCCCACCAGCCCCATGCCGATGACCTCGGGGCGCGTGCCGCTGTCCCTCTCGCCGGCGTCGAGCAGGGCGGTTACGAGGGGGTGACCGGCCGGTGTCTCGAAGGGCTCTCGATCGTTGCCCAGTTCCACCTCGAAGCGCAGACCGGAACGGCTGGACAGTCCGGCGCACACCGCCTCGAGTTCGACCCGGACGTCGTCGCAGGTCGTACCCGGTGTCCATCGTCTTGTGCCGGTCACCTGCCATTCCACCGGCAGGCGGTTGAACCAGTCTCCGGCCCGGACGATGCCGACGTTGAGTTGGTGACGGCCGCACAGCGGATGATGAACGCCGGCGGCGAAGCCCTCTTCCAGACGGTCGAATTCGGACAACAGGTCACCCAGCCAGCGTACGGGGTTGTCGACCCAGGGCACCTTGATCGTGTGGATCGGTTCGCGGTCAGCGTAGGCGGTGATCGTGAACAGGGCAGAGCCGAGGCTGGCCGCCCACACGGCGCGGGGCCCCTCGACGATGAGGATTGCGTCGGCCGGAATCCGGCCGGAGACCAGGTGTTCGATCAGCCGCCTGGGTCCCTCCTTCCTGCCCACGGGTGTTTCGTGGCCCACGACGCCGGTCAACCACAGGTCGCCGTCCAGACGGATGTCGGCTCGCCGCAGGGCAGCGATACCATGCACCATGGCCACGAGGCCACCCTTCATGTCCTCGGTGCCGCGACCGAGGATCCAGTCACCGTCCCGCCCGGGGGCGTGACAGTCGCCCACCGGGATCGTGTCGGTGTGACCGTTGAACACCAGGCATGGCCCGTCCCCGGCGCCGGGCACGCGCGTGTAGATATTCGGCCGGCCGGGCAGGAATTCGTCCTGCTCGACGTCGAATCCCTCGCGCCGCAGCAGATCGGCGAAGAAAGCGCTGCCCCGTCCCTCGTCACCCGTCTCACTCGTCGTCTCGACGAAGGCGAGAGTGTCGCGGGCGATGGCCCCCGTGTCGATGGTGTCGATGGCCTCGGCGATCGTGGTCAGGTCGCTCATTCGCGGCTCGATGCCTGGGCCAGGAAACGGGCCACCACGTCGTCGCTGCCCTTGATGGACCGACGCAGCCAACGCAGCAGCAGATCGTGGCGTCCCTGCTCATCGA
>PBSR01000167.1 GCA_002726335.1 Gemmatimonadaceae bacterium
CACAGCAACAGACGACGGCAGTCATGGCTGTCGTCGGCGGCGCCGATCGAACTGCAGGGAATGGCCGGTGAAACCAGGCGCCTCGATCATTCTTCGCTGCGCGAAGGACACGCAAGGCCGGACCGGCGGCGGTGCTGATCGAACTACCGGAGAATGACGGTGAGCTCGAACGCCAGCGATGACTCTGCGGTACTTCGGGAGCGGTTGGCGAGCCTCGAACGCGAGTACCGGAACGAACTGGCGGCGCGAGAGAAGCGCCAGGCCTGTGACGAGGCCCTGTCGGCACTGCGTCAGCAGGTCTGGTCGATGCGACGCGGCGATGACCTGGTGGCGGTAACCGACGCCATCGGAACCTGCCTCACGGAGGCTGGAATCGGACGCCATGCTCACGGTATCAACTTCGTCCATGAGGATGATGCCCCGCAGGGCCTGACCCAGATTCTACGCACAACGGAGGGCGCGGCAGAGACTCTCGTCAAAGACCTGAAGCCCGGAAGCGCAATGGAAAGATGCTGGCAGGACCGTCGCGTCGTCTACCGCCGGGATCTGCTGGAGTCCGATCCCTACGGTGAATTCGATATCTGGGCACGGGATGCGCCTCCGGCACCGAGACGGTCTGTGGTGGACATTCCATTCTCCCACGGAACATTCGCGGTCAATAGCCTGGAACCGGACGCCTTCTCGAATCTGGACATCGCCTTCTTCGAGCGCGTTGCCGGTGTGCTGTCGGAGGCGATGCAGCGTTGGGCCGATCTTGGACTGTTGGAGAGGCGCAACGCCGAACTGGCAGAGCAGCTGCGCGAAGGACAACGGCGCGAAGAGGAGCTGGCGCAGACGAACCATCGGCTCGAGGAGCGTGAACGGCTGTTGAGCGCCTTCCACGAGACGGGCAAGGCTCTGCTTGCCGCCCTCGATCCGGACACGATCCTGGACACGCTGTCCATGCAGGTCATCGAGGCCGGTGTGTTCCGCAGCATCATGATCGCCGTCGTCGATGCGGAAGCCAGCAAAGTGTGCGTCGTGCGGGCCTACAACCGCGTCCGGGGAGATGACGGTTCCTGGGAACCGGTGCAGAAGGCGGATCTCGCAGTGGGTTTCGAGTGCGACCTCGACGACGAGATCATCACGGCCACCGTGGCCCGCACCGGAGTCATGGAGGTCGTGGAAGGCTGGGACGATCGCTACGATGAGCGCCTCAGGGAAACGACATCACCCCAGGCGGTGGCCTACTTCGTCCCGATCATGCACAAGGGACGACCGATTGCCGTCCTCGGAACCGGAAGTTCGCGGGCCGAGAGAGGAGAGGTGCTGCGTCGGATCGACGTGCTGCGGCCCTTTTTCGATCAGGTGGCCATCGCCCTGTACCACGCCCGTCTGTATGCCGACCTTCAGGAACGGGAGCGCCAGCTGCGCCAGATGCAGAAGATGGAGGTGATGGGCGAGTTAACAGCTGGCATAGCTCACAACTTCAACAATCTGCTCCAGGGAGTGACCGGCAATCTGGAACTGGCTATCGAAGAGGCGACGGCCGACGTGCGGGACCGGATCACCGACGCCTTGCGTATCGTCAACACCCAGGCCGAACTGGTTCGCCAGCTGATGGCGTACACACGCAGGGGAACCGGCGCGGCACAGGAGCCGGTCGATATCGGCGCCATCGTCGAGTCGGTGGTCGGCATGTGCCGCAATACCTTCGATCGCCGCATCGAACTCCTCTGTGACATCGACGGGGGCTGCCCATCGGTCCTTGGGGACGCCGCCCAACTGGAGCAGGTCGTGCTGAATCTGTGCCTGAACGCGCGTGACGCCGTGACCGAGGATGAAAGCAGCGAGCCGCGAATCTCGATCCGCGTGGGTCTACAGATCGACAGTGGCGCGCGGAATGTCCGCCTCAGCATTGCGGACAACGGCGCCGGCATGGACCGGGCCATCTGCGAGCGCGTGTTCGATCCGTTCTTCACGACCAAAGAGGTGGGAAGCGGGACCGGGTTGGGGCTGTCCATCGTGCACGGGATCGTGCGTCAGCACCAGGGAAGCGTTACCTGCGACAGTCGGGTCGGCGCGGGCAGCACCTTCCACGTCGTTCTGCCAGCCTCGGACAGCGATGCCAGTGAGTCCCCGTCTGCCGACGAGCCTGCTCCTGAGAAAGGAGATGAGACGATTCTCCTGGTTGAGGACGAGGAGGCCGTACGCAGCACGGTGGCCTTCGTGTTGCGTCGTCTCGGGTATCGCGTGTTGGTGGCCGCCGATGGGGAGGAGGGACTGGCTGTTCTGGAACGCAGTCGCGAATCAGTGGACCTGATTCTACTCGACGTGTCGATGCCGCGCATGACCGGGCCGGAGATGCTTCAGCGGCTGGACCCAGGTGACTGTGCCCCGGTGATTCTGTTCACCGGATACGCCATGCCACACGAGTTGCAGGACCGCGTAGCGGCAGTCCTGGAGAAGCCCCTGGGTCCCCGGGTGCTCCTGAGATGCGTGCGATCTGTCCTCGACGGCGCTGATCGAACGGCAGAAGACGGACGGTAAGTTCGAGCGCCTCGGCGTCCTTCGCAGCTATCACTGATCGAACAGGAGGCTCAGGTCCAGGGCGGGGGCGGAGTGCGTCAGGGCGCCGATCGAGATCACATCGACGCCGCTTTCGGCGGCGGCCCGGACCGTCTTCAGGTTGATGCTACCGGTTGCTTCCAGTTCGACTTCCGGGGCCTTTTCCCTGACGGCGATCACGCACTGGCGCATCAACCCGGGGGACATGTTGTCCAGTAGTATGCGGTCGGGCGCCCGGTGGCTGCCGCCGGCGATCAAGGCTCGAACCTGGTCCAGATCCTCCGCTTCGCACATGATGTGCATCTCGGGTCGGCCGGCCCCCTGAGCACCGAGGCGGGCACGGCGAACGGCCTCCATCACACCTCTGGCCGCGGTGACGTGGTTTTCCTTGATGAGAACCGCATCGTACAGGCCGTGGCGATGGTTGACGCCGCCACCGCAGCGCACGGCCTGCTTCTGCAGATCCCGGAGTCCGGGCACGGTCTTGCGAGTGTCCGTGATACGCGCGGCGGTGCCCGCTACGGCCTCAACGTAGGCGCGCGTAAGGGTGGCCACGCCTGACAGCTGCTGCAGGAAATTGAGGGCGGTGCGCTCACCGGTGAGGATGGCGGCGGCCGAACCGGAGATCTCCAGGACGGTTTCGTCGGTGCTGACGGTAGCACCGTCGTCGGCCCGTACCTGCAGCGACAGGGCGGGGTCGACGCGCAGGAAGACGGCGCGGGCGACCTCGACGCCGGCGACAACACCAGGGCCGCGGGCGATGATCCTGGCGCCGGCCGGAGTGTCGTCCTCCACCGTCCACAGCGTGGTGATGTCAGCCTCCGGAGTCAGGCTTCCCCCCAGGTCTTCGCGCAGAGCCTGATCGACGAGTCCAGTGACGGCGGTCCGGGAGATCTCTGTCGTCATCGCGAGTCCTTGCGGCCCTTGCCTTCGGAGTCAAGGGAGGCGGCCTGGGCCATCTTGTATTTCTCCTCCAGATCCAGCATGCAGCGGGTCTGTTTTTCAAGGGCGACGCGTTCGTCATCCATCGTGTCGGACTCGAACTTGAGATCTTCGAGTTCGGTCTTGACTTCGGCCACGCGACCATCGAGTTGTGACTGGGCGTCCTGCAGTTCGGCAACGGCTTCTCGCAGTTCGTTCCCACGTACCAGGTGGTTGAACAGCGCCAGCACACCGAGGCTGGCGAAGACGACGATGATCACGGCATAGAGGGCCTCGGTCACGGGGCTTCATCCTTTGTGTCGGCCGCCGCAACACCGCGATCCGGATCCGGCGGGTCGGCAGTTGCCGGCACCGCGGCCTCGTCATCTTTGGCCGAGGGCTCGGCCAGTGACACCACCCACTGGCCTTCAGCACCGTCTCGCGGGCTGATTCCTGCACGGTCCCCGAGCAGTTCGTGAGCTCGTTCATTCAGCACGAGGGTTCCCGGATCGGCATCCTCGAGGAGCTGGCGGGTGCTGTGCAACGTGCGGGCGAAGAGTCGGTTCACGTGTTCCTGGTCGAACTCGGTGACCGTGATGCCGGCGACGAGAACGGCACGGGCAGCGTGTACCTGCTCGCCATGTGAGGCCCCGAGGGCGGTCATGAGATCGAGCGCCCCGGCCGGTTCATCGAAGGCGGTGGTCAACACCGCAGGACTGCCTTCGGGGGCTCCCTGCCGGGGTTCAGGGCCTGTAAAGAGCGCCCCGAGGGAGGTCAGCTGCTGCACGAGTTCACCGGCCAGCACCGTTTCAGAGCCATCGGCGGCGTCGCCGGCGCTGAACTCGACGACAAGGATCGAGAGACTCGTCAGGGCCGCCGTGACCTTGTCTGCCAGACGCAGACTGTGAGCGGTGCGCACGCCTTCGGGCTCGGGGATCGGGTGGCGGTTGACGCATTCGCGCAACTCACCTGTCAGCGTCGATGGCAGGGCGAGGCGCAGACGGCCAAAGAGATCGTCCTTGAAGCGACGGGCGTTGGCCAGCTTCTGCTGCACCGCTCCCCGTTGGGATCGCTGCACCTGCAGCTTGCCTTCGACTGCCTGCAATCGCTGGCGTTCACGTTTCACCTCGTGCAGCAGGCGAGCGTGTACATCCCGCAACCGACGCATGTGCAGGGAGGCGAGAAACTTGATGAGGGCGTAGCCGAAGGCTACGAGGATGGCAAGGAAACCAAGCCACATGGTGTCAGTCGCCCTGTCTCTTGCTGTCGGTCATTGCCGCCTGACGGGCATCCGTGGGAGAATACGCCTCGAGCAGGCCCAGTCTCTCAAGGAGCGGCATGAAGGCGAACAGATCTTTCAGCATGTAGGTAGCCACGCCCCCCTCATCAACGAGCCAGCGGAACAGCCTGTGGCCGGCGTCGAGCAGCTCGGCGTCCCCCGTCTCCTCGTAAGCCCAGGCCAACGGCGGCAGACACATGACCGTGGAGGCGTGTGGATTGTCACTGATGGGGGACTCCTTGTAGAAGAAGATACCCTCCCGCGTGCGGCCCTGTCGCGCCAGAAAGGTAGCACCCTTCAGCAACATCCGCCGAGCACGACGGTCCCCCGTGGCCGTGTAGTAGAGCTGCAATCCCTGAAGTACGCCCGAAATCATGAACGGCGTCGCACCCCGGTTGTGGCTGCCGATCTGGTCACGCCAGCGACCGTCATCGTCCTGCCAGACTTCCAGCATGTCGACGAGAGATTCCATGGCCGGCAGGAAGCGGTCCTCCGGGAAGGCATCGTAGAACGTGCCCATACCGGTGAGGGCCCAGCCGACGACTCGAGTCGAGAACGGCCACCGCCGCTGCTCGAGAGCCTGGGAGACCGCCTCACGCGTCAGCTGTTCCTTCCACGCGTAGGGCGCCGCGCGTCGGCAGTAGTCGGCGCACATCTCGGCCACCTCTCGCGCCCGGGGACATCCCGTGAGGAAGTGGTAATCGAGCAGCGAGCCAAGCCAGGTGTGACTCGTGCGCGGACCCATCAGCTCGGTCTCGTCGGTGTTGCTGAAATGATGGTTCTGCGACCACTCGAAGCAGGGGCCGCCGAGCCACTCCGGATGCTCGGTAGAGAAGTGGACAGTGTCCACATCCATCAGGTGGCGGGCCGCCGCCTCGCCTTCCCAGAACAGGCGTTGATCGCCGGCGCGCAGGTACTGGCGCAGCAGTGACCTGGGGAGTTCGTAGGCCAAATTCTCCGTCGTGCGGGTGACGGTGCGGCCGTCGGTCAACGTCTCCAGACGGACCTCGTCACCGTCGTTGAGGATTCCGCGGCCGTTCGGGGGGCGGCAGAATCGGCGCAGTTTCAGCTCCAGCGGCCAGTGTTCATCGCTGAAGCCGGGGAATGGGCCGAAAACGCCAGTTTCGCCCCACCGCGGCGATGGCAACTGCAGCAACAACGGCATCTCCACGGCGAGGGCATACCTGTCGACATCGCGGCCGTCGTCTGTGGGGGTGCCGAAGTGCAGGAAGACTTCATGTGTCCGGGCCATGCCCTGGGGGACCCGTAGCGGGAGATCGTGGGCAACGCCTCCGGCGTAGTCCATCTCCGTCCAGCGGCGTCCGGCTTCGACCTCCGGACCGCGGAATCCGGATAGGTCCGGGAACAGTTCTACTCCGAGGCGGTCGCCGTCGTAGGTCCACGACTTCGGATAGCTCTGCCAGGGGCGTCGCAGCTTGAGGGTGACCGCCCTGTCCGCGTCGCCTACCTGCAGCCAGCCGAGGGCGTTTGTCCGACGGTCGAGTCGTCGTCGCTTCGCGCCGGAGCCCCAGGTGATGGTGTGCCGCTCGAGATTCCACTGGGTCAGTTCGATGGTGCCGCTGTCAGCGGGGACGGGCGGGGTCAACTCCCAACCGGATTCAAAGGAGCCGATGTGGGCGCGACGTCCCGTGGGG
Organism: Gemmatimonadaceae bacterium; assembly: GCA_002726335.1. The sequence goes on from PBSR01000167.1 coordinate 6,403, forward strand.
GTAAGAGCCAGTGGCAGGTGGAAGAGAAAGCGGCGCAGGTGGACGAAGGGACGGGTCGTCTCGTCATGGACGAAGGTCAGCTGCACCCGGACGTGGGAATGACCCGCAAAGAAGTTGAGACGGGCAATCCACCCCAGCAGCCGTTGGCCATCACGCTGGAAACTCCCGTGGGCCCGAACACACAGCCGAAGGGCGTTCGTTTCCTCGACCTCGGCTCCCTCGACCGATCCGACATAGGGTGCGCCGCTGCCCTCCTCCCAGGCGAGCAGATCGGCCCCTTCGTCTGCAGGGCGCAGGTGTTCGCGCCGGCCGCGAGAAGCTGAGCGCACGAGCCGAGGGCCGGATCGGGACACACGAACGGCGAGAACACCGGTGAAGACATCGATGGCGTCGTCTCGCGTTTCGGATCGCAGGTCGGTGGCGGGGGTCGCTCCGTCGCCCTCGGTGTCGATCTGCAACTCGAGACGAGACTGGGCGGCCAGGTCAGTCTGCAGGTCGAGCAGGGCCCAGCGGATCGAACCATCTGGCCACGTCGCCTGGATCCCGGCACATGCAGGCAGCGGCTGACCGTCAGCACGCAGGACACGGATACGCGACGGGTCACGCAACTCACCGGAGGCGAAGGGCAATCCCGAGGTCACGGGCCAGGCGCTTCGGGCAACGCCGGCGGGCTCGACGATGTGGGCGGGAACGGAGGTCACGTAAGGTGGGTGCCGGTGGCTGGGAGGGGTGAGAAGGATACCCAGAAAGTCGGGCAACAGCAAAGGCTCGCGGCGTGACCCAGGACACACCGCCTTCTATACTTCAACTCCATGAAACACGATGCACGGCAGTACTACGGATGGGCGGAGTTGACCCCGGACGGGCCGGTGACGGCAGGCAGCGTGGGCACCTGGATGCTCCGCTACCATGTCGGCGAGTACGGCATCGACGATGGCGGCACGTTGAAGATTGCTTGGCGCTTTGCCTCTGACTGGGGCAAGCCGCAGTGCGATGATGCCGGGGATGTCAACTTCTATACGGTAACACACACGGGGGATGGCCGGGTCGCCCACAAGTGGGACCCGAAAGGCTACATCCGCCCCTGGCAGAAGTGTCTCGTCATCGACGTCGCCGAATGGGCTCTGGCCAGGGACGATACGATCACCGTCGTCTATGGCGACACAGCAGGCGGCTCGCCCGGGACGGTAGCGCAGACGTTCCGTGAGAGAACATTCGAGTTCAAGGTTGTCGTCGATGCCTTCGGTACCGGCCAGTTCGTCGAGATCGAGACGCAGCCCGAGATCGAGATCGTGCCCGATGTGGCCTCCCGTCTGGTGCTGGTGGCGCCGACGAAGGTGGCCTGCAACGAGGAGTTCTGCCTGGGTGTGAAGCTCGAGGATGAATGGGGGAATCCCGCTGTCGGCTACCGCGGACAGGTGGCCTTCGATGTCCCGGCCGGGGTCAGCGGCCTGCCCGAGACGATCGCCTTCGATGGCAGTGAAGGCGGAGCCCGACGGCTGGAAGGAGTGCGGTCGGGGGAGGCCGGCATTCTCACATTCACCGCCCGAGCCGACGGATCGCCAGACGAACTCACGGGCGAGAGCAACGCCATCGAGTGTGTCGAGAGCCATGCGACGCGGCGACCGTTCTGGGGAGACCTGCACGGTCAGAGCGAAGAAACGGTGGGTACGAACAGCGTCGAAGATTACTTCTGTTTTGCCCGCGACATCGCCTTCGTCGACTTCGCCGGCCATCAGGGCAACGATTTTCAGATCACCGACGACTTCTGGGAGCGCCTCGGACGCTGTGCCCGCCAGCTTCATGAACCGGGAAGGTTCGTCCTTTTTCCCGGCTACGAATGGTCGGCGACGACCCCCGCCGGAGGCGATCGCAATGTCTACTACCTGGAGGACGGGCAGCCCATCTACCGTACCAGCCACTGGCAGGTTCCCGGGCAGGGGCACCCCGAGACCGACAGATATCCCGTGGGAGAGTTGTTCGAACAGCTGAGGAAGGGGCGCCCTGCCCTCGTGGTGCCTCATATCGGCGGGCGTCCCGCCAACCTGGCGTTCCACGATCCCGAATTCGAGCCGGTTATCGAGATCACCTCGGCGTGGGGGCAGTTCGAATGGCTGTTGGAGGAGGCGATCGAGCGCGGTTACCGCGTCGGCTTCACCGGGGGCAGCGATGATCACAAGGGCCGACCCGGGGCCAGCTACCCGGGCTCGTCCTCCTTCGGTGTGTACGGCGGCATGACGTGTGTTCTGGCCGACGAGCTCTCCCGCGAAGGCGTCTGGGAGGCGCTGCATTCCAGACGCTGCTACGCCACGAGCGGGCCGCGAATCCTGCTAGAAGTGCAGGCAGAGGACGATGCCGGTGACAGTCACTGGATCGGTGAGGACTTCGACAGTGACCAGATACACCTGCGCCTGCACGCTGTCGGTACGGACGAAGTCGAGGAGGTGCGCCTCATGCGCGGCCTGGAATGTGTCTATCGCTGGCCCGAAACGGTGGCCCGCGATGCCGACCGCATCCGGGTCGTCTGGAGTGGCGCTCGCATCAAAGGCAGGGATCGAATCGCCACCTGGGACGGCGAACTGACCCTGACACCGGGTACAATCCGCAGTGCCGTGGGGTATGCCTTCGACAGCGCCAACGAGGGCATTGTGGAACAGAGCGACAGGAGGGTGGCCTGGCGCTCGGTTACCTCCGGCGACGAGGACGGGGTGATCCTGGACATCGAAGCATCCCCCGGTTCGGTCCTCCACTTCCAGTCACAGATTGCGGACTTCCAGCTGTCTCTGGCTGAGTTGAGTGACGAGCCCTTCGTCCACGCTGCCGGCGGCGTCGGACTGCAGGTGAAGATCGAATACCTGCCGCAGGGCAACGGCAGGCAGTGCAGCTTCGAGTACCGGGAGAAACTGCCGCCAGGCGACGTCACGCAACCCTACTACGTGCGCCTGACGCAGAGCGATGGCAACCGTGCCTGGAGCAGCCCGTTCTACGTCACCAGGAGGACCCCATGACGGTCACGGTTCACGTCACGCATGAGGCCGTTCACAAGGTCGGCGGAATAGGGGCCGTGCTCACGGGGCTGGTGACGGCTGCGCCCTATCGGGAGGCGACCGAGAGGACCCTTCTCGCCGGGCCCCTGTTCGACCGGCATCGAGTCGCCCCCCTCGGGCCTGACGGCACCGTGCTCTACGACAACTGGAACAACGTCTGGTCGGAGGCGGTGGGAACATTGCTCTATGAAATCGAGAAACGTCTGGGCGTGCGCATCGTCTACGGCCGGCGGCGCTTTGATTGTCCCGACGGCAGCGTGGTCGAGCCGGAAGTGCTCCTCGTCGATGTGGAAGGCAGCGTGCCCCACGGTCTGGCTCATTTCAAGTTTCGGCTGTTCGAGAGCTTCGGCCTCACTTCGGATCGTTACGACAGTCACTGGGAGTACGAGCAGTACATCCGTCTTGCGGAGCCGGCATACGAGGCCGTGATGGCTCTGCTCGGAGACCGCGCCGACACGCCGGTCCATATCATCGCCCACGAGTTCATGGGGTTGCCGACGGCGCTCAAGGCGAAACTGGTCGACGATCCGGGAGTGTTCACCGTCTTCTACGCCCACGAAGTGGCGACGGCACGCGATCTGGTCGACAAGCTGCCGGGTGGAGATGTGGCCTTCTATGGAGCCCTGCGTGCCGCCTCCGGGTCAGGACGGTACGTGGAAGATGTCTTCGGTCCACAGGACGCCTACTTCAAGCACGCACTCGTACGTCAGGCGTGGCGCTGTGATGCGGTCTTCGCCGTGGGTGATCTCATCCTGCAGGAGCTCCAATTCCTCGGCCCGGAGTTCGAGGCGTGTGAGATCGACCGTGTCTACAACGGCGTTCCGGTCGATGGTGCACTTGCCGCAGGCGAACGTGAGAAGGCGCGTACGCGTCTTGGCGCCGTCGCCGAGGGGCTGTTCGGCTGGACGCCCGACTTCGTCTTCACGCACGTTGGGCGACTGGTGCAGAGCAAGGGACTCTGGCGCGACCTGCTCGTTCTGCAGGCCCTCGAAAAGGAACTGGCGGCACGGGGACTGAGCGCGGTGCTTATCGTGCTGGCCACCGAGGCGGGTCCCCGGTTGGCAGCCAGCATCGAGCAGATGCGACTGGAGTATGACTGGCCTCTGGTGCATCGCGAAGGCTTTCCGGATCTGACACCTGGAGAGTTGAGTTTCGATCTCGAGGTCCGCTCGTTCAACGCGAAGGCCCGCCACTGCCGGGCACTGTTCATCAACCAGTTTGGCTTCGATGCGAGGAGCACGGGAGGCGTGGTCCCTGCAGGTGTGAGTTTCACTGACCTGCGCCGGGGAAGTGATGCAGAACTGGGGCTGTCCACATACGAGCCCTTCGGCATCGCCCAGATCGAGCCCCTGGCATACGGTGCGCTGAGCGTTATCAGCGATGCCTGCGGGTGCCTCGGGTTCCTGCAGGAGGTGACCGCTGAGACGGCAGGACCCCGGATCTTCGTCTGCGGTGATTACACCGACGCTGGCGAGGAGGTACCGGATGACGAAGCTGGCTGGCGGGTCCTCAATGCCGCGTCCCGCAGACGCCGCGAACGGCAGTGCAGCACGGAGGTGGCCAGCACTCTGGCGGCGGCCCTTCCGGCCACCGACACCGCTCGATCAGAGTTGCTCGAGGCGGGATATGCCGCGGCAGCCGCCATGAGTTGGGATCGCGTCGTAGAGACACAGTACCTGCCGGCCCTCAGACGCATGGAGCGCCGCCGGCAGTAGGACCAGATCAGGCCAGGGCCAGGACCTGACGTACGGTGTCGGCGAGAGCTTCGATGCTCACCGGCTTCTTGAGCACGGCGTGCACACAGTCAGGTCGGTATATCGTCGCTTCGTCGTCGACAAAACCGGAGACGATGATGATGGGCACTTCGTCGCCGCGGTCGCGCAGCAGATACAGCAGGTCTTCGCCGTCGGCCGGACCCGGCATGTGCAGGTCGAGGAGGACGAGATCCACCTGGTGCTGGTCGAGAATCTGCAACGCTCGTCCCGCATCCTCGGCGCCCAGGCCGGTATGCCCCTGACGCTCAATCACGTTGATCATGAGTCGGCGAACGGCGTCGTCGTCGACGACGACGAGGATCTTGGTACCTGCCGGAGAATCCATCAGGGGGGTGTCTGGGTCCGCCCGCAGCGAAAGCCCAGGATCGGGTCTCGAGTGTCGGGCTGCGTACGGTTGCGCACAGAAACTGTGACGACTTCACGGGTGGCCAGGTAATGACCACCGCGGGCAACACGCTGCTCGCCGGACTCGGGACCCGGTGGGTCGCTGTCAGGTGTGGCCGAGTAGTAGTCAGGGTCGTACCAGTCGGCGACCCATTCCATGACGTTGCCCGCCATGTTGTGCACCCCGTAGGGGCTGACTCCGTCGGGATGCTGTCCCACAGGTGCGGTTTCGCCGCTGAAGTTGCTGTAGTTGAGCAGGCGCGCTTCGGGGAAGCTAAGGGCTCTCCGAGAAATAAGTACTAGACTTCATGATGTAGTTGGAGTCATGTTTGGAGCGTGGATATCGAAACGCTCCGAAGGAAATACGA
>PBSR01000168.1 GCA_002726335.1 Gemmatimonadaceae bacterium
GATCGTGAACGAACCGAACGGAGGGCAACGATGAAGCTGGAATCCAAGCGGGCGATAGTTACCGGTGGAGCCTCCGGAATCGGCCGGGCGATCTGCCGGGTTTTCGCCGGTGAGGGCGCTTGGGTGGCGATTGCGGATATCGACGAGTCCGGTGGCAGCGTGACCGCCGAACTGATCGCCGGCGACGGTGGGGAAGCCTTCTTCATTCCCACCGACGTATCCTCGGCTGCGGCGGTAGAGCAATTGGTTCGAGAATCGGCGGACCGTATGGGCGGTATTGACATTCTGGTTAATGATGCTGCGGCCTTCGTATTCGGCCGCATCGAAGACGTCACCCCGGCCGATTGGGAGAAAGTCTTCGGCGTCAATGTTATCGGCTCAGCGAACACTGTCCGGATCGCACTGCCCTACCTAAAGGATTCGGCCGGAGCGTCGATCGTCAATATCGCTTCCGTCAGCAGCTTCATCGCTCAGCCCGGCTTCGTCCCGTACAACTCCTCCAAGGGCGCCCTGCTGCAGTTAACCCGCTGCCTCGCGCTGGATCTCGCCGAGCACGATATCCGTGTGAACTGCGTGTGTCCCGGATCAATACTTACTCCAGCTACGGAGCGTCACATAGAATTTGAAGGCATTGACCGAGATGAATTCTTGAAGACAGCAGGAGACCGGAGCTTTCTCAAGAGACTTGGGACTCCGGATGAGGTTGCATACGCGGCACTGTTTCTGGCTTCGGATGAAGCATCGTACGTAACGGGCACACATCTCGTGGTTGATGGGGGCGCAACCGTATGAACGCCACCGCGGGCGATGCCGAATTCCGATTCGTCGACGCCCACGTGCATTTCTACGACATGGGGCATCCGCGGCTGCGCTACGAACACTGGATGCCCGATAGGGACCACCCCTTTCTTGGTGCCCAGACTCGCAAGCTGGGTTCACGGAACTACCTGGCCGAGGACTTTCTGGCCGACGCCGCGCCACACGGCATGGTAAAGGCCATCCACGTCCAGGCGGCGATCGGGTCCGAAGATTCTGTCGACGAGACCTCGTGGCTGCAGGAAGCCTCTTGGCGCACCGGTGTGCCTCACGCCATCGTCGGCTATGTCGACCTGCGTGCCGCTGACGCCGAAACCGAGATTGAGCGTCACCTGGAGAGCGGCAATCTCAAAGGCATACGCGACTTCAGCCACGGGGACTACCTAGTCAGTGATGAATTCCAGAGGGGGTTCGGACTCCTCGGCAGGTATGGATTGATTTCCAGCGTCGCCGCGCAGTGGCAGGATCTGAAGAAGCTGGCCAGCCTCGCCCGTGCCCACCCGGACATCACGATCTTGCTGGATCACGCCGGGTTTCCATCCGAGCGGACTCCGGAGTATTTCGACAATTGGCGTTCTGGTATCGCGATTGCCGCTGGCGTTGAGAACATAATCTGCAAGATCTCTGGCCTAGGCATGGGTGATAACAGCTGGACCGTCGAGAGTATCCGGCCCTATGTGGAGACCTGCATCGAGCGGTTCGGCCCACAACGATCGCTGTTCGCCACCAACTGGCCGATCGATGGCTTATGGAGCAGTTACGGTGCGGTGGTTGATGCCTATCGCGAGATCACCGCTGGCTTTAGCGCGGACGAAATCGACGCCCTGTTCGCGGGCAACGCGGAGCGAATCTATGGAATCTGACCGATCATGAGCGCGCCATACCTGGTGCTACAACCGAGCACACCTTGCCGAATAAGCATACTTTTCTCCGGTAAACCGGACGGTCTTCAACGGAGTCGGGCCGGTGGGACGGCCATTTGTTGGCTGCCCTCCCTCGGATTCAAAGGGAATACGATCGATCCCATAGGGAAATTCGGCGCTCGGTCCTCGACGCAATTCGGGCAAGCGGAATGAAGACCTACAGCATTTCTCAGGATGGGACGAACCTCTACTTTTGTGACGAAGCGGAGGGTTTTCGTGACTCGATGGCAGTTCTCAAGCAGGACCCGGAACAAGCACGCCGGAATCAGGCCCATGATCACTGTTTTGAGTCCGCCTGGGGTTCGAAGTCCGGAGAGGCGGAGTTTGCCCGATTTCCCGAGGTGTCCCGACTTGAAGTCGGTTCGGAAATGGAGGGTTAGATGGGCAAACTGGGAGCCGCAATCTGGGGAGCTGGCAACGTCTCCGCCGAGCATCTCCGGGCATACGTGAAGAATCCGGATTGCGAGGTGCGAGCGATCGGAAGCCGCAGTGCCGGGTCCGCCGAGGCTAAGCGTGAACAGTTTGACCTTGACTGTCCGATCTACACCAACTACGACGCGTTTCTTGCCGACGCAAACATCGACATGTTTTCGATCTGTACCCCGGCTAGCCGGCATGCTCGCGAGACAATCCTTGGCGCGGTGGCCGGAAAGCACATGCTTATTGAGAAACCGGTCGCCACGAATCTTGACGATCTGCACGCGATGGCCGAAGCCGTGGCGAGATCCGGAGTTAAGACTGTGGTCAGCTTCGTGCTGCGCTGGAACGAGATGGTCGCCAATGCAAAGTCGCTGATCGCATCCGGCGCGCTCGGAAGGGTTTTCTACGTGCAAACCGATTACTGGTACTCGTCTTCATTCGGGAAGACCGGTTCTGGCTGGCAGGCTCCGCACGATGCCCTGCTGCTGGGCGGTTGCCACGCGGTTGACTTGGCGCGCTACCTGATGGATGCCGATGCCACCTCGGTTACCGCGTTGGGCTTTAATGTCGATCCGGACAATACGAGCATGGCCAACACGACGGCGCTGCTTGAATTTGCCAATGGTCGGGTGGGGAAGGTATCTGCTATCACCGAGGCCGGGATGCCGTATGTCTTCAATGTGGAAGTATTTGGCACGGAAGGCGCGTTCCGGAATGGCCATCTCTATTCGAACATGCTCCCCGGGCAGAATGACTGGACGTTCATTCCTTCGATCAGACCGTCGAGTGGCGACGTGGCCCATCATCCTTTCCAGAAGCAGATCGATCACTTTGTGGACTGCGTCCGGCATGATCGGGACTCACACGTGGATCTTGCCGATGCGGTCAACACGCACGAGGTGTGCTTGGCGGCGGCGGTCTCGATCGAGCGCGGGAACAAGAAGGTCGGACTCCTGCTCGAGGAATGATCAATTCACCGGCGGTGCTCTGTTCCGGGCTGATGGCCCGACCGCGATGGGTTCTTGCAGACAGCTGCCGACGCAAGTTTCTTGAACAGGAATGGCACACCGGGAAGTCGCCCACGCCGCTTTCTTCCTGGCGTCTTCCGGGGCGTTCTTCATCACCGGCACACATCTCGTGGTTGATGGGGGCGCAACCGTATGAACGCCACCGCTGGCGATGCCGAATTCCGATTCGTCGACGCCCACGTATTTCTATGACATGGGGCATCCGCGGCTGCGCTACGAACACTGGATGCCCGATAGAGAACCACCCCGGGACTAACATAGTGAGTGGTACAGACATTGGGGACAGGCAAGAGTAGGTCGGGCCGAGTATGAACTCTCGTGAACGTATTCGTGGGACCCGGATATTCCGTGTGCGTCTTGCACTATGTTTCACAACCGTACTTATGTTGTCTGGAATATTGATTGTTGGATGTGGGGCGGGGCAGGATCAATCTGCCGCCCCACCCTCCGCTTCCACCTCGACTCCCACTTCCACCCCGATTCCCACTTCCACCCCACTCGCCGCTTTACCCACAGTCTCTGTGCCTGAACAAGCATCTACACCATCCACGAACACATCAGATCGACCAGCATCGAACCCACTTACAGCGATCATCGATGGTGGCGACGCAAACCTCAAAGATTGTGTCCGTCAAGTCCTCGGTGACGAGCGCTATACCGAGCTTGTTTCACAGCCACCCGCTGCAAAGGACATGGAACTTGCCGGACCATGCTTGGTCGGCGAGGAACCTCCCAGACAGAAGCAAGACGATGCCGAGAAGTCAACGACGGACGCGAGACCAGCATCCAATCCGCTTGTAGCAATCATCGATGGAAATGATTCGAATCTACAGGATTGTGCGCGGCGTGCGCTTGGTGAAGATCGATATCAAGAACTACTTTCCAGGGCTCCGACCGAAGAAGAGATGCAGATAGCAGGACCATGTTTAGCTGGCGAGCGCCAGGCAGGTTCCCAGGAACGGGAGCAGGGAGGACCTGGGCGCTCCGGCGGAGAGACAGGCCCGGCGTCCAATCCGATCGCCGCAATTATTGAGGGGGATGATGATTCCCTCAAGCTATGTATCCAGCAGTCTCTAGGTGCCGATGTATATGAACAGTTGCGTTCTCGTCCACCAAGCCAGGCCGAAATGGAAATTGCTGGCCCATGTTTGACGGGTAATCGAACGGCCCTGGAGTGTCCTGCCACAAACGATGTCACTAGCACAGCCTGGGTTCTTGAAAACACATTGTTCGATAGGCACTACTGGGGTATAGAAACACCACGTGAAGGACGCCAGGGTGCCTACGAGGGCACCGGTTCCGCAGATCCCCGGGTCATACAGCTGCCCGATGGGCGTTATCGCATGTACTTTGCTGGGGGAGACCTGCAAGAGGTGACGTACGTATCGACTGCGACGTCGACAGACGGTGTCAATTTTTCCCTAGATGATGCCCGTATTCTTGATATTCCGAAAGGGACCAACGGTGGTGGGGCCCACACTTCCTTTGTTCCATTAGATGACGGTAGTTGGCGGGTATATGCGAGTACTAGGGGGATAGAGGATCGGCATATTCTCAGCTACAAGGCTGAAGACGGACTGCAGCTCGTTCAGGAGCCCGGGAGGCGTCTCACCCTAAATGAGGTGGGTGGAGGCGATCTTATGAGCCCATATGTCATAAGAGACCCTGCGGGAGGCTACCGGATGTTTCTTACCAAGGCGCCCTACGCCGAAAAGATAGGCCAGGTTGGAGGGACCTCAATTACCTGGATAGTGAGCGCGATATCGGATGATGGGTTGAATTGGACTATGACTGACCAGGTCATTGATAAGGCACAGAGGCCGTCGGTCCTGGTCAATGATGATGGAACCATTGAACTCTGGTTCACCTTCGGAATGAATGCGGGTCTCTTGCGTATGAAAGACGTAATGCATGATGGGGACTTGTCCATGAGTGAAATTGAGTTCATGAACATAAAAGCGGGGGACGTTGACGTGCACCGTATTGCTGGTGGTGGGTACAGGGTATATGGAGGATTTGGCAACGTTAACGAGGGCGGATCAATCCGGGTTTTGCGAAGTGTAACCGTGCCGTGGCGAGTTGAACTGGTTTACCTTGGAATGAATCGGGATCCGGAAGGTGAAATACTGGGGGTATGCATCAGTGGGACGTCTGATGAACCAATCAAACTGGAGGCACACCTTAGCCTTAAGGAGCGAATTCCGATTGACACGCGTATCGTAAATCCTGTGGATTTCGCACCGTTTAGCACCACGCTAATTCATGTAGGAGATGAGGCATATAGGGATGTATGGTTAACCGTCACCAGCGGTGATTACGTTCAGGAATTTAGATTAACGAATTATGTTCCAACGGTTGATTGACGGAATCCGTTGATTTGCCTTCCTTTGCGATCGGTTCACCTCTAGGCCTAGTTGACGACGTATCTTGCGGGCGCGGGCTGGCTCTGATTCCGCTGCCGCTGCCGAGTAATGAGCATCTATCCGGCGGGCTCTACGAGACGTCGGTGATGGTTATGTCGGTGCGGAATCTGGGGTTGCTGGCCGTGTTCGGGGGGCTGGTGCTGCTGGCCCGGGCTACTCCCGACCGGGCAGGTTTGTTGACGGTTACGTCCCCGGTCCTATCTTGACGTAGAGCTTCAGCGGCTCGCTCTCAAACCAAGCCACGAGTTCGACGAGCATCGAGACGCGAACGATGTACTCCCCGGGCTCATCCGGTGCGGGTGAGGAAGTGATAGAGAACGCCGTCGACGGAGCTGAGGCCGTAGCCGTACCAGCCACCGGGATAGGGGAAGTGCGGATAACTGGGCGGGGACTCGGGAGTAAAGGGATCGGGCCTGGTGGCGGCAGCGGAGCTGTTGATGCGCCAGCGGTTGTTGCGCTGCGGCTCCGCCTGTTAGTCGCTGCCGTCGTCCATGGAGGTGTATTGGTGGCCGTCGTCGGCCCAGGTGATGCACCAGTTGTCGCCACGGACGCCGGAACGGGTCAGCGTTTCGGGGTCGAAGACAACGGCGGTGGGTACGCTGGTTTTCATAGGGTCAGAGATTAGCAGCGGAGCGGGCGCCGGTGCGGAGCCGGCCGATCACGGGGAGGGCGGCGGCGGCGGCGATGGCGACCAGCCAGAACAGCATCCCGGGATGTTCGTCGATCAGCGGTCCGGCGGCCAGCGAGCCGACCATGAAGCCGATACTCCAGGTCATGCTGCCGAGCCCGATGACGCGCCCGTGGATGGCCGGGGCGATGACCTGGCGGGCGATGGTGGGGGTGAGTAGGTCTTTGATGCCGACCCCGAGGCGGCCGGCGACGCCGGCGATGAAGACGATCGCCAGGACGCCGGGCGTGAGCGCGATGGCGACGGCGGCTATGACGACGAGAATGGCCCCGACGGTGATCGGAACCCAGGGGCCGCGAGTGTCGGCGAGACGGCCGAGGAGTGGCAGGGCAAAGAGCAAGATTATGGCGTTTACCAGGGCGTAGACGGCGACTAGGGCCTCACTGTCGGAGATCGCAAAGAGCAACAGCGGGATGGCGACCGAGGCGGCGCCGTGGAGGATGGTGGGCAAGCCGGTCAGCTCCAGAAAGGCCAGGACGCCACGTTCGCGGGCCAGGCGGCGGAGTTCGAGGCGCAGGGGGTTCTTGCCGGAGCCGTTGCCGGCGGTCCGCTCGGGCAGGCGTGGGACTGTGATCCCGACCAGGGCGTAGCCGGCCAGGGCCGTCGCCAGGCCAAGGATGCCGAGGGGTACGTAGCCTGGGCCTTCGACGAGCGCGGTGGCGATGGCGCTGCCGATGATGGCGGCGACCCCCATGGCGCTGAACCAGAAACCCATGATGGTGGCGGTGCGCTCGCGCGGGAACGACTGGATGACATAGCTCTGGAAGCCGGAGTCGCTCCAACCCCAGCCGATGCCGAAGATGGACATGATGACGAAGAGCGCCGGGACGGAAGTGGTTAGAAAGGCCGCCGCCAGGAAGGTGCGCGCCGAGAGGCCGATGAGGTAAGAGCGGCGGTGGCCGAGGGCGTCGGCGACGACCCCACCGAGCACCGATCCGATGGCGGTCCAGAAGACGGATATGCCAAAAAGCGCCGCGACCATCTGAGCGTCGCCGCCGACCTCGCTGACAACGTAGACCGGCAGCAGGATGCGGACCGGTTCGAAGCTGAGGCTGAAGACACCGAAGGCGCCGAACCAGACGGCGATGCGCCGGGAAAGGCCAGCGGGGGTGGTGGATTTCATGGGGTACACGGTAGCGGAAGCGGGATGGGTCGCGCTGCTGTCGCTGTTCCAGAGCCTGATGCCGTTCAAGGCGTCGATGGAAGAGGACTACCGCGGGCTGCGTTGCGAGGCGAGCCTGGGTCGCTCGGTCGAAGGCGCCGCCGATCGAGCGGACTTCGTGAGCCTTTCTAGAGCGGTACACCGCGAGGATGAACCGCCCCACGTGCAGATCCTGGGCCCCGCGCTCTGCTAGGAATGCGACGACGAGTACTCGAACCCCTGCCTCTGGTTCTGCCCGGGGATGGTGTACCGCAAGGGCAGCGATGAGATCGTAATGAGCGCGTCGAACTGCATGCACTGTGGGACGTGCGTGGTGAAATGCCCGTACCAGAACGTGCGTTGGACGCGGTCGGAGGGCGGGGAGGGGCCGCCGTTGTAAGCAGATGTAGCGGGATGGGCGCCGGGTGGGGTGTGGTAGTTTCTGCTGCTGGTCGCGGAACCGGCCGGAGCTGTCGCGGCGCCGTTCTTATAGAGGAATAGAGCCATTAACCGAAAACGCCTCCTTCCGCCGCTGGTTTCGTCGCTGCTGGGATTGTTGCTGGGCGCGCTGTTGCTGGCGCCGACGGTGGGAGCGGCGTCGGATCCGTACGTGCTGGAGCTTGAGTGGGGATCGCCGGGCTCGGGCGCGGGGCAGTTTACGCGGCCAATCGGGATCGCCACCGACCCGGCCGGCGATGTCTACGTGGGCGACATAGTTACCGGGATGATCCAGCGTTTCAACGGCCAGGGCGGGCTGGTGGCGCGCTGGGGCGGTCGCGGGACCGGGAACGGGGAGTTCACGACGCTGCAGGATTTGACGGTCGACGCCTACGGCAATGTCTTCGCTCTGGACAGCATCGGCAACCGGGTGCAGCGATTCCGCGATAACGGTATCTGGCTGATCGACTGGGCGCTGCCGGCGACGGTGGTGAACGGGACGAATTCGATTTCGGCGGGCGGGATCGCGACCGACGAAGAGGGTTTCGTGTATATCGCCAGCCCGGCGCATGCGGCGGTCCTGATAACCGATCCGGTGGGCAACGAGCAGCGACGCCTGAAGGCCCCGGCGCCGGCGCGGTTCCAGGTGCCCACCGGGGTCTCCGTGAACGCCGATGAGACGGTCTATGTGTTCGACACCTTCAACCGCCGGGTGCTGCCGTTCGATGTGGA
>PBSR01000169.1 GCA_002726335.1 Gemmatimonadaceae bacterium
GCTGAAGCCGATGAGGGGCTTGGGGTGAGCGGCGATGGCGTCGTAATCCAGCAGGTCCACCAACCGGCCGGTGCCAAAGCCGCCACGGACGCAGAGGATGCCGTCCACATCGTCGTCGAGGAAAGCATCCATCACGTCCCGGGCGCGGTCGGCGTCCCTACCCGCCAGATAGTGGTAGCGATCGTGAATCCGGGATCCCGGCTGGACCTGGTAGCCGCGATTCTGCAACCAGGCCGTGGCCACGCTCAGTCGCGAGGGCTCAGACGGACGGGAAGGGGCGATGAGGGCGAGTCGATTCCCGGGGCGCAACGCCGCCGGGCGCAGCGTCGGTGGCGGGCCCGGTTCAGACACGGGTTCGTCCTTCGAGTACCGCCAGCGTTCTTGCCTGCACACCACCGAAACCTCCATTGCTCATGAAGACCACGATATCGCCGGTCTCCGTCTGCGCCCCGAGATACTCTGAGATGGATTCGGCGTCGGCCAGAAACCACGCTTCGGTGCCATGGTCCTGCAGTCGACGGATGAGGCGCTCTGGTGAAAACGGCTCGTCATCCCGACTGCGTTCCGGCCGCACAACGGAGGCGATGATGGCGGCGTCGGCATGACGGAAGGCGTCGACGTATTCCGTCTCGAAAGTGGCACGAGCATTGGTCGAGCTCGCCGGTTCGAAGACTGCCCAGAGGCGGCTGTCGGGGTAGGCGGCCCGCAATCCGGCCAGGGTTTGAGAGACGGCCGTGGGGTGATGGGCGAAATCGTCGATCAAGGTGACACCCGCCGGTGAACCGAGGTGTTCCTGTCGGCGTCGGACGCCGATAAAACTCCCGAGGGCGGGTCCGAGCGTCGTCGGGTCGTACCCGGCAAAGGCTGCCGCCGCCACAGACGCGAGAGCATTTCTGAGGTTGTGCTGTCCCGTCAACTGCAGGCACAGCCGGCCGGCCTCTCCCTGCGGGCCGATCAGTTCGAAGGATTGCGAGCCGTGCTCCTGCCGAACGTCGACGGCGCGCCAGTCATTGTCCGGGCCAAGACCGAAAGTCTGCACCGGCGCCGGGGCCTGGTCGACGACGGCGGCGACATTGGCGTCGTCTCCGCCGGCCAGTATGAGTCCGGTTCGAGGAACCTGGTTGACGAGTTGGCCGAACACTCGAAGGATGTCATCCAGGTCGCGATAGATGTCGGCGTGGTCGAATTCGATGTTGTTGACGACGAGAAGATGGGGGCGGTAGAACAGGAACTTGGGGATTTTGGCGAAGTAGGCGCTGTCATATTCGTCACCTTCCAGGACGAACCAGTCGCCGTCGGCCACATGATAGGGGCGAGGAAGGTCGCGCGGCAGGCCGGCCACAAGCCACGACGGATCGGCCCCGGCCGTGCGCAGCAGGTGGGTGGTGAGGGCTGTCGTAGTCGTCTTGCCGTGTGTGCCGCTGACCACCAGGGGGAGCCGACCCGGCAGGAAGAGGTCGCGCAGGAGCTCGGGCAGATGGGCGTAGGGAAGTGCCGCGTCCAGGGTGGCCTCGAGCTCGACGTTGCCGCGAGACACGGCATTGCCGATGACGACAAGATCCGGCGCCGGCAGGAGATGGTTCGCATCGAAGCCGGAAAACAGGTCGATGCCCTCATTCCGGAGGAAGTCGCTCATGGGCGGATACACATGCGAGTCAGAGCCCGTCACCCGGAATCCCCGGTGCCGCAGCATACCGGCAAGGGCCCCCATCGCCGTGCCGCAGGCGGCGATGATGTGGATGTGGGCATTGGCAGACAGGGGAATCAAGGGCACTCCGGAGCTGTGGCGACCTGGAATGGAATGTGGTAACTTCGAAGTAAACATAAAGATACGACGGTTTACGGATTTGAATTCGAGGATTCGGGGTACGCGGTGAAATCACTCCCTCTCTACCTGGGCGGCCTGTTGATCGCCGCGGCTGTGGCCGGAGCGGCGATGAGTCTGTTGACGCCGCCATCGCCGGCGGCCACGCCGGCCCCTCCTCCCCGTCTCGTCATGGACACGCCGCCAACGCCGGCGAAGGATGAGTTGTCCCCTGAACAGGTCAAAGCCCAGGACGAGGAGGATATTATCAAGATTCTCCTCGCCCAGATCGAGGCGACGCCGGCCAGCATCGACGAGACGTGGCTGGCCGAGATGTGCAAGCATATCAACAATCCGGATTCGCTGGACGTGTTCTGGCAGGAGGTCATCGCCAGCGGCCAGTCCTACGGTATCGGTTACCGCTCCCGTCAGAAGTCAGGGACGGTCATGTCGCGCAACCCCCTCTACTACGTGTTCGAAGCGCGCGAGTTCATCTATGACATCGATCCCGAGGAGAAGAAGCTCCTGGGGCCGGCCCGTGGGTTGCTCGACATGGCGATCGCCAAGTCATGGGAGGCCAGCCGCAAGGAGATCCGTGACCAGCTGGCCAAGGAACAGCGAAGAAAGGCAGAAGACATCGTCGTGCCCCCCGAGGCGGGCAGCCTCGACGACGAGGTAAGGACCACCTACTTCAAGGAGTTTCTCAGACTGTACGCGGTGCTCAGCGAACTGGCTGCGGAAGAGGGTGGTGATCCGCGCCAGTACGTCACTCAGCAGATCCGCCTGCACGAGGCCACCGTCGTCGATCGTCATACGCGCATGATGGAAACGATGGCGAGCGCCCGTGAGCGCTACCAGGGCACGACGAACAGTTCGAAGCCGATGACGATCCAGATCACCCGCTGGAGCAATGCCGTCAACGAGCAACTGCTTTCTCTGGGGAAGATCTACATCGACGCAGCCCTTGCGGAGAAAGCTTTCCGCGGTCGCATGCAGGACTACGCCGATCTCGGTTTCAAGGCCCTGGCCATGGTCTATCAGCGCAGCCACTCAGGTGAGGCTCTGCGCGTGATGCGGGAAGCCAATCGCATCCAGCGTTACAATCTGTGGCAGATGGCCCGGGTTGCCTGGAAGAAGGCGAAAGCCCTGGCGGAGGCGGACCGGGTGGCGGAGGCCGATGACGAATTCCTCGTGGCCAAACACCACTACCTGAAGTGTCTGTCGCGGCTGGAGCGCAGCAAGAAACCCGTCGTCTTCGATGAATACCGTCGCCTGCAGGCCGATATCGCCGCCTGGGTGACGTCGCGCAAGCTCGAGAGCGTCGCCGCCGTCACGGACGGTTGAGTCAACGCCCGGTGACCATCGCCGTCGCCGCCGCTCTGGCGAACTGGAACGGCGCACCCTACCTGCCCAAATGCTTCGCCGCCCTCGAGGCACAGACGACGGGCCTGGACGAAATCGTCGTTGTCGACAATGGCTCCACCGATGGCTCCGACGCCTGGCTGGCGGCGCGGGGAGACGCTGTGCGTCTGTTTCGGTCGGACCGCAACGAAGGCTACTGTGCCGGTTACAACCGGGCCATCGCCGCCACCGATACGCCCTATGTCCTGGCTCTCAATACCGACGTCTATCTGGATCCCGGATTCGTCCGGGCCGCGGTCAGAGTCCTCGACGACCATGGGGAGGCGGCAGCCGTGACCGGCAGCTTCTACGAGGAAGCCACGGGCCGCACCATCGGCGGCGGGGTTCGCCTGCGTCGGCAGCTGCGCATGCGACCCGAAACGGCCGACGGTCCGGCACGCGAAGTATTCGGTGCCAGCGGTGCCGCCGTGCTCTTCCGACGTGCGGCCCTCGACGAGGCCGCCGATGTGACGGGCGAGATCTACGATGACCGCTATTTCAGCTATGGCGAGGACATCGACCTGGCGTGGCGTCTGCGGTCGCTGGGGTGGACGGTCCGCTATACTCCCGACGCGAGAGCCCATCATGTGGGCTCCGGTTCCCTCGGCGGTGCCCTCCGTTTCCTGGAGAAACCCGCCGTCTTCCAGCGCCATGTCCTGAAGAACCGCTACCTGACCTTGTTGAAGAACGCGCCGCCCGGACTCCTCGTGGAGATGGGCGCCGCCTTGATGTTGACCGATCTGGCGCTCTGGCCGTATCTGTGTCTCCGCCAGCCCCTGCGCGTCCCTCATCTTCTTGGCGGTATCGCGGACGTTCTCCGTCTCCTGCCGGGTACCTGGCGGCGACGACGGCTGTTGCAGGCTCGATCTCGACTCGGCAGTCGCGCCGTACGGCCGTGGCTCCACGGGCTGTAGGGAAGTGGCAGAGACACAGACCGTTCTCGTCACCGGCGGCACCGGGTACACGGGCAGGCGTCTGCTGCACCGCCTCCGCGGCTGCGGGGCCCATGTCCGTGTGCTGGCCCGTTCGACGAGCGATCTGGCGGGGATGCCGGAGCACGTCGAGATCATCCAGGGCGATCTCGAAGAACCGGATTCTCTGGTGTCTGCCCTCGGCGGGGTGCGTTACGTCTACCACCTTGCCCACGTTCGCTTCACTGCCAATCTGCTGCGAAGCCTGACCACCGATGTCGAGCATGTCGTCATCGTCAGTTCCCTGCGGGCCCTGTCACGGGTGCCTTCGGCCACCGTCGATCAGGTGCTGCAGGGGGAGTCGGCGGCCATCACCCCTGGTCCAGCCACGTCAGCATCGTGGACGATTCTGCGACCATCGATGATCTTCGGGGATGGCGACGATCGCAACATCAGTCGCCTCGTGGACCGTGTCCGACGTCGCGCCCTGATTCCCGCCGTGGGGCGGGCCCGACTGCACCAGCCCGTGTACGTCGAGGACGTGCTGGATGCGGTCCTCGCCTGTCCCACGAATTCCCGGGCACGGGGTCAGACCTACGCCATCGCCGGTGCTCGACCACTGACGTGGGACGAACTGGTCTCGACCATCGGCCATCTCGTCGGCGAGCGGCCGCGTACGGTCCCTGTGCCGGCTGCGGCCGCCGCGTCCGTACTGGGACTCATCGAAGCGTTGGGTCTGACGTTGCCGGTTCGGGCGGAACAGGTACGACGCATGCTGGAAGACAAGGCCTTTGATATCGAACCCGCACGCAGAGACCTGGGATTCTCGCCGCTGTCATTCGGCGACGCCCTGCAGCGAATCCTGGCGACGGAGGAGGGACACCCGTGACGGTGGCTGAAGTTCAGGCGGCGGCCCTCACCTTGGGGGTCACCGTCATCGTCACCACGGCAGTGCTGCAGGTGTCCCGACGCTGGCGTGTCGTCGACGTGCCGAATGAACGCAGCGCCCATTCGAGGCCAACACCCACCGCAGGTGGTATCGGCATCAGCGCCGGCATGGCGGCGGGACTGTTGTTGGCCCCCGTACCGGTAGCCTGGCGACAGGCGCTGCTGGTGGCTCTCGCCATTCTCCTCGTGGCGGCTGTCGATGACCTGGGCCGGCCGCTGTCCGTCGGGCGCAAGCTCCTGCTGCAGCTTGTCGCGGCAGCAGGCTGGGTCCTGCTGGCTCCAGCGACACCCGTCCAGTTGACCGGCGACTGGGTGCTGGCGCCGGGCCCCCTGGTGGCGGCGATCACCGTGGGCTGGCTGATGTGGCTGATGAACGTCTTCAACTTCATGGACGGCATCGATGGCTTCACCGTGACGCAGACGGCGGCTATGGGTCTGGCGATGGCGCTGTTGCTGGCATCCACGGACAGTTCCCTGCAGACGACACCGATCATCCTCATCGCCGCCTGTCTCGGGTTCGCTCTGTTCAACGCGCCACCGGCGCGCCTCTTCATGGGAGACGTCGGCTCCCTGAGTCTGGGATTCCTGCTGGGCACGATCACGCTGGCCGTCTCCGGCGAAGGCATCCCGCTCTGGCTGTCCGCATTGCCGCTGTCCGCCTACCTGGTGGACACGACGTACACGATGGCCCGTCGCTGGCTACAGGGTGAGAACGTCATGCGGGCTCACGATCAGCACCTCTATCAACGGCTTGTGCAGGCCGGCTGGAGTCATCTGCAGGTCGATGCCGTCGCCCTCGTGGTGACCGGGTTGTTCAGCGCCGCCGCCGTCTTCGCCCTCGACGACGATCGGATCCTGTCGGGATGTTGTGCCGCCACCGCCATGGTGCTTCTCGGATACGGCCTGTGGTGGAAGGAGAGCCGAGCGCGTGCCTAGCAGCCACGCTCAGCGCCTGTGCCTCGGTCTCCTGGCCACGTGTCTCACGGCTCTGTTCATGGGGCCGAAGGAAGCTGGTGCTGCCGACAGGCAACGCCCGAATATTCTGCTGATCACGGTCGACACCTTTCGGCCAGATCACATCGGCTACGATGGCTATCCTCACGCCACGAGCCCACACCTGGACAGCTTGAGCGCCTCAGGGGTCTTCTTCAAGCAGGCCTTCACCACATCCGGATGGACGGCCCCTGGCCTCGTGTCAATCCACACCTCGCTTTATGCTCCCGCCCACGGCGTCGACATCAGGGGGCGCAGCATGGACCCGTCCGTGACGACGCTGGCCGAAGCTCTGCGCGGCGTCGGGTACCGGGCGCCGGACACCTTCTTCCTCACCGACATTCCCAACTTTCAGCACTTTGGACTGGAGCCGTGGCCGGGTCGAAACCGCTACGTGGATGACGGCGACGAGCTGCTGTTCCGCTGGCTCGAGGAAGAGGCCGGCAGCAGCGACCAGCCCTTCTTCCTCTACTACCACTACCGTGATCTGCACCAGCCCTATGCCCCCGGGAAGGAGTACGAAGCCCTGTTCGCCGGCAACGCCTTCGGTCACCGGTGGAATCCGATGTCCTGGGTGCGGCGTTTCCTGGCCAACGAGAAGGTGAACCTCGTACAGACGCAGGTACTGTTGCCCCGAGGCACACTCGACTTCGCGCCGTGGGACAAGCGCTGGATCGATGCCTTCTACGACGGCGAGGTCCGACGCATGGACGACCGTCTGTTCCGCCGCCTCGGGCGCGTGCTGCGGGAGCAGGGACTGCACCACAATACGATCGTCGTCGTTTCCGCCGACCACGGGGAAGAACTGCTCGAGCACGGCGTCATCGGTCACGTGTCAACGCACAAAGAGGGCAGCCTCGTTGAAGAGGTGATCCGCATCCCCCTGATCTTCTGGGCACCCAGGCTGTTGCCGCCCGGCCTCGTCATCGACGAGCAGATCGTGCAGGCCATCGACGTCATGCCGACGCTCCTGGAGATGGTGGGGGCCCCGATTCCCGCCGGCGTACAGGGCCGCTCCCTGCGGCCGCTTTTTTCCGGCGGCTCCCTGCCATCTCGACCGGTGTATCTGGAGACCTCCCACGGAGGCTACGGCGCGGATATGGAACAGTACGCCTCCCGCACGCTCGCCATTCGCACCGGCAAGTGGAAGCTGATCTGGAGCACACCCGAAGGCGCGGTCGAACTGTATGACGTGGCCGCTGATCCGCGGGAGGACGACGAGGTCTCCCGGGATCATCCTCAGGTTGCTGACAGCCTGCTGACACTGCTGACCGCCTGGAGGCTGGCCAATCCCCGGGTCCAGGGCCCGGTTGCGGTACCTGCCCCGGCAGCTGAGACGTCGTCATCGGTCGGCGAGGCGCGGACTGACATCTTCTTTCCCGCCTCAGGCGATACCTTCGAGTACATCGGAGCCGGGCAGACGATTCAACTGGAGTGGAGTGGGGGTCCACGTGAGCCATACACGATCGAGTATGAGATCGGTCGCGGGGCCTATCACCTGGATGGCATGCTCGACGTGTCGTCGAACACGCCTTCCTACGGTCCCTTCCATGCTGACTTCTGGAATTCCCTCGTCCTGTACAATCCGTGGCGCTTCCGCGTCTACCCGAAAGGACAACCGTCAGCGGCGAGCGACTGGGTGACCTTCGACCTGGCACCCTCCGACGCTGGTGGATGGTCGTTCTCCGGGAGCTTGTTCCTTCTCGCCGGGGCTACGAGCCGGACAGCAGACGAACTCGTCAATCTGGCCTGCGGCCTGGCCCTCGGCCTGCTCGACCTCGGCCTATGGCTGGGGGGGATCCCCGTGGCCGATGCCACGGCGTGGGCCTTGTTGCTGGCCATCGCCGGGGCCCTTCTCTGGCCGCGTCTGCAGCGTTTCGGTGAGGCCAGGATCCGGGCCTGGGGACCCGCCGTGGCATATGTCATCTTCGTTTACGCCACCGTGCCGGTCTTTCCCGATGTGTGGCAGCGACTCAGAGAACACGCAGGCGCCGCCGGCATCTCCCACCTGGGGACGATCCTCGTCGGTGGCCTGGCGCTGGCCCTGGGTGCCCGATCCTGGCGCCGGGCGCGGCTCGAAGGCGTGCACTGGAGGCTGGCGGCGCTGGCCGTCGTACTTGGACTGTACGCCTGGCTGCTATCGGTTTTCGGCCGGTTTCCCGCCGAGCGCCTGCATCTGCTGGAGTACGGGTTCATGGCCTATCTGCTCTGCCGGGCGCTGCTTCTCGATATGAGACCCCGGGCAGCCTACGCCTGGGCTCTCAGCCTGACGGCTGCCATCGGCTTTGGTGATGAGACGATACAATGGGTGTTGCCCCAGCGTTTTTTCGAACTGAAGGATGTGGCGCTGAACGTGGCTGCCGGATCCCTCGGGCTCGCCTTCATGGGCCTGGCCAGCGGCCGGGCAGGGGAGGACGCATGACGGCGGATCGTCAGCGGTGGGCGATGATCCTGCTGCGGGCTTCGGAGATCACCATCATGGCCATGGTCGTCTCCGTAACGCTGCTCTACACGCCGAGGCTGGCAGACAACTTCCTCGGCAAGACCGCCTTGTTCCACATGGTCACCGGCGTTGCGGTGTTTGCCTGGGGTCTGGCCCGTCTCCTCGAGGGCCACATGGTGTGGCCACGATCTGCCCTGCACCTGCCATTCATCCTGTTGCTCACGATCTCTGCGGTGGCCGCCAGCGGCGCACGCAATCTCATGCTCGCCCTGGAGACCTGGCTGGCCTGGGCCCAGTGGTTGGCACTGTTCGTCGTCAGCGCCGATCTGGCTCGAGATCCGACCCGGTCACGGCGGCTCGTGCTGTGCCTGCTCGGCCTTGCCGGCGTGGTCAGTGCCATCGGTCTGCTGCAGGTGGTGGGCTACGACTTGATGTCCTTACCCACCGTATTCCGGGGAGTTCCACTGTCATCGTTGGGCAACACGAATTTCGTCGCCCACTACATCGAAATCGTTCTGCCTCTGGCACTGGCACTGTCGGTGTACGGCGGCTGGTCTGTGCCTCGGTGGTCGACCCGGTTCAGGGTCTTGGCCGGGTTCGTGGCGGCGATCTGTGCCGTGATGCTCGTGCTGGGGGGCAGTCGGGGCGGTTGGTTTGGTGTGGGCGTCGCCGCCGTTGCCATGGTCTGGGCAGCGCCGCGCGCCAAAGAATGGGGACGGCGCCTGTTGCTGGCGGCGCTCGCAGCTGGACTTCTGAGTCCGGTTGCCGGTTTTGTGCTGGAGTCCGTTCCTCTGACGGGGGGGGGCACGGCGGCGGACGCCATCGAGGAGGTCGTCGACGCCTCCTGGGCACGAGCCATGACGACATTCGACCCGGCTCACTTCTCGCGCGCCATGCGGCTGCTGATCTGGCGCGACAGTCTGGAACTGGTGGCTGACAGTCCCTGGCTGGGCGTCGGTCCCGGTCACTTTGGTCTCGAGTTGCCCGCACATCGCAGCACCATTGCCCAGAGGGAGTGGCAGCAGTTGATGGGACGGCGTGGCAACCAGCCGTATCACGCGCACAATGAATACCTCGAAACCTGGGCCGACGCGGGTGTTTTCGGCGCGGCGGCCCTCGTATGGCTGCTGGCTGCCGGTCTGTGGTCGGCGTGGCGGCTGGCACAGGTCGATCTCACCGACCGGGAAGTGGACCGATCGCTGGCGGTGGGATGCCTCGGCGCACTGGCTGCTGCCACGACCCACGCCTTCTTCAGCTTCAATCTGCGGGATCCGGTCTCCGGGACACACGTCTGGATTCTGTGCGGGCTCGTGGCTGGCGCTACGACTCACCTGGCCGGAAGCGAGGGGCGATTCTCACTGACCGGGCTGTGGCGTCGTGTCGGGCTCCTGACCACTATCGCCATCATCGCAGCATCAGGCATGTACAGCGGTCTGTGCATGCTGCTGGGAGACGTATATTTCCTGCAGAGCCAGCACCATCGGTCCGAGGGATATGGGAATCGTGCCATTCTCTCTCTACGCAACGCCGTGAGCTGGCGCGGGCACGAGTCTACCTACCATCATTGGCGGGGGAAGATGGCCCTCGATATGAAGCGCCATGGGGAGGCTGTCGAGGCGTTGACACGCAGCCTCGAGCTGAACGAGAACAACCCCGGGGCAAGCCGCCTGCTGGCCAGGGCCCTGGGGGCTACCGGGCAGTGGGCCCGTGCCATCGAACCACTGCGCCACGCCATCGGCATCGATGGACTGACGGCGGACAACTACTCTCTGCTGGCCGATGCCCTGAAGGGATCGGGGCAGCAGGCGGAGGCTGTGACGGCGCGGCGTCAGGCTGTATCGTTGCGCGGCGATCCGCGGCTGCTGCTGGCCCTGGGTCTCGACCATCTGGCGGCCGGCCATCTCGATTCGGCCATCGCCGTGCTGGAGCAGGCAGCGCACACGGCGCCGCAGGACGCGGTCATCGTCGGTAACCTGGGCGCCCTGCTGGTCAAGGCCGGTCAACCATCCGCCGGTGAGGCCAGACTGCGTCGAGCTCTGGATCTGGAGCCGGAGCGGTCGGACTGGCATGGAAACCTGGGGCTGGCGTTGGCCGCTCAGGGCCGATTCCCCGAGGCTCTCGAGGCGGCGCAGAGAGCGCGGCGAGCCCAGCCCGGGAACACGAAGTGGCAACAACTCGTCAGACAGCTCGAGATACTCATCAGAAAGGGACCATGACCGATCGAAGCAGCCACCCCGAAGGGGGCACCGACGGGATCTATCTGTCCATCGTCGTCCCCCTCTTTAATGAGGAGGAGAGCCTGCCCCCTCTCTGTGAGAAGATCGACTCCGTCCTGCGGGACCTGGGCCGGCCGGCAGAGGCGATCTTCATCGACGACGGCAGTACGGACGGCTCGTATGGTGTGATTGAACAGCTCGCAACCCGCTTTGACTGGCTGCGCGCGGTGCGCTTCCGTCGCAACAACCACAAAGCGGCGGCTCTCTCGACAGGGTTCCGCGAGGCGCGTGGCGAGTTGATCGTGACCATGGACGCCGACCTGCAGGACGATCCGGCGGAGATTCCAAACCTGCTGGAGGCGTTGTCGAAGGACAACGATCTGGTGTCAGGGTGGAAGAGGAAACGTCACGATCCGATCTCGAAGACGGTGCCCTCGAAAGTATTCAATCTGGTGACCTCGGCCGTCTCCGGGATCCGACTCCACGACTTCAACTGCGGCCTGAAGATCTATCGTCGCGAAGTCGCCGAGGATGCACTGCCCTATCTCTATGGCGAACTCTATCGGTTCCTGCCGGCCATCGCCCACTGGGCCGGATACCGCGTGACGGAGATTCCCGTCACCCATCACGCGCGTCAGTTCGGCGTCTCGAAGTTTGGCGCCAGGAGACTGCTCAACGGGTTTCTCGATCTGCTGTCGGTGACCTTCATCGTGCGCTTCATGACCACGCCGATGCACGTGTTCGGCAGTCTGGGCCTGCTGAGCACGATGGCAGGCAGCGCCATCGGTGCCTACATCACGTATCTGTGGTTTCAGGCAGGCAATATCCAGAACCGGCACCCGCTGCTGATGCTAGCCGTCCTGCTCATCATCGTCGGCATCCAGTTCTTCTCAACCGGCCTGCTCGGAGATATGCTCGCCAGCATGCACCAGCGGGGGGGACGCGCTCCGAGGATCTCGGCGCGCATCGACTGAGCCGGCAACTCTTTCCACCCCGCCCGCCAGCCGGGACAAAGTTCCTGTCCCCACTCTGATCATCCCGTCCGTGCAGAGCCTGGCGGGCCCCCGTAACTCATTGGCTCACAGTCTATTGCGATTTCCGCACCCCGGAAATGGCATAGGAATTGCTCCCTTCGCCCTCGAAGGACCATGCCCGGACCACGTCAAGGAATGGCGGTCCGAGGGACTCACCCACAGAGGACGGAGCGTATCGAGTCATGTTTCTGAACAAAGTCATCTTCAACAAGACGAAGATCCCCGCCCTCAACGCGGTCCTCGACGTCACCCAGCTGCGCCAGCGGGTGATTTCGAACAACATCGCAAATGTCTCCACCGCCGGGTACCGCAAGCAGGACCTGCGCTTCCAGGAATACCTTAACTCCTTTGTCAGAAAACCCGCCGTGGAGGGCACTGTGACGGATCCGCGGCACATGGAGGTACCGCAACCGGTGAGCGCCCCCGAGGTCTACGAACCGGAATCCGGGCTCAATGACACCGGCCTGAA
>PBSR01000170.1 GCA_002726335.1 Gemmatimonadaceae bacterium
AATGACGATCCGAGTAGACATGCCGAACCACGGGGCGGACAGCCCACAATAACGAGGAGAGCCAATGGCTGGTAAGATCCTGGTGTCGCCGATTTTTGCCAACGAGGAGTTCGCCTCCGCCTCCCGTGCCCAGGGCCTTCAGGACCTGGGGGAGCTGGGGGAGGTGATCCCCTATACACAACAGGAATTCACCGACGCCGACGCCGACGGCGTGGTGGCGGTCATCGCGGACTCAGCCTATTTCGCCGACAGTTTCTACGAGGCGGGTAAGGACCTGCGTATCGTCGCCCGCTGGGGCGTGGGCTTCGACAAGGTCAATCCGGAGGCGGCCACGGCCAACGGCGTGCTTGTCACGGTCACACCCGTACACATGGACGCCGTCGCCGAATATGCCATCGCCCAGTGGCTGGCCACCCTCAAGCGGGTCTACACACTCAACCGACTGTCCCATGGCGGCGATTTCTCCATCATCAGGACCTTCGAAGCCCAGGGCTCGGTCCTGGGGCTGTACGGCTTTGGCCGCATCGGTCAGCAGGTGGCGCAACGGGCCGTACCACTGCTCGGCGAGACGGGTCGTCTGCTGGTCTACGACACCCGTCCCGATATCGGTGAAGTGGCCGCCAGGTACGGCGCCGAGGTCGTGGCCGACCCCATGGAGCTGTTCCAGACCTGCGACACCGTGTCGCTGCACGTAGCTGGAGATGACACCATCGTGTTCTACGAGCAGCTGGCCGCCATGCAGCCCCACGCCAGCCTCATCAACCCGTCGCGTGGCAACCTGGTCGACGACGACGACGTGCACCGGGCCGTCGAGGAAGACAAGCTCTGCTACTACGTCGTCGATGACCCGGTGAACGGGACGCGTTCGGTGCACAAGGATCATCCACGGATCATCTGCACCAATCACAACGGGGGCATCACCGTGGAATCGGTCATGCGCCTCGACAACAAGACCTACGAGCAGGTCACCGATTCCCTGCAAGGTCGCCAGCCGGACCACATCCTCAATGAGGCGGTCCTCGATCACCCCCGTGTGCGAGGGTTTCTGAACCTGGAGAGCTCATGATGCAGAATCCCATCCGTACCGCTCTGGACGCCGGCGAAACGAGCGTTGGCTCGTGGCTCAATCTGGGCTCGCCGCTGGCGGCTGAGGTCATGGCCGCCGCCGGTTTTCCCTGGCTTGCCGTCGACACAGAACACACTCCCTACGACCTGGAATCGGTGGCTCACATGTTCCGCGCCATCGAGGCGCGGGGTGCCGTGCCACTGGCGCGCGCCTGGGACCACGACCCGGTGACGGCGGCGCGTCTGCTCGACGCCGGGGCCTGGGGCCTCATCTTTCCTCACGTCAGCACCCCGGAACAGGCACAGAAGCTTGCCAGTTCCGTGCGTTATCCGCCCCAGGGCGCCCGTTCGGTCGGCACCGGGCGTTGCGTGACCATTGCCGATGACTATCGGCAGACTGCCAATGAGCAGATTCTCTGTATCCCGCAGATCGAAGATATGGAAGGCATCGACAACGCCGAGGCCATCTGCAGCGTGCCCGGAATCGATATCGGTTTCCTCGGACCCGGTGACCTGGCCGTCTCCATGGGCGTGGAGGCGGGAAGCGAGGAGCACGAGGCCGCCCTGCAGCGTTTCCGCGAAGGTTGCCAGAAGGCGGGCAAGCCCTGCGGGATCCCCGTGAAGGATGCCGAATCGGTGCGTCAGCGCCTGGCCGAGGGTTTCCGCTTCATCGACCTGAACAACGATCTGCGCTTCCTCGAGTCCACGGCGCGTCGCATGCTGGCGGACGTGACCGCCTGAACAATTGAGCGGGCGGTCCTACCTCTTCCTCGTCAACGAAAAAGCCCGCGGCGGTGATGCCGTGGGCCGGCTACAGCAGCTTCTCGAGAGGGAACCGCTGAAAGGGGCGGCTGTCAGGGTCATGTCCTTTGCTGACGAGGATGGTCTGCAGCGTGGGCTCGAGGCACTCACCCAAGACCAGGTGCCGGTGGCCGTTGGCGGTGACGGCACGGTCACGGCCGTCGCCCGTCGTCTTCGTGCCGGCGCGCGGGGCCCCTTGGGTATTCTGCCGCTGGGTACGGGCAATGGTGTCGCCTATTCGTTGGGAATCACGAGTGTCAGCCAGGCGGTCCGTGTGCTCGAAGAGGGCGTCGAGCGACCGATCGACGTGATGACGACAACCCACCCTCAGGCACCGCTGTCGTTGCTGAGCGTGGGGGTCGGGCTGGAGTCGCGGGTGATGGCCGACTTCCAGGCGTGGCGCCACCGTTCTCGCTGGCTGGGAGCGGCTGTCGGCTGCGGTCGCTGGGCCCTGCGCCGTGTGTCCGGTGTTACCGTGGAAGCCGACGGCGAGCGGGTCATCGAACCTGCCGACAGGTTCTACAACGTGGGTCTGTTCAACATGCCCTGCTACGGCTTCGGCGTGACGCCCTGTCCCGCCGCCGACCCCGCCGATGGCCGGGCCGACCTGCGGGTGCATCGATGGGGACACGGCTATTGGGCCTACATGGGAGCTGCCGTGGTGCGCTGCACCAGCCCCCTGGCCAGAACACCGGACTGGCCGCGAGTCCAGCGTGTCACCATCTCGACGACGATGCCGCTGCAGATCGATGGTGAAACCGTAGCGCCGGCAACCGTCTCGATCGAGGTCGTGCCTCAGGGGTTGTCCCTGCTGGCTCCCTCCCTGTAGAACGGACTACTCGAAGCGAGTCTGCTGGGTCTGGTGGGCTTCGATGAAGGCCCAGTCGTACTCCACGCCCAGGCCCTTCCCATCCGGCACGGGAACACAGCCGTCCGCTGCCAGGTCCGCCGGCTGATCGGAATAGCCGCAGGTATATACCGGGGCGACGACGTTGGGCATGCCCGGTCCCATCAACGCCATTTCATACATGTGCGTGTTGCGAATGGCCGACATGCAGAGCCGGTGTGCCGGTCCACAGGCATGCAGCTGCAGATCGAGACCCAGGGCCTCGCAGAAGTGGGCGGCCTTCATGACACCCGTGATGCCCATGTCGTACTCGGGATCGGCGTGGATCATATCGCAGCCACCGTTGATCAGGAAGGCGGCCTTCTGTTCCAGGCCGCGAACGTGCTCGCTGATCAGCAAGGGGGTCTGCAACTGGTCTCGCAACCGCTGATGCCCGTACGAGGAGACGGCGGCATCGCGGTACGGGTCTTCGTACCAGAAATAGCCGGCCTCATCACACGCCCGTCCCACGGTGAGGGCGTCCATCCAGGTCCGCAGCTGACAGGCCGGGTCGAGCATCAACCGCCAGCCGTCGCCGACCCGCTGGCGTACACCGATCAGGTTTCTGACCTCACGCTCGACGTTGCCGTCGTTCCAGCCGTGGATCTTGAACCCGTGAAAACCCCTGGCCTTTGACTCCTCGGCGAAGTCGGCAAAGGCCTCGGGCGAACAGAGGCCACCGGCGGACTCCTGGCCGTGATAGGTGCTGGCGTAAGTGGGCAGGCGGTCACGGTAGCCGCCGAGCATGGACTTCACCGAGGTGTTCTTGAGCTTGCCACAAAGGTCCCAGATGGCGATGTCGAGGGCTCCGTGGCCCATATGATCGTAGGCGCGAAGCTCACGCTTGAGATCGTCGTAGATCTGTTCTCGATGCTCGGGATCACGGCCGATCAACGTCGGTGCGAGCATCTGCGCCTGGGCGAAGGAGGAGGGCGTGCCGACCCAGTGGGTAACGTATTCGCCGCAGCAGCCATCGTCGGTTTCGATACGAACGGCGAAACGCTTGGCCAAGAACTCGGACCCTCTGACATAGGCCATGTTGCCGACGCCGGCGGCGGCCTGCTCGAGACCGATGTCGTCAACGGTGAACTGGAACTCGGTGAGGGTTACGGAACGGATGCTGGCCATGGTGACTCCCGGATCTGGCGCTTTCGCGCAGAGGGTGAAGCCATAGAATAAGGGCCGCAACGCGCTTGAACACGAAAGGACGGCCGATGTGCTCGACAGCACACCTCTGTCAGAAGCGGATCGTGATCACTTCGACACGCAGGGCTACCTCATCGTCCGGCAAGCCCTGGAGCAGTCAACCATCCAGACGCTGCTGGCCGCGGGGGATCGCCTGCTGGCCAGCGATCTGCGTACCGGCAGGCAGCAGGCACCGGACCGGCTCTACGACGGGTTCCGCAACACGATCGCGCTGGACGACGCCTTCGTGCCGCTCATCGACCATGCGACAATCCTGCCCACCGTCGTGCAGCTGCTCGGCGCCGATCTGCAGGTCATGACGTCCCACCTGATCCACCGGCAGCCCGATCCACCGGACACCCCGCCAGGTCAACGCCGGCCCGGATGGCATCGTGACTACGCCATGGCCATGGACGACATGGGGCATCGGGCGATTCCGCGGCTGCTGGTGAAGTGCGCCTACTACCTGACGGATCTGAGCCAGCCGTCGCGGGGCGCAACGATGGTTGCACCCGGCAGCCATCTGCTGGACGTCCCACCCGAGACCACCGACGACGGCGATCCCGCAGGTGCCGTCGAGCCGAGTCTGCAGCCCGGTGACTGCCTGATCTTCGAGAATCGCACGTTCCATGCCGGTGCCATCCACCTGGGACCGGACACGCGCAAGGTGATCATGATCGGCTACGGTTACCGCTGGGTGGTGCCGATAGACTACCGCACGCAGTCACGCGAGTTCATCACCCGCCTGACACCGCTGCAGCGGTTTCTTGTTGGCGAGCCCTATGCTGACGTGGCGGAGTTTCAGGTGCACGGCGGTCAGAATCCGCTGAAGGAGTGGTGCGAGGAACACGGCTTTCCAACAGCGCGTCACCCCCAGGCGCAGGGAACTGAGTGATCAACCAGGGACGAGTTGGAGCTTCTGACCGCCCCTATCGCGCATGAGCTCGAAGTGAGAATCGTGGGCATAGATGGGGACACCATGGTGCATCGAGGCGGCAGCGACAAAGATGTCATCCCGAGGAACTGTGACGCCCTTCGCTCGTAGAGAACCATCCATGGTTGCCGCGAGGCGCCAGCACTCCGAGTTGAAGTCCAGATTCGTACACAGAGCGACTGCGGTCTGAATATCCCCGACCTCGGACCTGCGGGCTCCGGCCAGCAACTCAAGCTCGATGGGTCCACAGATCGCGGCCGATCCGACCTCGACGTAGAATGCCACTCGACCCTTGGCGGTCAGATCACCTGATCGACGGAGGAACTCGATCCATGCCGACGTGTCAATCAGCGTCATAGGACGCTCGAGCTTCGAGCTGGTCGTTGGTCAGGGAGTAGTCCGTCCGCCCGTCCATCACTTTGCTCAGAAACTGCCTGCGCCTACGCTCCGCGACGAACTCATCCAGAGCCTGGCGAATCGCCGGGGATTTCTTGTGCTGTCCGGTTGCCAGCTGTATTTCCTTCAGTTGGTTTGCGTCAATATCGACGGTAATTCGCATCTTCCGCGGCTCCTATTTGATGAAATAGTAGCATTGATAAACATCATCGGCAAGGCCCTGTTGACTTTCGATCCGAACCGAGCTATCTACTTGGTTGAGGCTCGTTTGAGGGAGCCGCCACGTCCGCGGGAAGGGCCAAGCCCACCTCTCGAAGTCCGAGCGCCATAGCACCTTCTTTCCAGCCTGAACCCAGCGGACACCCAGGCGAGTATAGAGAGAGGGTGAATCATGTCTGACAACCAGCTGCCCCTTCGGGCCAGTCTGGAAAATCTGCGCAAGCAGGCCAAGGCTCTGCACAGAGCCTTTGACGGCGGCGACGCCGACGCCATCGCCCGAATCCGCGAACATCTACCGCGCGCCGACGCACTATCCAACGATGATGTGCCAGGCTTCGACTTGTCCCTGCAGGAAGCTCAGCACGTTCTCGGCAAGGAGTACGGCCTGGCCAGCTGGGACGAGCTGCGGGCTCTCCTCGATGCGCCCTTCGACGCCATCGCTGACCTGCCCAGATCCGACTTGCAGGAGGTGCTGCGACATACCGACCAGCGAGACTGGGTGCGGGCCCTGTCGATGATGCCGGAGCACGTTCGCGAGGCCGTCTTCTCCTGTATGTCCCGCCGTGTCGCCCGCACCATCGCCGACGAGATCCTGGGCATCGAGGTCACCGCTCCTGAGGCCGAAACGGCACAGCAGGTTATCCTGGGCCGGACCCGGCAGCTGGCCATCGAGAAAGGCTTCCCGTGGCCGCCCACACCGCCCTCGGCCACTTTTGAGGATCTGGCGCGGCTCACCGACCAGGACACGCAGAAGATCCTGCGTGAAATGTCGATGCCGGACCTGACCAGAGCGGTGATCGGCGCTCCCGACGCCGTGCGCGGGCGGCTGTTAGGCAACATGTCGCAACGCGTGCGGACCTTCATCCTCGAGGAGAGCGAGCGACTCGCTCCTGATCTGCCACCACACGAACTGGGGGCCTCGCGTCAGCGGGTGGTGGAGTGGGCCAGCGCACTCGGCCGGGACGCCCGCATTCAGTGGCCGCCACCTGCCGATCGTCCGTCCTGGTCGGGAGAGCTGCCGGACCCGATGACCGCCACCCCGGATCCACTGCAGGGCCGCGGCTTCGAGGAGCTGAGTATCGATGAACTGGCGCAGATCTACGGCGAGCTGACCGTAAAGGTGAAACGCGAGGGGATCCAGTCACTGAGTGGATGCGGCGGATACCCGGGCCCTATCGACGAAGGTCTGCGACTGGCGGTGGACGGCACCGATCCAGATTTCGTCAGGGACCTGGTGGGCACGCGGGCGCAGACCATGGTGCGCAATCGGCGCCAGCGACTGATGATGATGCGCGACGGCATCGGCTCCCTGCAGGCCGGCGACAACCCGCACATCATCTACCGTAAGATGCAGGCTCGATTCCTCGACCCGGACGTGTGGGCCCCGCCGACACGCTCGCAGGAAGACATCGTGGGAGCCGTCCTTCGTGACTGGATCGAGAGGGAGTGGCTGACGACCCGCACACCGGCTGACATCGCCGAGTTGTTCCTGCATCTTGGTTTCACCGCCCGCAATGCAGGCCTTGAAGCACTGGCGCCGGCGGCGCAGGCCGTGGATCATCCACTGCTTCGGTATGCTCTTGAGGCTCTCGCTGGCGGCGACCGAACACAGAGTCTGCTCGACAGATTGAGCGAGATGATCGACGTGGAGGTCTCTGCTCTGGAGATCCGACTGCGTGCCATCGGAGCCGGCATCCTGGGTGTGATCGCCGGTAGTGGGGCCGAGGAGGTGGCTGACGCCATGCGGAACGCCGCAGCGACAGAATCGAATTGACATGTGCCCCCCGGCGAGCTATCTCATGTACCTAGGCTCGTCGGGGGAGCCGCTCTGTCCGCGGGAAGGGTTGAACCCACCCCTGCAGTTGCACATCACATAGCACACACCTTCTTCCTGCCTGAAGGAGCGGACGCCAGGCGCCTAACGGAATGAGGGTGATCCATGTCTATCTCGCTGCCCGCCCGGGCGAATCTCGAGTTTCTCAAGAAGCAGTCCAAGCAGTTGCGCCAGGCCTTCGCCGACGGTGAGGCCGATGCTGCGTCTCGTATCCGCCAGTACCTGCCACGCGCCGGTAAGCTGACCGACGACGAGTTGCAGGGGATGGAGTTGTCACTGCAGGAGGCGCAACACGCGCTGGCCTGTGAATACGGATGTGCCAAATGGGAGGAACTGCTGGCCGCCGTCAACGGTGGTGGCGGGTTCGATGCTCTCGTGCACATGACGGATCGCGAAACGCAGATCCTGATGCGCGAGGTGGACCAGGCGGACCTGGTGCGAGCCCTGGTGGGCGCTCCCGAGCCGGTGGTCGAGCGGTTCCTGGGGAACATGTCAGAACGTGTTCGTGAGTTCATCGGCTCCGAGATCGAGTTCGTCGGCGACCTGCCGGCGGCAGAGATCGACGACGCCCGGACTCGCCTGCTGGCGCAGGTGCGGTCCCTGCCGGAGTGGATCACCTGGCCGCCGGACGCGTCGGACACGCCATCGTCGACCTCACCCCCGCCGCCGGATGATCCGAGACTGGATCACATCGCCCGCCCCCTGCTGGAGCTGAGCGAAGAAGAGCTGGCAGGCACCATTCGGGCGCTGGCGGACCGGGCTCGAAAGCTGGGGATCCTGTCGCTGGAAGCCTGTATCCGGGGCCTCAGAGGAACGCTACTCACCGAGGGCATCCGGCTGACCGTCGATGGCACCGAGCCGGCCCTGGTGGTGGACATGCTGGAGATCCGGGCGGCGACGATCCTGCGCAACCGTACGATCCGCGGGCACATGGCGATCGAAGGCTGGATGGCGATCCAGTCCGGCGACAACCCGGCCATCGTCGCACAGAAGCTGACGACCTACTTCGTCGAGGAGCCGGTGGACGAGGTGGCGCCGCGGCGCGAACCCACGGCGGACGACCTGGCAGCCATGCTGCGACAGACGCCGATGCATCTGATGACGCTGGCGCAGCTCGTCGAGTTCTTCCGAGATATGGCCTTCCTCGCCCGGCATCGAGGGGTGATCGCGCTGGCGCCCATCGTGGATCTGGTGGGTGAACCCATCCTCTCGGCGGCCATGGCCGAGTCCGTACAGGCAAACCCGGGAGGAGCGCGCCTCATGGAAGTGATGCAGCCGTTGCTGCAGGAACAGCGTGTCGCCCTGCATCGCCGGCACTGCCTCGTCATCAAGGGGATGGCCGGAATCCAAGCCGGCAAGAAGCCGGATGTCCTGGTCACCGAGGCGCAGCAGTGGGCTCAGGAACAGGGTGAGGCGCTGGGGCCTGCATCGACGCCGAGCCCGACGACGCCATTGTGAGGCCGCTCCACAGCCCATGACGCCGACCGAGTTGCCCAGCACCCGCTTCGGCCGGGACGGCCCACAGGTGACGCGCCTGTGTCAGGGGACCGCCTTCCGCACGCTGCAGCGCGACCCGAGCGACCGTCGCGCGACGGCCGTACTGCACCACAGCCTCGACCGCGGCGTGCGGTTCTTCGACTCGTCCAACGCCTATGGCTGGGGCGGCTCCGAGCGCCTGCTCGGCGCCGCCCTGCGCGGGCGCCGCGACGACGTCGTGATCTGTACGAAGGTGTCTCCGTCAGACCCTCCGGCCGCCGATGGCACACCCGGGATCCACAGGCCTTTCACGGAGGCCTATCTGAGCGAACAACTCGACGGCAGTCGTGCCCGACTCGATACCGACGTCATCGATCTGTATCTGCTGCACTCACCGGATCGAGTGACGCCGATGGCGGCACTGTGTGAGGCCATGCAACGTCTGCTCGACAGCGGCCGGATCCGGCACTGGGGGGTGTCGAATCACAGCGCCGCTCAGGTCGAAGAACTCTGTCACATCGCCGGCGACGAAGGCCTGACACCGCCGATGGGCGTGGAGGACTACTACACGATCGCCGGCGCAGCTCTCACCGATGATGGCCGATCGCGCACCCGCCAACTGGAGAACGACATGTTCCCCGTGCTCCAGTCATCAGGGCTGGGTCTGCTCGCCTTCAGCCCGATGGATCGCGGCGACCTGGCGCCCGGGCGCCGGCTCGATGCAAGATCGCTCCTGGTGGGACTGCTCGAGGCAGTGGACGCCGTGGCAGCTGAGCTGAGTACGTCGCGCGGAGCCGTGTGTGTCGCCTGGGTGCTGGCGCAGAGCGCTGTGAGTGTCGTCCTTGGCGGGGCAGAGTCGCCAGACCATGTAGACGAGATGATCGACGGCGTGCGATTCGAGCTCCCGGCTGAGTCCCTGGCTACCCTCGACGCGGCCAGCCGCAGCTACTCGCAGGAGATCGAAGGATGACGGTTCGCAGACCTGAGAATATCGCTCTGGATACCGTCCCCGGTGGCACGGCGACGGCCAGGCAGGTGTTGATCGGTGACGACCTGTCGCCACACTTCGCCATCCGGCGCTTCGTCATGGAGCCGGGCGGCGGCATGCCGTACCACACCAACACAGTGGAGCACGGCCAGTACGTGCTCACAGGCAAGGCGACGATACGTATCGGGGACGAGACAGTACAGGTCGCAGCGGGAGATTCGGTTCACATTCCGGCCCATGTGCCACACTCCTACAGTGTCGACGGGGACCAGCGCTTCGAGTTCCTCTGTGTCGTACCCAATCAACCCGATCAGATCACGGTCGTCGAGAGGAACGATCCGCCGGGCAGCGCTACCTGAGAGGAAACAGAGATGGGCAAGAGCAAGCAGCGGAAGCTTCTGGAAGAGATCCGTCAGTTCGATACGCCGTCGGTGACCAACGTGGTCGCCACCTATCCATCACATCCGCTGTGTCTCGGGCTCTACCATCCCTTGTCCGAGAACTGGTACACCGACCACAGCCTGCGCTGTATGTACCCCGAACTGGGCGCCCTGGCCGGGTACGCGGTAACCGCCGTGTACGGACCGGAAGACACGACGTACAAACGCCTGAGCAACATGGACGTGTACGACGCGATGGACGCGTCGCCGAAGCCGACGATCTTCTGTTTTCAGCAGAAGTTCCCGCCCGAACTGGCCGGCAAGATCGGCCTGTCCGGCGGCAACATGACGACGGCGATGAAAGCGATGGGATGCCTCGGCGCCGTGTCGAACGGACCGTCTCGCGACATCGACGAGATCCGGTCCATGAAGTTTCAGTACCTGCTCAGCGGCGTCTGCCCCGGTCACGGCGGCCAGGATGTGTACGCCGTGAATGCGCCCGTGCACGTTGCCGGTATGGACGTGGCCCCTGGCGAAATCGTGCACATGGACGAGAACGGCGCCTGCAAGTTTCCGGCAGACCGGCTGCAGCAGGTCGTGGACAATCTGTACAAGCTGCGCGACGAAGAAGAGGAGCGGATGGGCAAGCTGGCGAAAGCCAAATCCGCCGCCGAAGTCCGGGCCATCTTTTCCGGGCAGCCCTATGGAAAGGGCAAGGAAAGCAGGAGTAAGAAGAAGTAGTGGTCCGGTACCGAGTGCTGCGGGGCGATCCCTGACCATGTTGCCATTTGACCAGCTGACCGCCCGGGGCCGGGTGCGTCGCCTGCGCCGTGTCGCCGAGAACGCCCTCGCACACTATGAGCTGGATGTGGTCCGCCACGATGGGTTTGTCGTCACCCTGCCGGAGATGCTCGAGTCGGAGGATCTCGTGCAGGTCTCTTTCCGCTCGACGATCTACCGCAATCAGACACGCTTCAATCTGTTTCTGGGGAACACGAGCCTTGGGGACGTGCGCCAGCGCGTGGACGCCGGCGACGCCAGCGACATCGTCAGCAGCGAGACCGTGTCAGTCTCTCTGCCGCAGACCGCGGATCTGCTGGCCAACGTCAGCCTGTCCACCTCCGTGCTGACGCCGAACGATGATGGCGTGCACGATCGTCTCGACATGGAGTTCGACCTGTTGAAGCTGCTGACGCCAAGACCGGTGACGGCCCTGGTATATGACCTGTCGGGACGTGCCTTGCGATCGCTGGAGTTGGCCGACGCTGTCGCCGGGCGCTACCTCATAAGCTGGGACGGCAACGACGACAGCGGCGCCAGGGTGGCTCCCGGGACCTACCTGCTGCGTATCAGCGTGGAGGGGGACTCGCGTACCGAGGAGTACAGTCGTCTGCTGGCGGTTGCCTACTGAGTCCCGGCAACAGAACTCCGGTACGTCACTCGACGACGATCTCGTCAACGAACAACCAGGCCGGTTCGCCGGCTCCGCTGTAGCCCTCTGGAATCAGCTGATTGTAGATCACGACCCTGAGATACCGCGTGGTGACCGGGTCGAAGATGATGGCCAGAGAGACACTTGGTTCATCCGATTCGATGTCGCCGATCTCGCCCAGTCTGGTGAAATCATCCCCATCCGTCGAACCGGAAACCTCGACGCGGCGACTGTGATGGACCCAGTTCGGCCAGTTGTTCATCGAAGTGACCGCTACCCTCGAGACGACGGTTTCTCCACCCAGGTCGATCAGTGCCTCCAGATCCGTACCCTCGGCGCCGACCCACTGGCCGTCGGCGTAGGAGGCGGATCCTGTCGAGCCGTTGACCAGGGCGGCAGCGCCGTTCTCGGCAGGATATTGCGGGCTCGCCGGCGTTGCCAGTGAGATAGCCCTGCCCGTCGCTTTGTGCACTACGAGACGCCTCTCGCTCACAGCGGAGGCAGGCACGCCATCGCGATAGGAGATCGCTTTGAGCACGGTGCTTTCGTCGATGGCAACCGGGTTTTCATAGCGTGTCGATCGCCTGTCGGGCAACGTGCCGTCATCGGTGAAACGGATCTCCAACCCCTGGCCACGAGCGGCTATCGCGATGGTGATCCTGCCGTCTGCCGACACCGACTGGACGTGGAAGGAGACATCGAAGAAGAGGCCTTCCTCGATCGTCCGCACAGCGGACAGCAGTGGCGGGTATTCGAGCATGCGCTCCGGATCGAGATTGCCCCACGTCGTCAGCAGGTGCCCCATCATATTCGGATGCTCGAGGCTGTACGAATACTTGACCAGGGCCTCTACTGCGTCGGTCTTGCGCCAGCTGCTGGGCAGCACGCGGAATCCCTTGTCGAGAAACATCGGGATGGAGGAGTAGGTCTCCAGCGGCTCGTAGTGCCAGTCACAGATGACGATGTCGGTGGGGATCATGTCGACGGCAGCGGCCGTGCCGTTGAGGGAGGACTCGTACTCACCGTGCGGGTAGAGGGTGCCATCGATGAGGCGGTCGCCCCACAGGAACATCTCCAGTCCCCCGTCTTTGACAAAGTGATCGTGGAACTCGTTCACCACCTGGGCGAAGAGCTCGGCGGGATCCTTGTCCTTCGTATTCGGCGCGTGCTCGGAATCCAGCAGGAAGATCTCGTCCATGCCGACATGAATGCCGTCGGCATCGAAGGCTTCGACGATTTCGTCGATCAGGGGAAAGACGATCTGGTTGACGCGGGGATTGGTGGGGTCCCACTCCCGACAGTAGATGCCCTCATTTTCAGGAAACGCTCCGGGTGTGAGGTCGAGTTCCGGATAGACGGTCAACAGGGGGAAGGTCTGGGCCGCCCAGGACTGATGTCCCAGGGACTGAAACTCGGGGATCAGGCGGATATCGTGAGTGCGGCAGATCTCGGCGAGGCGTTGTGCCCCCGCGCGAGTGATGTAGCGGTCCCCCTGGCGCAATTCCGGGTGTGACTG
The DNA here is from genome assembly GCA_002726335.1 of Gemmatimonadaceae bacterium. The sequence goes on from PBSR01000170.1 coordinate 13,113, forward strand.
GAAGTCGAAGCTGTAGTCGACCTCGAGGAAGATGAGATCGATGCCCTGCTCGGCCAGCGCCGGGATGTTGTCCCCAAGCTCAACCAGCAGGGAGTCGGTTGTCTTTCCCAGCAGATGGATGGCGACGATGCCTTCCGAAGCGTCGGAGGGAGAGATACTGCTCAGAAGGAAGAAGGGCACCAGGAGTACCGCCGAGAGCCGAGCTTTCATATCACCTGCCAGATGGGAGACCTCTGTTGTCGATGAGTGGATCTATTATGGAGGCAACACTCTCGCAGGGCCAGTCAGCCATCGCTTGACGGGGCGTACCTCACATGCCTGATTGCCGAGCGATCATGGACACGTCCTTCACCAACCAGCGCGAAGACCTTGCCGCCGCGCTACGGGATGAGACGGACTGGGCCAGCCTCTCCCATGGCGAGCGGGTCCGGTCCATCGAGCTGGACGGCTTCGTGCTGCTGCCCGATGTACTGTCCGGGGATCAACTGGCGTCGATTCGCGACGAGCTCGGCGGCCTGCCGACGAAGGCGGTCGACTACAGCCAGCATCAGCACGGCTGTGCCGATGTGCAGTGGACGGATTCACCGGTGGCGATCGACGCGATCGCCAACCGGCCGGTCGTCGAGTTCCTGCAGGCCTTGTTCGACGACGAGCTGTTGTGCACGTCATGCGCGTATGCTGTGTCTGACCCGGGTCACCCGGGTATCGCCATCCACACCGATGCCCAACCCTACGGCTCGAAGATCTTCGGCCTGCAGGCCAGCTCGCCCGTGCTGGTCCGCGTCCTCTACTATCTCGACGATCTGACGCCGGAACGGTCACCTTTCAAGGTGATCCGGCGCTCGCACCTGTCGATGCACCGTGACGCCAATCCCTACCACCGGTACCTCAGCCATCCCGACGAACGTATGGTCACCTGCGACGCCGGCTCGGCGGTGATTATCAACCAGAAGGTGTTCCACGGGAATTACCCGAATCACAGTGATCATTCCCGGCGCCTGTATGCCATCGCCTACCGGCCGGCCTGGGCGGGACCGGTCGACGCTGTGGCGGAGCGTGACCCGGCGCAGGTTGCCGGGCTGCCGGCCCACATCCAGCCCTTCTTTCGCTGCCCGAACACGCGAGCCGTCGACCTAGATCTGCCGAACCGACCTGACGATATGGCGCGTGACGCGGCGGGGCTGCGACTACAGCGCTGGGGGTCAGGCAAGCCGTAACTGACGCAGCGCCTCCGGTTCACCCAGCGTGTGGGCGCCATACAGGTGGGGACGGCGCTGGCGCCAGTTGACCTGACGGAAGCAGCCGCCATTCCACTTGCGATAGCCGTCCTCCCGCGCCACGTCAGCGACGATGAGATCCTGACTGCCATCGTTGTACGCCAGCACCTCACCGCTACGGTCAATGATGCAGCTGCCCAGCCCCCGGTTGCGAGCCACGACCATACACAACTGGTTGTCCATGGCACGTGTGCGCTGGATGCAGCGCCAGCGGTCTTCGTCGAGCCTCGGAGATCCCGGCTTCCATACACTGGCGCGGTGGTCGCCCATGATCGGCAGCACCAGGAAGTCGGCCCCGTTGAGGCCCACCATGCGGGCTGATTCGGCTGCCGAGCTGTCCATGCAGATGATGCAGCCCACGCGACCCACACCCGTGTCCATCACCGGGAAACCCTCTCCGGGAAGTACGCCGGACATGGCCTCGGTGGAAGCCAGATGCACCTTGCGGTACACCCCCGCGATCTGCCCGTCGCTGCCGATGACGACGGCACTGTTGTAAACGGCGCCGGCAGTCCGCTCGTGCAGGCCGACGACGATGACCGCGCTGTGGGCTCGGGCGATCTGTGCGAAGCGGTCGGTTTCCGGTCCGGGTACGTCGACGGCGTGGTCGTAGGGATGGCCCGGGATGTTCCACTGCAGCGCAATCTCGGGCAGGGCGACGAGCCGGGCGTTCTCGTCGCGGCAGGCCCTCTCCGCCAGCCCGGCATAGAGATCGACGCAGTGCTGTACGTCAGGTCGCGTTCCCTCGGTGGATGCCTCGGATCCCGTGACCACAGCGACGCGTACCGGGGGCGGAGCCCGTCGGGGGCCCAGATCCTGCACCATGGGTTCACTCCAGACCACCGAACCCCGTGCCGTCCAGCGCAGCGTGCAGCGGACAGTGGCCGTGGTTGCCTTCTCAGGTGCGGCGAATTCTCCCGAGAACTCGTGCACACCGCCGTCGACGTCGGCCTCAACGTAATCCCAGATCACAGCCGTACCGGGCACGAAGCATTCAGGTTCGACCGTGCCCCAGTAGACATGTCCCACCAGCATGTCCAGGGGCTGCGCCAGGTCTCGTGTCTCGGCCCTCCAGGACAGGCGATAGTGATGGCCGGGAGTCACACCGTCGTAGACGAACTGCCAGCCGCCGCAACACGACAACGAACCATTGGCACAGGATTCGTAACATCGAGAGCCAGCCTCCGCATGGTTACTCGTGGCGGCATCCACATGGGGCGCCCAGGCCTCGGCGTTGATGAGAGTCGGGGTCATTGTCGCATATCCTGATCGAGGCAGTCCGGTTCAGAGCCAGTGTAGCACCTTGCCGCCACGCCGGACAGGGCCTTTTGTGTCCCCGGTGTGCCACTCACAGGAAAGGACTTCATGGACTGTCCCAACATCCTCTATATCATGACCGACGACCACGCCTCCCACGCCATGAGCTGCTACGGCAGTCGGATCAATCGCACGCCGAACCTGGACCGTATTGCCGACGAGGGCATGCGTTTCGACAACTGCTTCTGCACCAACGGTATCTGCACACCGAGCCGAGCCGCTATCCTGACGGGCACGTACAACCACGTCAACGGCGTGACGACGTTGGCCACCCACATGGACAACCGCCTGATGACGTATCCGAAGCTGCTGCAGGAGGCCGGCTACCAGACAGCCTTGTTCGGCAAGTGGCACCTCGGTCAGGGGCCGGAACATGAGCCCACAGGCTTTGACGACTGGAGAGTCCTGCCGGGCCAGGGGTTGTACCACGATCCGGAGTTGATCGATTCAGCGGGGAAGAAGGTGTGGAGCGGGTATGTCACCGATCTGGTCACGGATATGTCGCTGCAGTGGCTGAAGGAGCGCGACAGAAGCAGGCCTTTCGCCATGATGGTGCACCACAAGGCGCCGCACCGGGAATGGGAACCGGACGAGAAGCACGCTGACATGTACGAGAATGAAGAGATCCTCGAGCCGGAGACGTTCTACGACGATTACGAGAACCGCTCCTCGGCGGCGGCGGCGGCAAGGATGCGCATGGAGGATCTGAAGCTGAAGGACCTGAAGCAGGAAGTCCCTGCCGGCCTGTCGTCGAAGGACGAGAAGCGCTGGCGATACCAGCGATACATCAAGGACTATCTGCGTGTCGTCGCTTCGGTGGATGACAATGTAGGGAGACTGCTCGACTATCTGGAGGAGGAAGGTCTGGCGGATGACACCCTCGTCATCTATACGTCAGATCAGGGCTTCTTTCTCGGCGATCACGGCTGGTTCGACAAGCGCTTCATGTATGAGGAATCGTTGCGCATGCCCTTCATCTCGAGACTGCCGCGCGAGGTGAAGCCCGGAACGAGTTGTGACGACTTCGTGCTGAACGTCGATTTCGCGTCGCTGTTTCTCGAACTGGCCGGAGTGACGATCCCGGACGAATTCCAGGGACGCAGCTTCCGGCCCCTGTTGCATGGGGAGACGCCGCCGGACTGGAGGCAGTCGATGTACTACCGCTACTGGATGCACGGCGACGGGGCACACAACGTCTACGCCCATTACGGCGTTCGGACCCACGACCACAAGCTGATCTACTTCTACAACGACGGTTGCGGTCAGAAAGGCGCGGGCGACCAGACCCATCCGCCCGAGTGGGAGCTGTTCGATCTGAAAACCGATCCGTACGAGATCAACAGTGTCGTCGATGATGATGCACAACGCAGGGTGCGCGCCGAACTGACCGATGAACTGCATCGCGTGCAGGATGAAGTGGGCGACGAGCGCTATCACCTGGACGTGTAGTTTCACCAGAACGGAGACCGGCAGATGAAATACGATCTGATGTTGAAGGGCGGGACCCTCGTCGATCCGTCGCAGGGCATACATGCGGTACGGGACGTGGCCTTCAGCAATGGTGCGGTGGCTGCTGTGAGCGAAGGGCTCGCCGCAGCAGACGCCCGGGACGTCATCGATGCATCGGACCGATACGTGACACCCGGCCTGATCGACGTGCACGTCCATGTCTTTCCGGGTGTTTCAAATCTGGGCGTGGAGCCGGACCCGACCTGTCTGGCACGTGGCGCAACAACGGTGGTCGACGCCGGTTCCGCCGGATCTGACACCTTTCCCGGCTTCCGCAAGTACGTCATCGAGGTGTCGCAGACGCGAATCCTGGCGCAGTTGAACATCTCGTCACAGGGTATGCTGTCGCCTCATGTAGGCGAATTCGCTCTGCCGGAATATGCCAACGTTTGTGGCAGCGACGCCGAATGCCATCGGTTTCGTCGACGCCGAGTTCTACGAGGAAGGCACTGCGACTGGCGTCAAGGTACTGAAGATCGGCGACAGGTAGCCGGGCGGGCATGAAAGCCCTGCTCATCATCCTCTTTCTGCTCGCCGTCGTGCTCGGCGCCGGCCCGGGTATACACCTCGTCAACCCGGATGTGACCGATCCGGAGGCCACCTTCACGACCTTCGGTCTGCCGACAATCTACGTGTGGGGGCTGCTGTGGTACGCCGTCCAGTTCGGCGTCATCCTCGTCGCCTACTTCCGCTACTGGAATCCGGATGATGAGTGAGGTCGGTGGTCTGGGCCAGGTACCCTATGTCATCCTCGGACTGTACCTCGTCCTGCTTCTCATCTTCGGTATCGTCGGCTACCGCCGGCGGCAGGCAGAGAGCGAGGAGGACTACTATCTGGCCGGCCGCAGCCAGGGCTGGGTCGTATCGTCGCTGACGATCATGGCCACCTTCTTCAGCTCCTTCGCCCTGCTCGGGGCGCCGGGAATGGTGTACCGGGACGGTGTCGTCTTCGCCCTGTTCAGTCTCAACGTACCCGTCGCCGGAGTCGCCATTTACCTGCTGGGCTCCCGCATCCGTCGCCTCGGTCGCGACAGGGGCTACCTGACACCAGCTGACATGATCGCCGATCACTATGCCAGTCCCGTCGGCCTGCGGTTGCTCGTGGCGCTGGTGGGCCTGCTCTACGCCGTGCCCTACGTCGTCATCCAGATCCAGGCCGGGGGTATCCTGTCGCAGCAGTTGTTTCCGGGACGGGATGCTTTCGAGATCGGAGCCTGTCTTCTGGCTCTGATCACGATGGTCTACGTCACCATCGGTGGTATGCGCTCCGTGGCCTGGACCGATGTCGTGCAGGGAGGACTGCTGGTAGGGGGAATGCTGCTGGCCGGTGTCGCCGCCGTGTGGGTCCTCGGTGGGCCCGGACCTTTCTTCGCCGCGGTTGCCGACCTGCCGCCGAAATCGCTGTCGGCCCCCGGCACGACGGGGCGCTGGACACCGGAGCTGTTGTTCACCGCATCCCTGTTCGCCTCTCTCGGGTCGATGATTCAGCCGGCCCAGTGGATGCGGTTCTACGCCGCCCGATCGAGCGATGTGCTGCGCCGCAGTGCCCTGATCTTCGCCGCCGTGCTGACTCTGTGCTTCTTCTTCGGTGTGATGCTCGTCGGACTCGGGGGACAGGTCCTCTATCCGCTGCTCGATGCGGCCGGCCAATACCGCACGACAGCGGCTGGGGCCATCCTGCCCCACCCGTCGGTGGGGTCGACCCCGGGTGAGTTCGACCAGATCCTGGTGGTGGTGCTGAAGAATCACCTGCCCGAACTGCTGGGTCCCGCCGGCGTGGTGGTGGCTACTCTCATACTAGTCGCGATCATGGCGGCGGCCATGAGCACGGCGGACTCGAACCTGCACGCTCTCAGCGCTCTGCTCACACACGATGTCTTCGATTCGTTCGTTCGACCCGGAGCCTCACAGCACCTGCGCATGTGGGTGGGACGCGGGGTGATCGCCGCCGTGACTGTGCTGGCGTTGATCCTGGTGGTCATCGGCCATCGAAGTGCGAGCAATCCTCTGGGGATGATCGTGATCCTCGGATTGCTCGCCATCGCTTTCTCGACTCAGCTGCTGCCCATGACGGTGGACATGCTGTACCTGCGCCGGGGCACACGTCAGGGCGCCATGGCGGGGCTCATCACCGGTCTGCTGACGATCTTTCTGCTCAGTCCGTTCTGGGGCATGGTTGCCGGTGACGCCTTCGGCAGTCTTCTCGCATCGATGAAGCGCATGATCGACATCGGCGCCTGGGGGCTGTTGTGCAACACCCTCGTCTTCGTCGGGGTCAGCTGGTGGTTGGGCGGACGTCAGGACCCGTCCGCCGCCCATGGCTCCCGCTCCCACGTGGAGTCATAGATGTAGCTGTCCTTGAACCAGCCCACTTCGAAAGTGTAACGGACCGTTGCCGTCGCTCCCGGCTCGATACGGATCTCGAAGCTGTCCGGCTGCAGCGGCATGCGGCCATCCCAATCCCGGTCACTGGCGAATCCGTGTACTACCTGCACCCGGTGTGCGCCGCTCCGCAAGTTGCGCGAAAACAGCGCCACCCACTCATCGAGGCCGTCAACCAGCGGGCTGGTCTCCATGAACTTGCCATCTACATAGAGCTTGCACAGGTGGTAGTACGAGGGCCGTTCTCCCATCTCGGCCTTCGTCATGCGGAACAGCACTTCGAGACTGCCGGTGCCGCCGGCATCCGCCGGCACACGTTCAGCAAAGCGGGCCACGAGCTGGCCGCCAAGGGCGTCCACCATGCCCATGACGGCATCCTCGGCGCCACTCTCGCTGTCGGCGGCAAGGACTTCGCCCGTCTCAGCGTCGATCATGCGCGCGTCGATGCGAAAGACATTGCCGAAGCGCAGGAAGCTGCCCAGCACAACGGCGTCGGCGCCGAGCCAGGCGCCCACCTCAACGGCGGTCTCGGGGTCGATGGCGCCGCTCATCTCCAGATTGAAGTTGCGCATGGCGGTCTCGATCTGAACCCGCTCGATAACGGTGAGCGTGGCGGTCTGGCCGAGGCTCGTGGTCAGCATGTCGGCCAGACCGTTGACGAAGGCGTCGTATTCGGCCTCGCCGTGGTTCTGGAAGGGCAGGACGGCAACCGTGTGCCGTGTGCTCCGATGGCGGGCCGTCACCAGCGCCAGTTCGCCAGCCAGCTCCTGGGTTATCTGCACCAGGTTGCGGCGTGTACCCTGACGCTCGTACGTGCCGAGAGACCGGCCCGTAGCGGCCACCACAACATCGAGTCTTACCTGCAGATCTTCGGTGAATATCCCGTGAATGGCGGCGTCGGCACCCAGCCAGCGGCCCAGTGCCACGGCGTCGGAGGATCCACTGATCGCCCCGCCCGTCGACAGGGCCTCCCGGCCCTTGCTCACCTGGCGTGACTCCACCAGCGTCAGGGATGGATCCTGATGCAGCGACGTGAGCAGCATCTGCGGCAGGCCGCTGACGAAGGGATTGTGCTCCGCTCCGGCCTCGTTGCTGAAGTCGAGGACGGCCACGGTACCCTGGGGGAGCCGCTGGTTGCGCAGATCTCGAGCCAGCAGGTCACCGAGCTGATCGATCAACTCGAAGACCTGCTCCGATGGCCCGGATACCGTCTCGGTAGCCACGCGTCGCCCCTGGTTCGTCTCCAGCAATTGGGCCTCGATCCGGTATCCGGTGATCGGTGCATGCAGCAAGAGGACGATGTCACAGCCCAGTTCGGCGGCGTGCCGCAGCGTGGCTTCGCTGGACAGGCCGGACGCATCCAGCTCGATGGCCTCCTCCGACTGCCCCTGCAGAGCGAGAACCAGGTTTGCGGCAGATGCGTCGCCATCGCTGGCGACAACTCCCAGCCGACGAGCGTCAGCGTCTGCTGCGAAACCCAGGCTGATGGCCAGCAGGCCGATCAGCAGCAGAGAGTTCAATGAACGTTGCATGTTGCAGCCCTCCTCCATAGGAAGGGTCCCGACGGCTGCATCACGAGCCGTCGGAACCTTGTCGGCTTGTTCAGTTGCCGACCACGCGGTCACGGAAACTGTGCGTCGGGAGCGACAGGTTCAGCTTGGCCTGGATGGCTGACTCGGCGAGGCCGTCGTAGTTGCTCTGGTGGCGCACACCGATGTCGAAGGTGGCGTGTTTGGAGAAGAAGTAGCGCACGCCACCGGTAACGACACGGACCAACTCGATACGTTCGCCGCCGTTTCGTTCGAATCCCGGGATCCAGTTGATCTCGCCGATGACGCGGGCCCGGGCGTCGTTCTTCCATAACTCGATACCACCCACGGGGCGCCAGAAGGACGTCCCCGTCGGCGCCGCACCGTCGAGTTGTGCGTCGATATACTTCATGCCCATGTGAGACTTCACCTTCAAGCCATTCCAACCGGCCCGGGGGTCGGTGGCGTACTGCTCATCCGGGTAGTTGGCCAGCGTGGCGACGGTGTAGAACACGCCTGCCTTGGCATCGTAGTCAGTTCCCGCCGCGTGCCTGGAGTAGGTTCCGGACCGACGGAAGGAGGCGGTGACACCGCGGACATAACCTGAGAGGGGCACGAAGACCCTGAGGCCCGCCGAGCGTACGTCGATCAGCTCGTCCGCCTTGTCGATGCCGGAGACGATGCCGATGGTGCCCAGCTCCAGCTGGGCGATATTGCCCAGGCCGAGGACAGCACCTGCCAGCGGCCGACTGCCCGCTTCGCTGAGCACGACCCCCGTACCCGAGACGTGCAGATCCATGGAGCGAACCACACGGCCGGTGGGGACGCTGAACAGGGTCGTCGGTTCAATCGGGGGTGCCGCGGCCACGGCGCCGCGTTCGCTGGCCTGGGTCGAGATCGTGGTCAGGGCGATCGTGGCCAGGGCGATGAGTGTGCTTGTCATACGGGTCATGATGAGCTCCCTCCTGAGAGCACCGACCGCCGCGGGGCGACACGCACGCGGACTCGTCGTCCGTGTGTCGTCGCCTCGAGGAGGCCGGCGCCGGGTGTACGCAGGGCGGTGACGATCGCCTCCCCGCGAGTGAGTCCGGCGCCGCGGATGCGGGACGCCGTCGTTGCATGGATTGTTTCGCCCCTGTCAGCCACCGCGACGGCAACATCGATGCGGGTGAAGTGGATGCCTCCCGTGACCGTAACGGGCGACACACGCAGGTTGACATTGATGGACAGGGACGCGGTGTCAGTGCGGGTGACGATGTCGAGACCACCCGCCGTCAGCATGGCAGCCACCTCCGCCTGCAGCACGGGTTGGGCTGTCGGATCTACGGTCAGTTCCAGATGTGCGCGTCTTCGTGGCTGGTCGACGATGGTCGTCACACACCGACGTGGGGGTGACGGCACCGCGACGGCCACGGCGACGTCGATGCAGGCCGTCACCGTGGCGGAACCGTGAAGAGCTTCGATGGTGGCTCGTGCCCTGCCCTCACCGTCAGTCCAGACGAGAGGGTCGACGCGACTGGTCGATGGCGAGATGGCGAAGCGGACGGGCAGGCCGATGGCAGGCAGGCCGCGGTCGAGAGCGATGACTTCAATCGCGGGCGTGCCCAGCTGTTCGATGCCCGTCAGTGTGATACCGGCGAACCGCTGCAGCCATGGTGCCATGACCAGCGTGTTGTCGTCGGCCAGGGATGCAGCTTCGGCGCCAGCCGCCAGGGCGACGGCAGCACTCGAGCTCGGATCGGCCAGCCTCTCCAGCAGTTCCTCAAGGCGTTGCCGTCGCCGATCGGCGTTCTCCCGCAGGGAGGCCTCTCGTTGCCGCAGGTCCAGCCGGGCGTAGACCCAGCAGTTCTGCTCGCCGCACCAGGTGGCGACGATCTTCACGTCCTGGAGCGCGGCACTCGATGCGATCCGGGTGGTGGACTCGTAGCTGCTGGTGAATCCGTCGTCGTCTTCAGCAGCGCTATGTGCGGCTGCCGATACCACGTCGATCTGCAGCTGTGCGGCGATGTCCGCCAGGGCCGCCGCCGTCGCCCGGTGGCGCACGATGGAGAGCGCGTCCTCCCCGGTCTCGGCGCCGCCGATGCCCACGGCGTATCCCGACTGCTGCGGTCGCTCCGTCACCCAGTCGGGCACGTCGGCCAGGGCCGGTGTCGGATCTCCGACCAGAGCGATCATGGCGCAGCGTGTCGCCAGATATGTCCACACTTTGCTCATCAGGTCCTCAGTTCTGCTCCGCCTGCCACGCTTCATAGCGCTGCAGCTCGGCGTCGAGGTCGGCGTAAGCTTCGGTGGCACGGAATCTTGTGTAGAGCGCTTCCTGACTGCTCAGCTTCTGCATCAGCAGCTCGTTGGCGCGGCCGATGGGCAGACGCATCAGCACGTAGGCCCGGTAGACGTGGCCTTCGGGTACGACACGGCGTTCGGCCACGTGGGCCCCCACGAGCGTTTCACTCGTGATCGCCTTCGTCGTCGAGGAGAACTGGGTGAGCAGTTCGGAGTCGAAGGCCACCCCGGTTTCTTCCTGGAACTGTTTGGTCAGGTTCGACAACCGGGCGCCGAGCTGCTGGGCCACGTCGACCTGGGCCATTCCCCGCGCCTTGTCGAGAGCGACCTGAAAGTCGCGCGACGTGGCCGTTGCCGACGCCGTGAGGTGGTCGTCGTCATGGGGTACTTGGAGCATCCAGCGCGGCGCCTCCTCGATGGTATTGCGGGCGGAATCGGGTGCCAGATCAAAGGTCTTCGGTCCACCGCAGGCGACGGTACCAAGAGCCAGTGCCAGCGTGTAGATAAAGGTTGCGTGTGCAGCATTCATGTCGTCTCTCCCGTTAAGGTGGGTTGATTCAGGTTCTGCACGATGTTGCGCAAGAGTGGTGCCAGGGAATCATCTGAACGGCGTAAAGATTCATAACATATTGTGAAAACGCCGGTTACGGTCTCTGCTTCGTATCATCTACACATGGCTCTTGCTTGAACTGTGGAATTGCGCAATATTGCGTGGTGTTGCGTATAGTTTGCGCGGCGCAAGCGGCCGGACAGGTGGCGAGACCTGGACCACGGTTTGCGTAGGCCCTGTGCAGGGAACCCTGGAGACTTGTGATGACACAGATCGAACCAACGGGCCCGGAGCCACCCCTGCTACAGCGATTGCGCCGTGCGACTCAGACCAGCGGCCTGCATGTCGATCCGACGACGCCGCTGGGGACGGGGGGATTCATCGTCACCAACCGGTTGGCACAGACAACGGTCCGCTATCTGAGCGGTGTCGAACCGGAAATGGGGCAGCGACTCTCAGAGGAGCTTCGCGGGCTCGGCAGTCCGGATGAGCACGATCTGCTGCTGCAGGAACGGGGGTATACCTATTTCCATGTGGTGCAGTTCCTCTACGAGTGGGCCCGGCACTACTCGCAGCGTCCTGACCCGGAGCATTTCTGCTATCGCATGGGCGCCGGGGGCGGCGGCGTCGAAGTGCGTCCCCATACAGAGGTGAGTGGCCTGCTGCAGGTCATGCTCACCGCTCTGCCGCAAGGTGACGACGCCCGCCAGCTCGGTGCCATGATGTCTTTCATGGCGCCGGTCATCGTCGGCCAGGTATTCTCCCGCGAGCTAATCCAGCTGCACACCGAGGCAAACGGGCCCAACGGCATTCGCATGACGCTGGAATACTCCCGGCCCGAAGAGCTGCGCGACTCTCTGCGTCCGTACGATCTGGCCGAAGACCTGGGTACTCTGTTCTACAACACGGCCATGCATGTTCAGGGCACTGCACGTCTGGGCTGGACGACGTTTGCCCGGGATTCTGGCCGCGTTGTCGACATGGGGACACCGGTCCACCAGCTGTCCGCCACCGAGCAGGGCGCGGTCCGCCAGCGGCTTCGGTGTTCGTGGGATGTGCAGTGGGAGCCGACGGTACAGCTGCGGCGCCTGAGCCAGGCCGAGGAGATTCTCGAGCGGGGACAGACGATCTACGAGGCCCTCTACCGCAAGGATCTGCAGTATTACCTGCAACGGATCCAGACTCTGGAAGTACGACTGCAGCAACTGGAGGAGGGTGGACGTTTTCACGAACTGGTCGGCCGTTCGGCGCGCATGCACCAGTTGTTTCAGTTGATCGAACAGGTCGCAGAATCGGACCTCACGATCATGGTGCGCGGCGAGTCCGGTACGGGCAAAGAGCTCGTAGCTCGCGCCATTCACCAGAGCAGCCCCCGGCAGGAGGGACCCTTCGTTCCGGTGAACTGTGCCGCCTTCACCGAGACGTTGCTCGAGAGCGAGCTGTTCGGGCACGAGAAGGGCTCCTTCACCGGCGCCGACGAGACCAAACCCGGTCGTTTCGAGATGGCCGACGGTGGGACGCTGTTCCTCGACGAGGTGGGCGACATCCCCATGACGACACAGGTGAAGCTGCTCAGAGCCCTCGAGAGTCGGAGTTTCGAGCGGGTCGGTGGCACCCGCTCGTTACGCGTGGATGTGCGTATCGTGGCCGCCACCAACCGTGATCTCGAGGAGCTGATCGGAAGCGGTGCCTTCCGCGAAGATCTCTACTTCCGTCTCAATGTGGTACCCGTGCGGCTGCCGGCATTGCGCGAACACACCGAGGACATTCCGCAGCTGGCCCAACTCTTCCTGCAGCAGCTTTCAGAGCGAGACGGCAAGGACCACCGTGGGCTGACGAGGGGAGCTATCGATCGGCTGCTGAGCTATTCGTGGCCGGGTAACATCCGCGAGCTACGCAACGTCATCGAGCGAGCTGCCGTGGTGTATGCCAGCGAACCCATCCTGAAGGAGGGGGATGTGGCGCGTGCCCTGGGCCTGCAGGAACAGAAGGCAGCCGTCGTCGAGTTGAACTCACGACAGCAGCTGCTGTTGAGTTGCCTGTCCGAGGACCCAGGCAGTACGATCGATGATCTGCTGGGACGTGTGGCGGTCACCAACGGTGGCGGTGGCCGTTCGCGGCGGACGTTACAGAACGATCTGCGGCGGCTGGCGGAGCTGGGGTACGCCAAGTGGATGAAGGAAGGCCCGACGCGGCGCTACTCAGCGACGCCGGAGGGTGAGGGTCGGCTGGACGAGATGAACTGAGGCGGAAGGCCAAAGTTATGAACAGCGAGAAGAGGGAAAAGCAGTCGAAGCTGAAGTTCTCGGTCAACATTCCACCCAAGGCCACGGACGATGAGCTTCGGTTTGCCAGGCAACTGGGTGTCGAGTGTGTATTCACCTGGGTTGCCGAAGATCAGGCGGATGCGGAATCCCTGACCGTCCTCCGCCAACGAGTGGTCGACGCCGGCCTGACGCTCCACAACGTCGGCAGTATGGGCCTCGGCAAGTGCGACAAGATCCAGCTCGCCTTGCCGGAGCGGGACAAGAAGATCGACGAGTTCAAGCAGTTCCTGCGAAACCTGTCCAGCGCGGGGATCCACGTCACCACGTTCACGTGGGAGCAGGCGGGCGTGTGGAGCTCCAAGGAGCAATCCCAAAGCCGCCAGGCTGCCGCACGGCGAGTGGAGATGGACGAGCTCAACGCGCGTCCGTTCACACACGGGCGGGAGTACTCCGAAGAGGAAGTCTGGGACAACTTCACCTACTTCATGCGCGAGATCATCCCTGTCGCGGAGGAAACGGATGTCCGCCTTGCCCTCCACCCGAACGACCCGCCGGTTCCCATATTGGGCGGCGTTCCGTGTCTTGTGCACAGCTTCGACAGCTACAAGCGCGCCTTCGAGATCGCGGGTAGTCCGGCTCTGGGTATGGAATTCTGCACGGGTTGCTGGCTGGAGGGTGGAAACCTGTTCGGCGACATCGAGGCCGGTCTGCGGTGGTGCAGCGAGCAGAAGCGCATCTGCCTCGTCCACTTCCGCAACGTCAGCGCGCCTTTGCCGAACTTCACGGAAACGTTCCTCGACAACGGCTACAAGGATATGTACCGCCTGATGAAGATCCTGGTCGAAACGGACTACGACGGCACGGTCACGCTCGATCACACGCCCGCCTTCGTGCAGTCTGCGGGTCGTGGCAGCGGTACGGCGTATGCGATCGGCTACATGAGGGCCTTGCTGGAAAGAGCCGAAGCGGAGTGCTTCCGCGGGTAGGCGGATCTTCCGCACCAGCACGCCGGATTACGCAGGGCTTGACGGATGGTATAGTGATGGTATGAAAGAAATGACGCACAGGACGACCTTCGCCCTGGACCAGGCAACGGCCATGCGGCTGCGAAGACTGGCCGCCGCGTGGCAGGTGTCGCAGGCAGAAGTGGTGCGCAGAGCCGTATCCATGGCTGAGACCGCTGGCTCACAGAGCGAGGACGCCGCATCCCTGCTCACCCGGTTGCACAGCTCTGGTGAGGGACTGGTCCGTGAATCGGGGGCTGAGCACAAGAACGCGCGCGGCCGGTTAACCCAGATGGATCAGGCGCTTGCCGATGTTGTCTCCTGTGAGCATGCCGATGAACGCAGCGGGTGCGTTCTCCAGACCGGCGACGATGTCTTCCCGATAGGACAGCTGTCCGGCATCGATCCAGCCGGCCAGCTGCCGCAGCGCCTCGTCGTAGCGTTCGGCGAAGTCGAAGACGAGAAACCCGCGCATCGTCAGGCGTTTGACGATGAAGTGCCAGGTCTGACGGGGTCCCATCTCAGGGGCGCTCAGGTTATACTGCGAGATCTGGCCACAGACCGAGATGCGGCCACCCACGTTCATGCGTGGTACAACCGCCTCCGAGATCTCGCCGCCGACGTTGTCGAAGTAGACATCGATGCCGTCCGGGCAGAGCTCGCCCAGAGCCACGTCGTAGTTGTCGGTATTTTTGTAGTTGAAGGCGCCGGAGAAACCGAGCTCGTCGGTGACGTAGGCCACCTTGGCGTCGCTGCCGGCGATGCCCACGGCACGACAGCCCTTGAGGCGGGCGATCTGACCGACCAGCGAGCCCACAGCACCGGCGGCACCTGAGACCACGACGGTTTCGCCCGACTGCGGTCGTCCGACTTCCAGCAGCCCCATGTAGGCGGTGATTCCCGGCATGCCGAGCACGCCCAGCGACGTGGAGATGGGCGTCAGCGACGGGTCGATCTTGCGGGCATCGTCGCCGCCGGCCACGCCGTACTCCTGCCAGCCGGTGTTCACTTGCGCGACGTCCCCTTCTTCAAGGTCAGGGTGGCGGGAGGCGACGACATCGCCGACAGCGCCACCGACCATCACGTCGTCCAGGGCCACGCCTGGCGCGTAGGAGGCACCGGCATTCATCCGGCCGCGCATGTAGGGGTCCAGCGAGAGATAGCGGCACCGTACGAGGATCTCGCCTTCGCCCGGCT
Source organism: Gemmatimonadaceae bacterium (assembly GCA_002726335.1). Next base: position 28,428 of record PBSR01000170.1, read on the forward strand.
CGGGCACAGGAGCTTCCTCCAGACGGAAGTCGGTCTCCTGTGGCAAACCTGTGGGACGTTGAGCCAGAACAATGCGTCGGTTCAGATCGGTCATGTCGTCGGTTCTCCATTCAGTTCAGGTCAAAAATGTCGTTGCCAACTCTGCCCGTGAAGTAGTCGATGACGAGCCACGTACCGTTGCAGAGCGCTTCCCCCATGATCAGGCCGAGAAAGAAGAACTGACTCCTGCGGTAGGCTGCTGCGCCCCCGAAACGAAGCACTGTTACTTTGATCGCCCAGGCGATGAGCACGTTGCCCCACACCCTGTCCATCATGGCGTCGTTGCCGCCGATGGGGAAACCGATGGGATGGATGGGCCACCAGGTCAGCCGATGCCGGGCCCACATCATCAGCGTCATCGCCATGCCGCCGCCAACTACGAACCCCATCCCTTGCCAGTAGACACCGGCCGGTTCCAGGTTGCGCGCCGCCGTGTCGAACAGCCGGTTCGGCCCACCCTTGAAGCCCCAGCTGGCCACGTTGATGCCGCCGTGCTCGTGGGCGAGGTGGAAGACCGTCCAGCAGGAACCACAGGCACCGATAAGGATGGCCAGGCCGATTCCCCAGAGAACAAAGCGGCGGCTGCGCAGGTCCATGGCTTCGATCATCTTCAAGCCGTTGGCCGCCATGCCCATGATGAACACACGGATGTCCGACGACCAGATGTACGCCAGCGACAGATTGAAGCCGCCCGCTGCGCCCACGAGGTCCGACCCGAGGCCCATCAAGGTGAGATCCGGCGCGATCATCGGCGCGCGCAGGGCGGCCAGCCCGGCTTCGGCGATGATCCGGGTGATGCCGATGAAGATCAGCAGAGCCAGAACGATGAACAGACCGGAAACCCACAGCGGTGTTCCCATGAGCCACAGCCAGGCTGTCATGACGAGAACGCCACCTACTAGGCCGAAGACGGCGGCCCGGTACGACATGATCTCGTCCGAGTCATCCACCTGCGGGGCTCTTCCCAGGGCCTTCATGAAGACGTCGCGCAGGTGTTGCCTGCCGACCCACAGGCCTACGAGAACCATGGCCAGCAGGGCCCCGCCGCCCTGATAGCCCATCAGGGGTTGATTCGACACACCGTAGGTGATCACCTGATCCGACGTCACGCCGATGAAGTTCAGCAGTTCCCGTTCCAGGCGGGCAACGAGATAGAAGACCCAGATACCGGCCGCCACCTGGGTGTTGATCAGGTAGGAGAAGCCGATAAGGGAAAAACGGGGGGCGATCGACAGATCGAGCAGGCCGAAGAGGGTCAGACTGGTGTCGAGATCCAAAGCTGTGACCGAGGTGCTGTAGCGGGACAGTCCCTTCAGTGTACCCAGGCCCATGGGGACGGCGCAGCCGAGCCACACGGCGCCGTTCTTGAACAGGCCATTCACCAGACCCTTCTCGCTCTCTGCTTCGACCATGGCGAGACCCACTCGCGTCAACGGGTAGGGCAGCTTCTCGTGCTCCAGCCACTGTCGGCGCAGGATCACCGCGATACACACCATGCTCACGTAGAGCGCCAGCAGGAAGACGGCCCACCACAACAGCGGCTCGATCCAGGCATCGTAGGCGATACCGACGTCGGTTCGTCCGACGCCTTCGAAGAAGGCCCGGTTGCCGTGGCCATCATCAACAATCACTCGACGGGTTGGCGAGTGCGGGAGGAGCCTGTCGAGCCAGTCGTTCTCCGGCGAGGCGTAGTAGAAGAACGCCGCCAGCGTCGGCAGTAGCTGTTGACTCATTCCCATCGTGCACAGCGCCGAGACGATGAGCAACATCACGTACACCATGACGAGCTCTGACCGGTTCAGCGCCAGGCTCGCGTGCCGCCGCGTCTGCCACACATTCAGCAGGGCCGAGGCCACGAGGAACGTGGTGATCTGCACCCCCGGCGAATGGGGATCAAGATTGTTCAGGGGCCAGTAGTAGAGCCCATACGAGCCGACAGACAACACGGCGAGCCCGACGGCCCTCCCCATTCCTCTCGAGGCGACCTTGAAAAAGACATTGAGTCCACCGATGAGGAGCAGGAAGAGGATGATCGCGCCCGGCGTGCTGAAATCGAAGGCCATGAAGGTGGACTGCATGACCATGTCGACGTACGGCGCACCGGCAGCCAGAAAGAAGCTGAGGAAAGCACCCGTCCAGACGGCGCGTCCTGACAGACCCCTGCCGCGCAGTACCGACGCATTGCGCTCGGCAACGTGCTCTCGGTACTCCGGGGGCAGGGCTCTGTTCACCGCACTCGCTGTGGACTAGGGATAGATGTCGTTGGCGGCTGCCGAATGATCGACGATCTCGTCGGTGCGATCATCGCGCACCTTGTGGCACCACTCCGCATCACTGATCAGGGGCCGTCCGACGGCTACCATGTCGAATTCCCCCTGGTCATACCGCCGCATCAACTCCTTCATGCTCTCGGGACCGGAGCCGCAGAACTGCTCGGTTACCAATCCCACGTTGCCCACGGTGATCGTCGGCGCACCGGTGAGTTTCCTGGTCCAACCTGCGAGGTTGAGATCGGATTCGCCAGGAAATTCCGGCAACCAGAAACGCCGTGTGCTGGCATGGAAGATGTTCACGCCGGCGTCCTGAAGCAGACACAGAGCCCGTTCCAGTTCCTGCGGCGTGTGGTACAGTTGAGCCTCCAGGTCACGAACCGTCCACTGCGAGAAGCGGATGATGATGGGGTAGTCCGGACCGACCTGCTGGCGTATCTCACGCACCAGATCACAGACGTACTCGATCCTGCCGGCACGCAGGAAGCTGTCCAGCAGATATCCGTGAGCGCCGTGCAGCTCGATGCCGTCAAAGCCGGCGAGCTTGGAGTTCACGGCGCCTCTGACGAAGGCATCAAACATCAGTTGTTCCTGAGCAGCATCGGCCTTCGGAACCACCTCCACGTCGTCCTCGATCACCGCGGTGGCGGAGATACCCGGACGGGCAATGGGCCCCTGATGCCACAGCTGGGGAAAGACGTGGGCGCCACCCTCATGTGCCGCCGCCACGACCTGCTGCCAGGCGGCTACCGTGTCGGCGTTGATGGCCGGAATGTCGTCGTCGGGAGAGGCCAGAGGATGCTCGATCAGTACACCCTCGGTGATGATAAGGCCAACGCCTCCGGCGGCGCGCCGGCGGTAGTACTCGGCCACGGTGCCTGTGGGAGTGTTATTGGGGGATTGCTTCCGTGTCATGGGTGCCATGACCCATCGATTGGACAGCTTCAAACCCTGCATCTCGTACGGCTCGAACAATGCTTCCAGCATCTTACATCCTGTC
>PBSR01000171.1 GCA_002726335.1 Gemmatimonadaceae bacterium
AATACGATGTGAACGTGAAGAGTGTCGATCTGCCACGTCTCGATCTGCACCTGGAACTGACGGCGGTCGACTAGAGCCGCACGGCTCTTGATCAGTTGGGGTTTGCGGCGAGCCATTCGTCGAGGGCGTCGGCCTGTTCCTGTTTCATCTTCCAGCGATGCTCGGGCGCGGGAAACTGGCGCTGCCGCACTTGATGCACATACAGAGCCACCCCAGCGGCGGCCTGCGGGCCGATCTCGGCAAAGCGCTTCACGTGTCGTGAGCCGAAGTCGTGCACGCCAAGGGCATCGGTGACGACGAGAACCTGCCCGTCGGTGTAGCGGCCGGCGGCAATACCGATGGTGGGAATTGAAAGGCGCTCGCTGATGATACGCCCCACCCGTTCCGGGATCGCTTCCAGTACGATGAACTGAGCTCCTGCGACCTCCAGTTCAGCGCACTCGCGCAGCAGACGGATGGCGTCCTCCGCCGTGCGCGCCTGGACCTTCTTCTCCGCATGGATCTGCGGATTGAGTCCCAGATGGCAGCACACGTCGATGCCCCGCTTACGGAGCAGACGCACCGTGTCGGGCTTGAAGCCTTCAAACTTCACACCGTCGGCACCGATGGCGCGAAATCGCAGGCTGTTGCCAAGGGCCTTCTCCGGCGTATCACACGATCCATAGGGTAGATCGGCGAGAAGATAGGAGCCCTTGCCGCTCAAGCCCCGTCGGACGGCCTTGAGGTGGTGGATCATGTCGTCCATCGTCACCTCGCGCTCGTCCTGGTACCCTAGCAGGTTCGTACCCAGGCTGTCGGCGCAGAAGACGATGTCCACACCGGCCGCCTCCTGCCACAGCGCCGACGGATAGTCCGAACAGGTCAACACGACCAGGGGTTCTCTCCGGGCCTTCTTGGCCTGCAGTTCCACGGCATTCACCGGACAGTCTCCGCCGTCGGGGTCACCGGGACCGGCCGCAGATCCACGCGCGTCGTGGTCAGGGCGCCGTCCAGTCGCAGCTCGTGCAACAGAACCGGGTGGGGTGCCTGGCAGAATGCCGGGGCCACATGGAACCGGGTGCCGGAGTCGACATCACCCTCGAGAAACGAATCGACACCTGGGTGGTAGTGTCCGGAAAGAACGAGACGCACACGTTCATCAGTCACCAGGGCATCCCGCAACAACTCACCGTCGCAGTAGGTGTGCGGCCAACCTTCATCGAGACGCGGCGTGATGACGTAGTGCTGCAGGTGGACCTGGAGGCGCGAATCGTCATCACCCAGAACCGAATCGAACCGGTCCCTTTCGTCGCCCTCCCGTCGCGGCACGTTCTCCGGGACATCATCCGGGTTGCCGGACTCATGCAGGCATCTGTCCCAGTCGTGGAACGCGACCACGCGGAATCCACTCACGTCCAGCTCTCGTGGTCTGTCGCCGAAGACATGCTCGAACAGTTCGTCGTGATCGTGGTTTCCGGGAAGGACGAACCATGGGCACGCCAGCGCCGACCGCGCCTCGGCGATCAACTCGAGATCGGCTACCCCCTGTCGCAGGCTCTGCTCACTGTCGGCAGCGTCGAGCGGATGATCCACCAGATCCCCGGTGACAGCGACGACGTCGACATGGGCCGCCTGCAGTGCCGTCAGCGCCTCGTCGAGCAGGTCGGGTATGTCACGACTACGGCGGTCGGGCACAGCGGATGTACCGGGCAGGTGATGGCGCAGATGCAGATCGGAAAGCTGGCCGATGGTAAGAGTGTCCATACTGCGGAACATACGTAACCGACCGACCGTACGCGCCCTCCTCACGGACGGGGCCACAGGCTGGCCCGGCCGCAGTCGAGACGCGGCGCCACACGGTCTCCGGGGCGCCATTGCCGCGTCTTGTCCACCAGCAGGTGCAGCTGCAGGCCCGCCCAGTCCACGACGAGGATGCTGGCCGGCCCCGTGTCTTCCACCAGGCGCACCCGCCCCTCGTGTCCGCCACCGGTGACGTCCACGGCTTCGGGCCGGATACCAAACCAGAGACGGTCGCCATCGGGCGCTGAGGATGGTACATCCACCCTCACGACCTGCGCCTCACTCGCGCGCGCGACGTCCATGCCCCCGGCATCGTCCATGTCCCCGGCTTCATCCACCAGCCAGCTGTCATCGACCCGTTTCAGGGGAATCATGTTGATCGCGGGTTGCCCGAGTTGCCGTGCCACCTCGGGGGTGAGTGGGTCGGCGTAGATCTCCTGCGCCGAGGCCATCTGCAACACCCGGCCTGCCGACAGAACCGCGACACGATCTCCCATGGACAGGGCTTCCGACTGATCGTGAGTTACGTACAGCATGGGGATGCCGAGCTCCCGCCGCAGCACGACCAGTTCCACGCGCAACTGCTCCCGCAGCTTGGCGTCGAGATTCGTCAGGGGTTCGTCCATGAGAAACAGTCGGGGTCGCCGGACGATGGCGCGTCCGATCGCAACGCGCTGCATCTCGCCGCCGGAGAGGCGTTCGGCGGGCCGATCCAGCAGCCCTTCGATCCGCAGCAGCCGCGCCGCCCATTCCACACGTCCTGCCACGTCGACCTGCTGGCGACCCGGCGCCTGCAGCGGGAAGGCCAGGTTCCGTCGCACCGTCCACCCCGGGTACAGCGAGAAGTTCTGGAACACGAAAGCCACGTCGCGACGCGCTGGCGACCAGGCCGTCACGTCTTCTCCGTGCAGCCGGATGCGTCCTGCTCGCGGCGTCTCCAGGCCGGCCACAGTTCGCAGCAAGGTCGTCTTGCCGGCTCCGGAGGGCCCCAGAACGACGACGAGCTCGTCTTCATGAACGTCGAAGGACACATCCTGGAGAGACAGGGTGGATCCGTACTGATGGCAGAGGCCGGTCAGGCGCAACGCCGGAGGGGTCATCGGAGTCGTTCTCCCGATTCGGTGTCGAACAGCCGCACCTGATCCGGAGCCAGAGCCAGACGCAACTTGGTACCGGCAGCATATGTCTCCGTCGTCGGCCGCCGCATGATGAAGCGGCCTGCCGGTGTGTCGAGGTGGACCATGCGGTGGGCTCCCAGCAGCTCGTCGAGTACGACCGTTCCAGTCAGGGGGCCACCGCTGTCCGGCAGCACCGACTCGGGTCGTGCCCCAAGAGTCAGGGCCCGGGTGCGGGATGTGCCCGAGGGCAGTGGCAGGAAGACGCCTCCCGGGGCCCTCAGGACATCCCCGTCCATGGACTCACCGGCAACAAAATTCATCCCCGGTGAGCCAACGAAATCGGCGACGAAAAGATCCTCGGGGTCACCGTACACCTGCGCCGGCGCCCCGGCCTGCCGGATCCGACCCCCTTGCATGACGACGATGCGATCGGCCAGACTCATCGCCTCTTCCTGGTCGTGGGTGACGTAGATCGTCGTGATGCCGAGCTCGATCTGTTTCGTGCGGATCAGCTCCCGCATCTCCAGCCGGAGCTCCCCATCGAGGGTCCCCAGAGGCTCGTCCATCAACCACAGCCGCGGCGAACGGACCAGCGCCCTGGCCAGAGCCACCCGTTGATGATCGCCGCCGCTGAGCTGTGATGGTCGCCGTCGCACCAGATCCTGTAACCCGAGACTCTCCACCATCTCCTGTACACGTCGACGGACCTGCTCGGGGGTGTTGCCCGTGCTCTGGAGGGGGAAGGCAATGTTGTCGAAGACGGAGAGATGTGGGTACAGGGCATAGAACTGAAAGACGAAGCCGACGTCTCTCGACTGTGGCGGCGACTGCGAGATGTCCTCCGATGACAGTCGTATCGAGCCCGATGTGGGCACCTCGAGACCGGCCACCATCCTCAGGGTCGTCGTCTTGCCGCACCCGGAAGGGCCAAGCAGGACGATGAACTCGCCATCGTCGCAGGCCAGATCGATACCGCCTACCGCCTCGGTGCCATCGGAGAACACTTTGCGCAGGGCGGACAGCTGCAGAAAGGGGCTCATGCCTCGGTCGTCCCCGAATCGACGTCGACCAGATGGCTCGTGACGATGTGCAGAAGGGTGAAGGCAATGGTGACGAAGAAGCCGTAGCGAAAGCCATCCGCCCACCAGGGCTGCAGCAGCAGGGCGACACCGGTGGCGAGACCGAAACGGGCGACGCGATCGAGACCGTCGATCACTGCTTGATCGTTCCGAAGGTCACACCCCGCAGCAGGTGCTTCCTGACGAGGACCGTGAAGAGGACGATGGGAGAGACGAAGAGCAGCACACCGGCCCCGACCTGGGACCAGGGCATGCCCTGCACATTGCCCTGCAGTCCGGCGAAATACACGGGTACCGTCACGGCGCCACGGTTGTTCAGCGTCATGGCGAAGCCATACTCGTTCCAGGCCGAGATCAGGCAGAACACGGCGGTCACCGCCATGCCCGGCAGCGCCCGGGGCAGCACGACGCGAACAAAGGCCTGCCAGCGCGTGTAGCCGTCGACAAGGGCCGCCTCCTCATAAGCTGCGGGAATGTCGTCGATGAACCCCTTCATCAACCACACAGCCAGCGACAGGTTGAAGGCGGTGTAGAGAATGATCAACCCCAGGTGTGTGTTGGGCAGACCGAGGCTGCGGTACATCATCAGAATCGGAATGACGACGGCCAGCGGCGGCAGGAAGCGTGTCGACAGGATGAAGAACAGCCAGTCCCGTGCTCCCGGAATCCGAAAGCGGCTGAAACCGTAGGCGCACGACGTTCCCAGCAGGACGGCGGCCACAGTGCTGCACGAACCGATAACGAGGGTGTTCATCAGATAGTGGTAGTACGGGTGTGCCGCCCCGGCGTATACGTCTCCCAGCGCCCGAAAGCCCTCCAGTGTTGCTTCGAAACGGATACTCCCGGGTCCGATGCCGGTGCCATCTGCAACGGGCACGAACCTAGCCGTCGTGGCGATGCTGTCGACGCGCGACTTGATGGCCGTCATCGCCAGCCAGAGCAGGGGCAGTGTGGCCAGGGATCCGTAGAGTGTGAGAACACTCCACCGCAACACCGCCATTACCGGCCTCCCGCCTGCCGTTGCAGCCGGTTGAGATATCGCAGAAAGACGCTCGCCAGGGCGATGACGACGACGAGGACGACGTACGAATAGGCCGACGCCATACCGACCTTGCCATCGCGGAACATCACTTGGTACAGCAGTGCACTCAGGGTCTGCGTGGCGCCGTCATTCGGACCGGTGACAGCCATGACCAGATCGAACTGCTTCAGCGCATCCGTGGCCCGCAGCAGTACGGCCAGGCCCACGAGGGGGGCCGACATGGGCAGGGTGATGCGGCAGAACACCCGCCAGCGACTGGCCCGGTCGATGGCGGCCGCCTCGTAGATGTAGGAGGGGATCGCATTCAGACTCGCCAGGCAGATGAGCAGCATGAAGGGCGTCCACATCCACACGTCGACGATGAGCAGAGACAGCAGCTTGAGGTCTGGATCCGTCGTCCACTGGGGCTGCCCGAGGCCGAGGAAGGACAGCAGATGGTTGAAGACACCGTAGCTGCCATCCAGGATCAGCTTCCAGTACACCCCCATCACGGCGGGAGGCATCATCATCGGCACCAGCAGCAGCGTCAGCAGCACCGCCTTGCCACGGAACCGATCGCGCAGACACAGAGCCAGCCCGTAGCCGAAGACGAGTTGGGCCGACACGGCGCCGACGACGAAGAGCGCCGTCGTACGCAGCGCCTCGGCATAACGAGGGTCGAAGAAGAGAAAGCTGTAGTTGAGGACGCCCACGGAGCCCGCCGAGCCGCTGTCGATGAGGTCGGCGTTGGTGAAGCTCAGCCAGATGCTGTAGAGCAGAGGGAAGATGTTGACACACAACAGCAACAGCAGTGCCGGTGTGACGAAGCCGACCTTCAGCCAGCGATCACCATCTGCCTCCCCCATGTCGCCGTGCCGCCCCGCCTACTGGCCCAACCCGGCTCCGCGGAAGATCATCTCGTGCTCCATAGCCAGCCGCTCCAGGGCCGCCTGCGGTGTCCTTGCCCCGTCGAGGGCTTCGCCGAGGACCCGGGCGTTGGCTGCGAGCAGCTCGTTGTAGACCGGAACGTTCCAGAAATCACGCAGATGGTCCAGCGAACTGGCGAAGGTGGCGTTGAAGGGGTACCCCGAGCGGAACTCGTCGCTACTCAGCAGTTGCCTGTTGGCCGTGAAGGAACCCGGATAGGTGATCCACTTCTGTTGTACTTCCGTCTGTTGAAACCAGGCGATGAAACGCTTCGCCAACGCCTGCTGCGATTCGGAGACCTTCGTCGAAATACTGAAGCCCTGCCCGCCGAGTGAAATCGCGCGGGTCCCTTCATGCCCGGGAACGACGAAAAAACCGACCTGGTCGCCCATGGCCGCGACGATACCAGGGTAGAATGGGAAGTAGTTCAGCGCCATCGCCGTCGAGCCGTTGGTGAAGGCATCGAGCACGCCGAAGTAGTCGGAGTTGGTGCCCCCCGGCGGCGAGAACTTCAGCAGGTCGATCAGAAACTGCAGTCCCTCAGCTGCCTCCGGCGTGTCGAGATGCCCCTTCACGGCGAAACTCTCTCGATCTCCCCAGCTGCCTCCGAAGGCCCAGAGGAAGGGCTGGAAACCCATCGTGATCGAGTCGTACCCCCGGCCGGACAGCAGGGCGGCACCGTAGCGTTTGCTGTCGGGACGGTTGAAGAACTCCGCCACATCGCGAAACTGCTCCCACGTGTCAGGCGTCGCCAGATCTCTTCCGTAGTTGGCGCGGAACGCCGTCTGCTCCTCGGGGTCATCGAACCAGTCCTTGCGATAGACAAAACCCAGGGCGTCAGTTTCGCAGGGCGCCGCCCAGACCGTGCCGCTCCCCGTGGGGTATTCCATGAGGTAGCGTTTGGCCAGAGGGTGGATCCCGTCCAGATCGACTGCTTCGCCGATCCAGTCGGTCAGCTCGAGGTAGAGTCCCTTGGTGGCGCCACGGCCGATCCATTGACTGTCGCCGATGACGATGTCGAAGGCGGTCGTCTCGTTGCCGTATTCGAGGAACACCTGATCCTGGTACGAAGGCCAGGGGATCTGGTGCACCTGGACCTTGATCCCGGTCTCGGCGGCGAATTCCTGGCTCAGTTCCTGCAGTCCGGCCGCGGGATCCCACTGGGCCCACCAGATCGTCAGGGACTCGTCCTGGGCGTCGGCTGCGCCGGAAATCGACAGGGTGACCGCCCCCACGGCGAGAAGCAGGGCAATGGCGGAATGTCGGGATAGGCGCTTCATGCTGTTTCTCCGGCGGTTCGCACAGCGGCGACCATCTGCCGCATACGTGCCGCGTCATAATCGGGGTGGGTCCCCACCAGAACGGTACGGGCGAGGAGTCTGAGTGAATCGGCACACATGTCCGACCTGTACTTCACCTTGCATTTGGCATTCGCCGGGATCTTGAATGGATCCAGCGCCGCATGGTGGGCGCCCTGCTCGCGCATGATGGGCTCCCAGCGTGTGTACACGTGGCGGCCCGTGTCCATCGGCAGAAAGTTGCCGACGCCACGGGACTTCAGACCATTCGAGAACGACCGGGCCGTGGATTCGTCTTCAAAGAGAAAGCCGGCGTGCGTACCGCACTCGTGATCGGGACTGTTGTTCGTGATCGACTGCAGCCCCGCCTTCTCGCCGGCCGCCAGCAGCCGCTTCTTCTGGGAGCGCATCTTCTTCAGCATGGGTTCGAGGCGCGACAACTGGGCGTTGAGAATGGCCCCCTCGAATTCGGACGCGCGGAAGTTGTTGCCGGCAAACTGCAACTCTTCCCGCCTCTCTTCCGGCTTATCATCCCAGTAGAAGGAGCAGCAGTCAACGGCGACCGAGCCGCGGTCGTAGACCGCCTTCGACTTCGTCACGAAGGCGCCCCCCTCGCCGCAGGTGATGTTCTTGAAGAAGTTGAAACTGAAAGCGCCGGCGTGGCCGATGGCGCCGAGCTTCTTGCCACGGTAGCCACCGCCCACTGCCTGACAGGCATCTTCCAGCACCATCAGCTTGTGTTTGCGCGCTACCTTCATGATGCCCGCCATGTCGCAGGGCAGCCCCACCATGTGCACTGGGATCACCGCACGCGTGTGTTTCGTCAGGCGGCGCTCCAGGTCCTTCGCCGACAGCGTCAACGACTCGTCCACGTCGGCGATGACGGGGATGGCGCCGGCAGCCAGCACGGCGAGGGCTGTCGCCATGTACGTGTAGGCGGGGACGACGACCTGGTCACCCGGACCGATGCCGAGACCGACGAGGGCCGTGTAGAGTGCGGACGTACCCGAACGGGACATGCGCGTGTACTTCACGCCGATGTGGGCCGACCAGTCTGCTTCGAACTTGTCACACTCACCGCCTGAACCATAGCGGAAGATTTTCCCCGACTCGATGAGACGGCGGATCCGCTTGACCTCGGCCTCCCCTATCCTGTACACGATTCACGCTCCTCCATTGACTCGTTTGCTTCGATCTTCGCATACCCCGGGTCGAGACGGACCCAACGGCGCAGGGAATTGATCATGTAGACGGCATCGGCCCCGGCCAGATCGTCCTGGTGCACGATGGCCTCCTCGATCTGTCCCGACTCGAGCAGCTCCTCGCGAAACGTACCTGGCAGCAGGCCGCTGCCTACCGGTGGCGTCAGTCGCCGGCCCGCCACCTCGAGGACGATGTTACCGATCGTACACTCCGTCAACTCGCCTCGATCGTTGTATAGAATCACCTCATCCGGCGGATCGACCTCATCAGTTCCACGCCCTGCCAGGGCCGACTCGTAGACAGCGCGGCGTGTTGTCTTGTGATACAGAAAGACATCCTCTGTGTCGATGGGGTGAGCTGCCAGCACAGCCGACATGGCGGCCGGAGCGGGCGACATGTCAGCCGCTGCCACCCTGACCGATCCGTCCGCTGACAGACTCAGGCGCACGCGAGAGGTCTGCTCCAGTCTGGTGGCCACCGAGTCCAGCCGATGGCGCCACACTTCCTCGTCACAGACAAACCCGAAATAGCGTGCCGAGCCCGCCATCCGCAGCAGATGCCGTTGGACAAGATAGTACCCGGACTCTGGCTCGAACAGAAGCGTCTCGAAGAGATCGAATTCAGGATCGGATGCCAGATTCTGCGAGCTGGAGCCACGCAGAAACTGCGCCTTGTCCAGACACTCGGCATATTCGGCCGCAGGCTCCGAGTCCCAGGTGATGCCGCCGCCGACGCCGGCTGTAGCCGTCCCGGTCTCGCGCTCCACGATCACGGTGCGGATAGCGACGTTGAAGGTGGCCTCCATACCTGAAAGGCGTCGGTCTCCCCGGGCCGTTGATGGCGACACGAAGCCGATGCAGCCCGTGTACGCCCCACGAGGAACCGGTTCCATCTCTCTGATCACCTGCGTGGCTCGCACTTTGGGCGCCCCGGTGACGGAGCCGCACGGAAACAGGGCGCAGAACAGATCGTGGAGCCCCGCGTCCCGGCGGGCTCGAGCGGTGATGGTGGATGTCATCTGCCACACGGTGTCATAGCGCTCCACATCCCACAGAGACTCGACCTTCACCGAGCCCGGCTCGGACACGCGCCCCAAATCGTTCCGCAGCAGATCGACGATCATGAGATTCTCGGACCTGTCCTTTTCCGAAGCTCTGAGCGCCTCCCGCATCACCTCGTCCTGCACCGACCAGAGACCTCGTCTGCGTGTGCCTTTCATCGGGCGGGTGCGCACGCGTCCCTCCCCGTCCAGCGAAAAAAACAGTTCAGGCGACGCCGACAGGATGGCGCGGTCACCGAAGTCGGCATAGGCACAGAAACCGGCATTGCCCTGTCTCCTGCACATCATATGATAGAGCGCCGCAGGATCACCCTCGAAGTCAGCCGCCATGGGGAAGGTCATGTTCACCTGATACACGTCGCCGGCGCCCAGGTAGTCGCGGATGACACGAACAGCGTCAGCGTGGGAATGACTGTCCAGATGTGATTCCCATCCGCCCAGCGTGAAACGCCCTTCGTCCCGGGCCGTCTCGCCAGGCGTTATCTCGTGCCGTTCCGCATACAGACCGAACCACGCCAGGCAGTCGAGCGAGCCGTTTCCCGCGGCCGTGTGGACGGCGAGGGCACGATCGAAGGCGGACGCGGCTTCGTACGGGATGATGGCCACCGCATGAGTTCCGCCCGAGACGGCAGCTTCGACACGCTGAAACGCCAGCTGCATGTCGGCTGGATGTCGCACCACGACCTCGTCAACGGGCTGGCCGAAGCGGAAAGATCGGCCCTCCGTTCCCGGGCGGTAGGACTCGAGCAGGATCTGGTCGGGGACGGTCAGTAGATGAGCCCCCGGAATCGGCGCACAGTGTGCAACGTGATGAGATTGCCGTCGTGGGCGCTGTGCGCCCGGTGGTCGCCGGAACGCGACAGCACGAGTAGATCGTCCCCGTCGACGACCATGCTGGCGTAGTGCCGCGCCTGGCCGGCATCCGCTCCCTGGGCCACGATCCCGGCAGGACACCAGTCAACGCAGTTGGAGCTGAAATGAAGCGCCAGAATATGCCGTTCGTTGTTCGGTAGTCCATAGCGGTTGGCCGGCAACCGGTCGGGCCGTCGCATCGAATCGGTGGCCATCGTCGACAGCAGCCAGTATTTCTCCGATGGCTTGTCGAAGAGGATGTGGAACCGCATCTGCCCACCGGGACAGGGTACGTAGCGCATGGGCTCACCGGAAGGCGCTGTGACGGCCTCCGTACGCCAGGAGCCGTCCGCCGCCTCGGTCACCCGGGCGATGGCGGCCAGCCCCGTGCTGCCCGTGTGGGCGCGCATCCAGAGATAGAGAGTACGTCCCGTCGGGTCGTGCCACAGATGATCGGGGTCGGTGAACTCGACGACATTCGTCTCCAGCCAACCCGGCGGGTGCATGGCCCGACCCTCGCCTCCGCCGACAGAACCCTCATTCCAGAACGGCACACCCACATTGCGGGGCACGCAGTCAAGATCGCGGTAGGCCAACTGGCTGGCCAGCGTCCAATTCTCACGCTGCGTGAGGTCGGCCGATTCATCAGCCACCATCAGCACGGGTGCAAGCTCCGACACGGGCCAGCCCTTCACTTCGAAGTGCACGCGGCGTTCCATCACCAGCTGCACGCGCCCCCTGGCGCGATGAACGTTGCAGGCCGACTGATGCCAGTGCTCGCCTTCGGTAAGTGCCACCGGATCACCCCATGTCTCCCCGTCGTCGTCGCTCGCCATGACCGTGAGGTCGGCGTCATGCCCGAGGATGTAGACACGCCCCCCGGCGGCGAAGGGCCTGGCATGCATGAAGGGAAACAACGCCCGCTCCTGCCACGAGGCACCGTGGTCATCGCTCGTCCACACCCGGCCCTGCCAGGCGTTCCTGCCCTCGCCACGGTCGCCCTTGGGACCGCGAAGGCCGGCGACACCGGGCCCGCCCTGGTCCATGGTTGCCACGAGCCGACCGGACGGCAGACGTTCCAGCCCGGGCGTGTAGGCATAGATCCGTTCAGGGTCAGGTGATTCGTAGAGAGTGGTGTAGCTCTCGCCGGCCAGCAGCTTCAAGCATACCCCCCCGGAAGTACTACCTTCGACGCCTCATCCAGTGCCGCCATATCCTCGGCCGTCAACTCCCATCCCAACGCCCCGAACGTCTCGTCCACGTGTTCGGGCAGGTCCGGGCCGATCATCGGCGCTGTCACCTCCGGGTGTGCGAGCAGCCACGCCACGGCGACCTGCGCCGGTGTCTTGTTATGTTTCTTGCCGATATCGATCAGGCATTGCACGACACCATCATTCTGCTCGGACATGGCAGAATCAAAGTTCATCCTCCCCTTCGCCCAGGGGGAGTCTGCCGGCGGCGTCTGCCCCCGCCGGAACCGCCCCGACAGCAAGCCGATGGCCAACGGGCTGTACGTCATCAGGCCGATCCCGTGGCGCCTGGCCAGGGGCAGCAACTCGGCTTCGATTTCCACGCGTTTCAGCAGGTTGTACTGGTTCTGCAGACAGGCCCAGGGCGTCAGGCCCATGCGGTCCGCCGTCCACATGGCCTCTACCACCTGGGTGGCGGAAAAGTTGCAGGCGCCGGTATAGATCACCTTGCCCTGGCGCACGAGATCATCCATGGCGCGCAGCGATTCATCCAGCGGCGTCTCAGGATCCCAGTTGTGCAGCAGGTAGAGATCGATGCGGTCGGTTCCCAGCCGCTTCAGGCTGCGCTCCACCTCTCGCATGATATGGAAGCGTGAAAGACCGGCGTCGTTGGTCCCCGGACCGATGCGACTCCACACCTTGGTGGTGATGAACAGATCGTCGCGTTTGCCACGCATGGCCCGCGCCAGGACCTGCTCGGACCGCCCGCGACCGTAGAAGTTGGCACAGTCGATGAAGTTGCATCCCAGGTCGATGGCGCGATCGATGACACGCACGGCCACGGCGTCATCGTCCTGACCACGGAAGGCGACACCGAGGCATATGCGGCTGACGCGGACACCGAGACGACCCAGCTGAACGTATTCCATTTCTGCTGCCATTATCCCGTCGCTCCCTTCACGCTCCACACGGAGCCGGTTGTATAGGTGTTGCGCTCCGACAACAGCATTTCAGCCACCTCGGCCACCTCTTCCGGATCGGAATAGCGCCCCAGCGGGTTGCCGGGGTCGGCGATATGTTCCGGTGAAAACCTCGGCACCACCATGTCGGTGAGGGCCCGGCCCGGTTCGACACCGTTGACGAACACACCCTCACCCGAATAAGCGTTACCGAGGGACTTGATGAGGCTCAGAACGGCTCCCTTCGACACCGCATAGGGAACCTGGTTCGGCGATCCGTTGCGCGCCCCCGAGGTGATGGTCACACATCGTCCCCAACCGCCTTCCCGCATGTGCGGAATCGCGGCCTGGTGGGCGTGGTAGACGCCGTTCACGTTGATGGCCATCACCTTGGCAAACTGCTGTGTCGACTGCTCGTGAAACGGCGCCTCCAGGCCGAGGACCCCGGCGGCGCAGGCGAGGATATCGAGCCTCTTGAAAGCGTTCATCGCCATCTCGACGGCGTCCCTGACCTCGGACTCGATCGTGACATCGGTGAAGGCGAAGACGGCACGCTGGCCGAGGGCGACGATCTCTTTGGCAGTCTGCCGGCCCTGGTCCTCGAGGATGTCGGCGATGACGATGTCACGCCCCTCTTCGGCCAGACGTATGGCGATGGCACGGCCCAGGCCGCGGGCGCCGCCGGTGACGAGGGCGGCGCGACGTTCCTTGGGCGCCGCAAAGCGCAGATCGGGCAAGGGATCACTCTCTTCTGGTTGGCGTGCTGGCGCGATGAAGCAGGAGCGCAGTAATATAACCGCACACTTTTATCAATGGAATCCGATCATGAAAATCGACCGCATCGAATCCTTCCTCATCGGTGGCGGCTACGTCGTCCGCCTGACCACCGACACCGGACTCACCGGCATCGGCCAGACCGCCTGCTGGGGATACCCCGAGGCGGTAGCCAGCATTGTCAGCGCCTTCGAACGGTACCTCATCGGCCAGGATCCGCTGCGCATCGAGCATCACTGGCAGCACCTCTACCGCATGTCCCCCTTCCGCGGCACGGCACTGTCCGGCGCCGTCAGCGCCATCGACATCGCGCTCTGGGACATCAAGGGAAAACAGTACCAGGCACCGGTGTGGGACCTGCTCGGCGGCCGCTGCCGCGACAAGATCCGTCTGCATCTTCTCGGCGGCGCCGGCACCCCCGATGCCATGGTTACCGCCGCGCGTGAGACTGTCGAGGAAGGTTTCACAGCGCTGAAGTTCGACCCCGTCCGCCACATCGACACCGGCATCGACCGCATGGTGAAGACCGCCGTCGATCTCGTCGCCGCTGCCCGCGAAGGTGGCGGCCCCGACCTCGACATCATCATCGAGGTGCACCGCAAGCTGACGCCGATGACAGCGCTGACCCTGGCGGAGGCCCTGGCCCCCTTCAACCTCTATTTCTTCGAGGATCCCATCCAGATCGACAGCATCCAGACGCAGAGTGAGGTGTCACGGCGCTCGAACGTACCCATGGGCAACGGCGAACGACTGACGACGATCTGGGAGTTCCGGGAGCTGCTCGAGAGCGGCGGTCCACAGTATGTACGACCCGATGTCGGCCTTGCCGGGGGCCTGAGCCACTGCCGAAAGATCGCCGCCATCGCCGAGTCCTATCACTGCGCCGTGGTGACGCACAATTTCCTCGGCCCCCTGCTGACGGCAGCCTCGGTTCATCTGGATGCCACGATCCCCAACTTCATCACGCAGGAGTACACCAAGGGCGAC
>PBSR01000172.1 GCA_002726335.1 Gemmatimonadaceae bacterium
CGATCCCAGGCTCGAGACGGTCTGCCTGGTGACGTCGTCGGACCACACCTTCATCAGTTCCAGCATCATTCGCGAGATCGCCGCCCACGGCCAGCCGGTCGATAAGTGGGTTCCGCCTAACGTCGCACGCGAACTGCACGCTAAACTGTACGGTGTCCAGCAGGGATCAAGCCAGCGGGAGTAGGGTGCCATCGACCTCGTCAACCTGATTGAACGCCTCGAAGCACTGTTAGAAGCGGGCCAGCGCGTACCGATGATGAGCAAAGTCCTCATCAACGAACGTGAAGTCCTGTCCATCATCGACCAGATGCGTATCAGCATCCCCGAAGAGATCCGCGAAGCCCGTCGCGTCATGCGCGAGCGCGAGCAGATTCCGCAATCCGCCCAACTGGAAGCCGAGCAGATCGTCGCCCGCGCCCGCGAGCAGGCCGAGGCCATGGTCCGCGACGAAGAGATCGTCCGCCAGGCGCAGACCCGCGCCGAGCAACTCCTGGACGAATCCCGCGACGAGTCCGACAAGATGCGTGACGAGATGGACGCCTACGCCCTCAACATGCTGCAGGACCTCGAGCGCCGGCTCACTTCGCACCTCACCAGCCTCGAGCGTGGCATCGGCGTCCTCGAACGCGACACTCCGGAAGTCGCCGACGCCGCTGGATCCCATTAGCCCCACCCTTCCCGCCAGGATCTCATGCAGGAATTTCTGGTCAGCATCTCCCGCCTGTACCGATCCCTCTCCGGGTCGGTGCTTCCCGTGCCCGTCGACATCGACCCCGCCGGTTTTGAACTCGAAGAAGACCTTGGCCGCGTCACCGGTGAGATCCGCCTGGTGCGCGGCGACGGCGACATCCTGGCCATCGGGGCGCTATCGACGGTCCACGCCGCGCCCTGCCGATTGTGCCTGGACCGACTCGAAATCCCGCTCGAGATCGTCATCGAAGGACGGTTCCTGACCCCTGACAAACCGGAGTTCAACCCCGAGTCGGATCTCTATGACCCCGACATCTTTCCGCTCATCGACCAGACCGAAATTGACTTGACGGAACTCGCCCGACAAAGCATCATCACCGCCGCCAACCCTTACCAGGACTGCGGTGGCGCCTGCGATCGTTACGAATCTGTCCTAGCGTCGTACAATAGGGGGCCCGGGGAAGACGAAGTCGATCCCCGGCTGGCTCCACTCCAGAAAATGAAGGCCCAACTGCTGCAATCGGGCGAACCCGCCCCCCAGAAGGAAGACGAATAGCGTGGGAGCGCATCCAAAACAGAAAATCTCTAACAGCCGGCGCGGCTCCAAGCGCGCCCACCAGGCGCTTACGGCCACCCAGTTCAGCCGCTGCCCCACCTGCCGCTCGCTGGTTCCGCAGCATCGCGTCTGCCCGGTTTGCGGCGAGTACGGCGGCGAGGAAATCCTCGTCACCGAAGACAGCGCCGTCCGCAAGTACCGGTAGCCGGTCCCCCGGATCGGACCCCGGAACCCCGGGCCCGTCCCATGAGTTACGCCCTCCTGTTCCCTGGCCAGGCCTCGCAGTTCGTCGGCATGGGCCGCGATTTGATCGAATGCTGGCCGGCCGCAGGACGCGTCTACCAGCAAGCTGAGCAAGCCTCCAGTCTGCCCCTGCGGCGGCTCTGTTTCGACGGACCCGAAGACGAACTCACCCGCACCGCCAACTTGCAACCGGCGGTAGTGGCGACGAGCCTGGCCGTGCTGGCGGCCGGCTATGCCGAGGCCGGACTCGAAATTGACGACTCCTTCCCGGCTGCGCCGGCTCCGCCAATCGCGGTAGCCGGGCACTCGGTCGGGGAATACACAGCCCTGGTCGCCGCCGGCGCACTATCGATCCCAGCCGCCATCGCGCTGGTCGCCGAGCGCGGCTGCCTCATGGAAGCCGCTTCCGAAGCGAACCCCGGCACGATGCTGGCGCTGATCGGCGGCGACGATGACTCCGCCCAACAACTCTGCGCCGCCGTCCGCGAATCGGTTCCCAACAGCTACCTCCAGGTCGCCAACCACAACTCCCCCGGGCAGACCGTCATCGCCGGCGATCTTCCCGGCATCGCCGCTGCCGGCGAAGCCGCCCGCGAGCACGGCATTCGCCGCGCCCTGCCGATCGCCGTCTCCGGCGCCTTCCATTCCGCGGCCATGCAACCGGCCGCCGCCGGGCTCCGCGCCGCGCTCGCGGCCGTCGCGATATCTCCCCCCGCCACCCCGGTGGTCGCTAACATTGACGCTGATATGAAGACCGACTCCGCCGCCCTCCGCGAAGAACTGGCCGAACAGGTCGTCTCCCCGGTGCAATGGACCGCTTCCATCCGCCGGCTCGGGGACCTTGGCGTCGCCACGTTCTTCGAAGTCGGCCCGGGCAACGTCCTAAGCCGCCTCAACAGCCGAATCCTCGACGACGAACGATCCGAGTCCATCAGCGGTGCCGACGCGATACCGTTGCTGGCCGCCCACCTGTCCGGAAGCGACACCCAATGACCGCCACCGACCTCGCCGGCAAGAGCGCCCTCGTCACCGGCGCCTCCGGGTCCATCGGCGGGGCCATCGCCCGCGCCCTCGCCGCCGCCGGCGCGCGCCTGGTCCTCCACTACCACTCCAATTCGACCGCCGCCGACGAACTGGCCGCCGAGATAAACGGGGCCGGCGGCGAAGCCGTCACCGTCAGCGCCGACATCACCGACGCCGACCAGGCCGCCCGATTGGTCAAAGATGCCGCGGCCCGCTGGGACGAACTCGACATCCTGGTCAACAACGCCGGCATCACCCGCGACGGCCTGCTGGCGCGCATGCCCGATGCCGATTGGGATGCCGTCC
This sequence comes from Gemmatimonadaceae bacterium, assembly GCA_002726335.1. The sequence continues at coordinate 2,819 of PBSR01000172.1, forward strand.
TCGACACGAATTTGAAAAGCGTCTTCCTCTGCACCCGCGCGGTCCTGCGGCCGATGATGCGCGCCCGCCAGGGTCGCATAATTAATATCTCGTCGGTCTCCGGCATCATGGGCAACGCTGGCCAGTCCAACTATTCGGCGGCTAAGGCGGGGCTGCTCGGCTTTACCCGCGCCGTCGCCCGCGAGGTTGCCCCGCGCGGCATCACCGTCAACGCCATCGCCCCCGGGTTTATCGAATCGCCCATGACCGCCGCCCTCCCCGAGGCCACCATCGAAGCCGTCACCGGGTCCATTCCCTTGGGCCGCATGGGCCGTCCTGACGAAATTGCCGCCTGGGTGGCCTTCCTGGCCTCCGACGCCGGCGCCTACGTCACCGGGCAGACAATCGTCGTCGACGGCGGGTTGGCGATGTAATCTGGATGGCCATGTTTAAGCGAGTCCTCATAGCCAATCGCGGCGAAATCGCCGTCCGCGTCATCCGCGCCTGCCAGGAACTGGGCGTCGAGACGGTGGCCGTGTATTCCACCGCCGACCGCGACGCCCTGCACGTCCGCTTGGCCGACCACTCGGTCTGCATCGGACCCGGTCCCGCCCCGGACAGCTACCTGAACATCCCCAACGTCATCAGCGCCGCGGTCAATTCCGGCGCCGACGCCATCCATCCCGGCGCCGGTTTCCTGGCCGAAAACGCCTACTTCGCCGAGATCTGCGGCCGCTACGACCTGGCCTACATCGGCCCCTCACCCGAGATCCTGGCCATCGCCGGCGACAAGGGCGCTGCCGTCCAGGCCGCCCGCGACGCCGACGTCCCGGCGCTGCCCACCTCCACCAAACGGCTTGTCGACCTGCAGACCGCCAAGACCGAGCTGCGCGCTCTCGGACTCCCGGCTATGCTCAAGGCCACCGCCGGCGGCGGCGGGCGCGGCATGCGCCGCATACTCAACAACGGCGATCTCACCCGCGAATTCCCCCGCGCCCAGGCCGAGGCCAAGTCCTCCTTCAGCAATCCCGATCTCTACCTCGAGCGCCTGCTGCTCGGGGTGCGCCACATCGAAGTGCAGATTCTTGGTGATGACAAAAACGTTGTCAGCCTCGGCGAGCGCGACTGCTCGGTGCAGCGCCGCCACCAGAAGGTGATCGAAGAAGGCCCCGCCCCGCGGCTCGACGACCGCACCCGCAAGCGCATCGCCGACGCCGCCGTCAAGTTCGCCCGCAAGCTGAAGTACCACAACGCCGGCACCGTCGAATTCCTCCTCGACGCCGCGGGCGACTTCTATTTCCTCGAACTCAACGCCCGCATTCAGATCGAGCACCCGGTCACCGAGATGGTCACCGGCATCGACATCGTCAAGGAGCAGATCTCGCTGGCCGCCGGCGAGCGCCTCAGCATCAACCAGAAGTCCATCAAGAGCACCGGCCACGCCATCGAATGCCGCATCGTCGCCGAAGACCCCGAGAACGACTGGGCCCCGGCCTCTGGGCTCATGACCGAGTTCCAGGTGCCCGGCGGGCCCGGCGTGCGCGTCGACACCCACATGAGCGGTGACCAGGTGGTCAGCCCGCACTACGACTCGTTGCTGGCCAAGGTCATCTGCCGGGGCGAAGACCGCGCCCACGCGCTAGAAATCTCGCGCCGCGCGCTCACCGAGTTCCGCGTCAGCGGCCTGCCGACGAATCGGGAGTACCTGCTGCGAGTGCTCGACTCCGAAGAGTTCGTCGAAGGCGAGGCGACCCTCGAATCGGCCCTCGGCGAAGCCCCGCTGTCCGGGCTCACCCCGTCGTACCAGGGTTAGCCGCCAGATCACCATGCCTGACCTTCCCCCCAAAGGCCCCCGACTGCATGGCCGCCGCGGCGCCCGTGAGTTGCTGCTGCAGGTGCTTTACGAAGCCGACCTCGGCCGCCGGCTCCCCGACGCGCTGCTCAGCGAGCGCGCCGACGAAATGGAAATCGCGCCCGACCAGCTCAAGTTCATCCGCTCCGTCAGCGACCTTCTACACGCGACAATCGACGAAATCGACCGCAAAATTACGACGGCCGCGCCGCGACGACCGCTCGCGCAGTTAGCCCCGCTCGACCGGGCATTGCTGCGAATGGCGGTCGCCGAGTTGCTGGTCGCGGCCACCCCGGCCGCCGTCGCCATCGACGAAGCCGTCGAGATGGCGAAGCGCTACGGAGTTGAATCTTCGGGCCGCTTCGTCAACGGCGTCCTCGGCACAATCCAACGCGAAATCGAAGCCGGCCCCGGCGCCGCGCCCGCTCTGGAACCCGTAACCAATGGCTGAAACAACCGCCGAGCACGAACTCACCGACGAAGAAAAAGGTGTGATGTCCCTGCGAGGGCACCTCCTCGAGTTGCGCTCCCGCATGACCATCGCCGCTATCGCCGTGATGGCCTGCAGTCTTATCCTCTGGCCGTTCAAAGAGTTCGTCTTCGAGGTCCTGCAGAGCCCCCTGCCCGACGACGCCGTACTGCAGCAAATCACGCCCACCGAGACCTTCTTCACCTTCATCAAGATCTCGCTGATGTTCGGCGTCGGCGTCTCTAGCCCGCTGGTCGTCTACCAGATGCTCGCCTTCATCTCTCCGGGTCTCTATCCCAACGAGCGCCGCATGATCTATTACTCGCTGCCGGCCGTCGCCGGACTCTTCTTCATCGGCGCCATGTTCGCCTGGTTCGTCGTCCTCAATTTCACCCTCGGCTTTCTGACCAATTTCAGCCCCGACGACATTAAGACCGAGCTGAGCGTCTCGTCGTTTGCCGATTTTGTGACCAAGATCCTGCTCGCGGTCGGGCTGGTTTTCGAGACGCCATTGGTCATCTTCCTGCTGGCGCGGCTGCGCATCGTCAGCACCAAGCGGCTCCAGGGCTTCCGCCGCTACGCCATTGTCGTCATCGTCATCATCGCCGCCGTCATCACTCCGACGCCCGACCCGTTCACCCAGATGACGGTCGCGATCCCAATGTACCTGCTATACGAGTTGGGCGTGTTGCTCTCGCGGCTGGCCGTCCCGTCCCGTGAGGAAGATCTCGACCCCGGCCCCGACCCCGATTCGTCCGACGCCGATACCTCGGCCGCCTAGGTTTCCCCCGCAGCGAAGTCCGTGGCCATCTCCCGGGCAGTAGTTCGGTCCGCTTCCGCTGCTAGAGCAAGATAGCCTGTGGCTGGTGGCCCGACCTGCGTGCAGGTTGGGACCAGTCGACTGCCAATTCAGCCCGAGCCCGCTACTGGAGCTAAAGAACGTACTGTGTCCGCTGCGCTATCCGTGGCCCGACCTGTATGCAGGTTGGATGCGCGTCTGCGGATCGAACAGAGGGGGACTATGCCCCCTAATCCACCAACCAGTCCGTAGCCCCGTACTCCGCCCCGTCGATGTCGAACTCCACCAGCGCCTGCAACATATCCGCGTGCAGTCCGGCGCGGGCCGTCAGGCGGGTGCCGTCGGGCAGATCGGCGGAGATCCGCCAGGCGTGCAGCATCTGCCGGTCCGCCCCGCCGTCGGTGCCGTAGACCGAGTCGCCGAGCACTGCAAAGCCCACCGCCGCTAGGTGCACCCGCGCTTGATGGGTCCGCCCGGTCACCAGGTCCAGTTCCAGCAGGGAGGCGTGGTTGGTCCGGGCCACGCGGCGGAATTTGCTTAGCGCCGACCGGCCCGACCAGTCCACCTCCATCCGGCGCGGGTCGGCGGTCGAGCGGCCGATGGGTGCCTCGATTGTCCCCGAGGCATGGGGAAAGCTCCCGGCCACCAGCGCCACGTAGGTCTTTTGAATCTTGCGCTCGCCGAACTGCTCCACCAGAGAGTGATAGGCGATCTCGGTGCGGGCCACCAGCATCACCCCCGAGGTATCCATATCCAGGCGATGCACGATCCCGGGCCGCTCCGCCCCGCCCACTCCCGCGATCTCCGGAAATCGCGCCAACAGACCGTTCACGAGGGTCCCGTTGGGGCGTCCCGCGCCCGGGTGCACGGCCAGGCCGGCGGGCTTGTCGATCGCGATCACCTCGTCGCCGGCATGGATTGTGCTGCAGGCGATGTCCGGGTCGGGCCCCACCCTGGGCGACCGTTCCGGGATCGTGCATTCCACGGCGTCGCCCTTGGCCAGGCGGCTTGCGCGGCGCGGTGGTTGGTTGTTTACGAGCACAAAGCCGTCGTCCACCGGGTGCTGCACGCGATTGCGGCTCAGTTTCGGGAATCGTTCCGCCAGCACCACATCCACGCGCCGGCCGGCGTCGTTGGCGGAAGCCGTGAATTGTTCGGTGGCCGCCTCGCTCATCGTTCCGCCCCCTGCTCCACCAACCCCCGGGCTACTGCGTAAACGGCGCCGTCAGGTTCGGGCGTTGCTCCACCCGTCCGGCCAGCAGCAAGATCACAAAGAGCGCGATTGACACATCGATCGCGGCGTCGGCCAGGTTGAACACCGGCCACCAGCCCAGGTCCACATAATCCACCACGTGTCCGAAGCGGAAGCGGTCGATCAGGTTGCCGACGGCCCCGCCGAAGGTCAGACCAAACACCAGTCGGGTGGCCAGGGTTGGGCGTTGCAGTTGCTTCGAATACACCCAGATCAGTGCGCCGATTGCCGCCAGCACCAGCGCGGTAAACGCCCAGGGCGCCGCCGAGCCCGAGAACATCCCGAACACCAGGCCGCTGTTGTGCACCAGGCGCAGTTTCAGCACCGGTTCGATCAGCCACGCCTGCACCCCGTCCTGCTCCAGCAGGTAGCTGCTGATGGCCGCCTTTAGCACCTGGTCCAGCACCACCACCACCACAGACACCGCTAGGGTCGGACCGGCCAGTTCCAGAATCGGCTTGCGGCGCGTCAAGAATCGAATCGTCCTTGGGAAGAAGGGCCTCCGGCGGTATTCCGGTGGGTGTGCCAGGTTGCGGAATGTTACCATGACCGGAGTCGCTTCATGGATGCTTCCCGGCCCCGGCGAGCCCGTCCCCAGCCCGCGAAAGACCCGCCCATCACCACGCTGCGCAGCCGCTAAATGACCGTCTTCTGGCGCCGCCACCAGGGCGTGATCCTCGAGATCTTCGAGACCCTCCTGCTGGCCTCCTTCATCTTCTTCGCCTCTCGGCTCGTGGTGCAGAACTTCCGTGTCGACGGCCGCAGCATGCTCCCCGCGCTAACCACCGACCAACTGGTCCTAGTCACCAAGATTTCCTATCTCACCTCCAGCCCGGCGCGTGGCGACATCACGGTCATCAGCAAGCCATCCGCGCAGCGCGAGGATTTGGTGAAGCGCGTCATCGGGCTGCCCAACGAGACCATTGAAATGCGCGACGGCAAGGTCTACATCGACGGCATCGGGCTCGACGAATCCGCCTACATCGTCGAGCCGGGCAACTACTCGATGCCGCCAATTGTGCTGGGCAACAAAGCGTATTTCGTGCTCGGTGACAACCGGCGCGAGAGCGAGGACTCACGTCGTTTCGGACCGGTCCCGTCGGCCGCCCTCATTGGCAAGCTCTGGCTGCGCTACTGGCCGCCAGAAGTATTTGGTTTCCTGCCCGAGCAGTCCCCCACTCGCGAGCCGTTACCGGTTCGCACGGACTCCAACGAAGGCCTGCCTGCGTCGGCGGTCGAGGCGATTCCAGTCCTCGCTGGTGCACCCTCTCGATAGCGGCCGTTCAGGCAGATCGGCGCCCGCGTAATCGACGAAGTCTCAGGCTGAACCGTGCTGAGATCGTTGGAGGGAGACCGTCCGCACTACTTTCCTTCTAGAGAATCCCATCCGCGCCCGTCCTGCCTTCCTCTTGAATGTCTTAGCGCTGCGTGAATACGATCCGCGGCAACGTGAAAAACAAGAACAGCCTGTGGCTGTCGGCTCTAGGCTGGCCAGGTCTCCACCAGCCGCGCCTTCGTCTGCTCCAGCGTCTCCGGCATCACCTTCGTCTCGCCCACCACCGGCATGAAATTTGTATCCCCTTCCCAGCGCGGCACCACGTGGAAGTGCAGGTGCGCCGGCATGCCGGCGCCGCCGGCGTCGCCCAGGTTCAGGCCGATGTTGAATCCCGCCGGGTTCATCACCGTGCGCAGAC
>PBSR01000173.1 GCA_002726335.1 Gemmatimonadaceae bacterium
CCCGCAAATGCGTCGCATACCCCGTCGCCAGCACCGATAACGCCGCCTCGCTCCGCGCCGACACGCTCACCACCTGCCGCGCTCGACGCCCCACCGACGGGGCGCGCGCCCGCAACGGCGCCTCCTCCACCACCACATGCGCGTTCGTGCCACTGATGCCGAACGCGCTGACGCCGGCGCGTCTGCGGCGCGTCCCCGGCGGCCAAGGCTCCCCCGTGGTCGCGACACGAAACGGCAGCCGGCCCCAGGACACAGCCGGGTTCAGCTGATCAACATGCAGATGCGGCGGGATCTCACCGTGACGGAGCGCCAGCACGGTCTTGATGAGCCCGGCCATGCCGGCCGCCGCCTCCAGATGGCCGATGTTCGTCTTCACCGAGCCCAGACGCAGCGGGTTCCCCGCGTCGCGTCTGCCGAACACCTGCTCGAGCCCACTCACCTCGATGGGATCGCCCAGGGCGGTCGCGGTCCCGTGCGCCTCGATGTAGTCGATGTCATCGGGCCCAAGCGCCGCACGGTCGAGTGCCTCCCGGATGAGCGCCGTTTGGGCGGGCGCGCTGGGCACCGTCAGTCCGCTGCTGGGACCGTCATGGTTAACCGCAGACCCTCGAAGCACGGCAAGGATGTCGTCGGCGTCTCGGATTGCGTCGGAAACCCGCTTGAGCACGACGACACCACACCCCTCGCCCCGACCGTACCCGTTCGCACCGGCATCGAACGTCCGACACAGCCCGTCGGGTGACAGCGCACCCGCGCGCGAGAGAAACACTGTGACCTCGGGTGACAGCATGAGTTGAACGCCGCCGGCCAGCGCCAGGTCACACTCGCCGAGTCGCAGGCTCTGGCAGGCCAGATGGGTCGACACGAGTGACGCCGAGCATGCGGTATCGACCGCGAGATTGGGGCCCGTCAGACCGAAAACGAACGACAACCTACCGGCGGCGAAGCAGAATCCGTTACCGGTGCCGTCATACGGCCCGATCCGATCAAGGGCGCCAGACAACAGCCCCCGGCGCGCGTAGTCGTTCTGACCGATGCCGATGAAGACGCCGGTCCGGCTGTCGCGCAGCCGCGTCGGCGCACATCCGGCATGCTCGAGCGCCTCCCACGTCACTTCGAGCAGCACACGCTGTTGGGGGTCGAGGCTGTCCGCCTCACTGCCGGACAGATCGAAGAAGGCCGCGTCGAACAGATCGACGTCGTCGAGAAACGCGCCACGCCTGGTTGTAATCGCCCCAGGTCGGCTCGGGTCAGGATCGAAGAGACGGTCCGTGTTCCAGCGATCCCGGGGGACGTCGCCTACACCGTCGCGACCGTCCCGCAACAGCTCCCAGAACCGATCCGGCGATGTCGCGCCTCCGGGAAAACGGCAGCCCATGCCGACCACGGCGATCGGTTCACGCCGCGCCGCCTCGACCCGGTCGAGCCGCACCCGCATCTCGCGCACCGCGAACGCGGCCCGCTGCAGCGGCGACAGCCGTCGTATGTCGGGAGTGGCGTCGCTCATTTGAGTAGCGAGTCCACCTCGCGGTCGATCAACGCTTCCAGTTCGACGGGCGACAGACGCTCCACCTCGGTCAGCGTGTCCCGGGCAGGGTCGGTTGGTCCCGACGTGTCGACCGTGACTGGCTCGCCGGCTCCAAACCGGTGCGCCAGATGCGCGGCGAGCCGCGCCGTAGTGGGGTGATCGAACGTGAGAGTTGGAGGCAGCGTGTCGTCGAGAGCCGCCTCGAGGCGCGCCCTCAGATCCATAGCCAGCAGCGAATCCATCCCCAGATCGAAGAATCCCCTCTCGAGCGGCACCGCATCTGGGTCGCAGCCCAGCACGGCGGCCACCTGTCCGCGCACGGCGTCTCGCAACAGCTCCCCGCTCTCGGTGGCTGCGCCCTGTCGGACACGGTGCGCAAGCCACCCCGACGACCCGCCGGCAGGTCCGGCGGCGAGGCCCGCATGAAAGGGGCGCAACACCGAGCTCCAGGGTCGTCCCGAACCACATACCGCCCAGTCGGCACGCGCCACGACCACCGAACCCTGACGTCCCAGAAGCCGACCGAACGCGTGCACGCCCTCAGCTGCGGTCAGCGGTGTGAATCCCTGTGCCGCTAACCGGTTGCGATGCCGGACATCGAGATGGGCGCCCAGTCCCTCACCGTCCCACAGCCCCCAGTTCACCGCGAGCATCGGTCGCCCCGGTCTGCTACGACCCACGGCGAACGCGTCGAGAAACGCGGACGCGGCCGCATAATTCGCCTGACCGGCGGCGCCGACCAGCGCGGAAATGGACGAGAACTGGATGACGAAGTCCAGCTCCCGGTCGCCGGTGAGTTGGTCCAGTGCCAGCGCGCCCGCGATCTTCGGACGACACACCGTCTCGACCCGCGCGCGATCCAGCTTCTGGAGAATCCCGTCGTCAAGGACTCCAGCCGCATGGACGATCCCACGCAGCGGCCGACCGCTCGCATCGATCCGCGAGATGACCCCTGCGAGTGCGTCCAGGCTGGCAACATCTGCCGCTTCGACCCGGACCTCGACGCCGGCCTCCTGCCATCGCGCGACTGTCCGCACAGCGGCATCGGCCTCCGCGCCCCGTCTGGAGACCAGGACGACCGACCGGGCGCCACGATCCACCAGCCACCCCGCCACAAGCAGCCCCAAGCCCCCGGTTCCGCCGGTCACCAGATACGTACCGTCCCCAGAGGGCGACGCCGGCGGGTCTCCGACCAATTCCGGAGCGGACCGCAGACGCGGCGCCAGAACGCGGCCGCTCCGAGCGGCGAGTTGATCCTCAGTCGCCGCCACCCGCCAGCAGCTCGCGAGCTCGCCGATCGGGTCGTTATCGGAGGGATCGAGATCGATCAAGCCGCCCCACAGACTGCGCTGCTCCATGGCGACGGAACGGCCAAACCCCCACAGCGGCGCCTGTGCCAGCGCGCCACCAACGTCGCCGGGCACCGGCGCGGCACCGCGCGTGACGACCCAGAGGCGGGGTGGCTGGCCGCCAGCTGCCGGCGCTAGCCCCGACATCGCCCGCACAACATGCAGCAACCGCTCGCACCCGTCGACCGCCGCCGACAGGGTCCGCTCGTCGACACCAACCGACGACCCCGGAAGATCAAGCCCCTGGAAACAGATCACGCCGGCAAGCGGACCGTCGACCGCCGCCGCCGACAGGACCCGGTCGACGTCCACAGCGCGGTTCGGGTCGACCCTCCAACGGTCGCTGTCGCTTCCCAGAGGGTCGGCAGCCACGGGCTGCGACGCCGTCGACGGAACGACCAACCGCACCTCGTCTCCCCGCGCACGCAGCCACTCCGCCACGCCAATCGCAACACCCTCCGTGTCGCAGAACAGCAGCCACCGCCCACCACGACCGGTCGGAGGTTCATCGCCGCTCGCCCGGTCCACCTGCTCCCACCGCAGCGCCTGCACGAGGTCCCGGGCCCCGCCGGCTTCAGACGCAACGGGCGTCGTTTCGAGCCAGAAGGGCCGCCGTTCGAAAGGATAGGTCGGGAACGCCACCTTGCGTCGTGTGCCGGGCGGGTCGAGCCGCCCCCAGTCGATCGGCGCGCCACGAACGAAGAGACGCCCCAGCGAGCCGAGCATGCGCTCCCACTCTCCGTCCCCGGGTACCAGGCTGGCCAGCCAAGTGCTGCCAGTTACACTTTGGCGGCCAAGCCGCGACAGGACCGGCGCGGGGCCAATCTCCACGAACGTGTCGACCCCGGTACGGGAGAGGGCCGTAACGGCGTCGGCGAACCGCACCGGTTCCCTTGCCTGTCGCACCCAGTAGTCCGCCGTGCTCATCCGCCCGTCGTCGAGTATCCCGGTCAGATTGGCCGCAATCGGCAGCTGGGCCGAACGGTAGTCGACGGCCTGCGCCACCTCGGCGAACGCGGTCAGCATCGGGTTCATACGCGACGAATGAAAGGCGTGGGAAACCTCCAGCCGCGTACCGGTGAACAGCGCACCGACGGCGTCCACTGCCTCGGTGTCTCCGGAGATGACAACCGAGCGCGGACCGTTCACCGCGGCAATCGAGACACGAGCCTCGAACCGGACCAGCGCCGACTCCACATCGGATGGGTCCGCGACGAGCGCCGCCATGGCACCGCCGGGTGGCAACGCCTGCATCAACCGCCCGCGCTCGACGACCAGACGAAGCGCCTCCTCGAGCGTGAAGATCCCGGCCATCGTCGCCGCGACGTATTCGCCGATGCTGTGTCCCAGCACGGCGCGCGGCTCGATGCCCCAGGACCGCCAGAGCATCGCCAGCGCGTACTCGACGGCAAAGAGGGCCGGCTGTGTGTAGGCGGTGCGGCCGAGGTCGCTGCCGGACTTCTCGAACAGCACCTCGAGCAACGGTCGCTGAAGTTCCGCGTCCGCCAGCTCAGCGCAGCGATCGAGGAGCTCCCTGAACCGCGGCTCGGACGCGTAGAGCTGCGCGCCCATCCCGGCATGCTGTGCGCCCTGACCGGTGAACAGAAATGCCACAGCCGGACCGGCGTCATCTGGCGCCAGCGCGCGGCGTTCGATCTCCACGCGGCGGTCCGCCATGAGCAGGCTCGCGGCCCGGTGCTCGAGATGGGAACGGCCGGTGCTCGCTGTGAAGCAGATGTCACCCCGATCGAGATCCGTGGAGTCGAGCCAGCGATCACACCGATCCACGAGCGATGCCAAAGCGGTGTCGGTGCGCGCGGACGTCACCAGCAGATGGCATGGGCGCTCCACTTCCACCGTCGCCCGTGGCTCCTCGGTCGCCTCCTCGAGCACGACGTGGGCGTTGGTGCCACCGAACCCGAACGAGCTGACACCCCCGATGCGCGGATCGTGTCGCGTCGGCCACGCCATTGCCTGCTGCGGCACACGCACCGTGGCCCCGGTGTCGGCGATATGCGGGTTCAGCTGACGCAGGTGCAAGTGCGGCGGTATCATCCGGCGCTGCAGCGACAGCGCCACCTTGATGAATCCGGCGATGCCAGCCGCCGCCTCGAGGTGACCGATGTTGGTCTTGATCGACCCGACCCACAGCGTCTGGTCGGCCCCGCGCCCCGGAGCCAGCACCCTCTTCAAGGCATTGAGCTCGATGGGATCACCGAGGACCGTCCCGGTGCCATGCGCCTCGACGTAGTCGACCTGCGCGGCGTCAACCCCACCGTCGACCAGCGCCCGCTCGACCACTGCCTCTTGTGCCGCCGGGTTCGGCGCCGTCAACCCGTTGCTGCGCCCGTCCTGGTTGACCGCGGTCCCGCGAATTACCGCCACGATCCGGTCACCGGCGGAAACGGCGTCAGACAGCCGCTTCAGCACGACCACGCCACAGCCCTCGCCACGCACGTATCCATCGGCGTCGGCATCAAAGACTTTGCACCGCCCGTCGGCGGACAACATCCGCGCCTGGGACAGCGCGACGGTCACATCGGGGGTCAGCATCAGGTTCACGCCGGCGGCGAGCGCCATGTCGCACTCTTTGTCTCGCAGGCTCCGCACCGCCTGATGCACCGCGACCAGCGATGACGAACATGCGGTGTCCACGGCCCAGGCGGGACCGCGGAGGTCGAGCAGATAAGACAACCGACTCGCGGCGACGCTTGGCGCGTTCCCCGTGCTGGTGAAGGCGGTGGCGCGCCTGCCCCGCGTCAGCTGCAGCGTGAGATAGTCTGTGGTGCTGAGGCCGACGAACACGCCCGTCGATGTGCCGGCCAGCCGGTCGGCCGCGATACCGGCATCTTCGAGCGCCTCCCAGCTCACCTCGAGCAACAACCGCTGTTGCGGGTCGATCTCGGTCACCTCGCGTGGCGCGATGCCAAACAGCACCGGGTCGAATCCATGGACATCTTCCAGAAAGCCGCCCCGGCGCGTGTTGGTGCGTCCGGGCGTCCCCGGCTCCGGATGATGAACCGCTTCGTTGTCCCAGCGCGATGCCGGCACCTCGCAAACCGCGTCGACGCCATCACGGAGCAGCGCCCAAGTTTCATCCGGCCCCGACGCTGAGGGGAAGCGGCAGCCCAGCCCGATCACGGCGATCGGGTCACCCGTCGCGCGTGCGCCTGCGTGCACCGACGACACGGCATCCTTGCCGGCCAGAAAGCGCTCGAGCGCATCGACGGTTGGGTGGTCATAGACCAGCGTGGGGGGTAACGGCCGGTCGAGCGCGTCGCCGAGTGTCGAGGCCAGCAGGACCGCCGACATCGAGTCCATGCCGTACCGGGCGAACGGCTGACGCGGGTCGATCTCGGACGAACGCACCCGGAGGCAGGAGGACAACGCCGTCAGAATCTGCTCCCGCACCGAGCGAGACGGATCCGGCGCCGCGGCCGTATCGTCGGTCGGTCCGGCGGTCTGGCGCCACTCGGCCACCACCGACAACCGGCCCTCAAGCAGGGCGCGGCGGCAGGCCTGCCGCTGGATCTTGCCGCTCGACGTCTTGGGGATTGTCGCCGGTCGCACGAGGAGGACGACGGCCACCGGCAGGTCGTGCTGCTGCGCCACCACCTGTCGGATCGTCGCGATGACGTCGTTCGCATCCAGCGTCCGCAACGCCGTCCGGCTGACCTCCTGGACAATCGCGACGCGTTCCTCGCCATCCAGACTCAGCTGGAACGCCGCCCCCCAGTCGGCCCTCAACGTGGGGTGACACGCCGCCACGGTCTGCTCGATATCTTGCGGATAGTGATTCAGGCCCCGAATGATCAGCACGTCCTTGATGCGCCCGGTAACGAACAGCTCACCGTCACGCACGAAGCCCAGATCACCGGTGCGCAAGAACGGTCCGGCCCCATCGAGGGTCCGCGCCCGGAATGTGCGTTGCGTCGCATCGGCTTGGTTCCAGTAGCCGAGCGCAACACTGCGCCCACTGATCCAGATCTCGCCGATTTCGTTCGGGTCGCAAGGCGCCACCGTGCCCGGGCGCACGATCTCGATCCTCGTGTCGGTCTCAGTCGGCCCGCACCCGACCAAGGTCGTGCTCGGCGCGGCGTCGGTGGCCGTCTCGACACGATGCCCCATCAACGCGTCGGCGTGGACCGTCACCGCCACCGGCATCGTTCCACGACGCGAGCAGGTGACCCGCATCGTCGCCTCGGCAAGCCCATAACCTGGACACAGCGCGGTGGCGCGGAAACCGGATGGAGCGAACGCCTCGGTAAACCGATGCAGCGTCGAGGCTCGCACCGGTTCGGCGCCATTGATCACCATCGACCATCCACTGAGGTCGAGCGCCGCGCGCTGGGTGGGCGTGCTCCGGTCGACGCAGAGATCGAACGCGAAGTTGGGCGCCGCCGAGTGAGTGCCGCCATGCCGAGCGATCGCCTCCAACCAGCGCAGCGGCTTCGCCAGAAACGCGGCCGGCGTCATCATGTAGCTACGCATTCCTGTATAGACGGGATACAGCACGCCGATCATCAACCCAAGATCGTGAAAGGTCGGAAGCCACGACACCACCGCGTCGGCGGCGTCGTCACCCCAGCCGAGCGCCCCCTCGAAGGCGTTGTGCAGCAGATTGGCGTGGTTGACCATCACGCCTTTCGGGTCGCTCGTCGAACCGGAGGTGTACTGGAGCATCGCCAGCCGGTCCGGTGCGGGCGTCGCGGTCCAGCGAGAGGCCGACCGATCGGTCTCATCGTCGCTACACACCCAACGCAACCGACCAAGCGGCGTGTGCTCGTCGAGGCGCGCTGCCGTCCGTTCGCGGACTGCCGTCGTGCTGAGCGCGACCGCGGCCTCGGCATCGGCCGCAATCGCGTCCAGACGCGCGTTCTTCCGGCTGGCGCCGGGTGCCTTCGTTGGAATCGCCACGACATCGGCATACCAGCACGCGAACAGCCCCACGACGAAGTCCAGCCCTTGGGGATAGAGCAGCAGCGCGCGGTCCCCGGCCGCCGCCGAGGCGCGCAGGCGAGCCGCCGTGGTGCCGGCCAGCCGGTCCAGCTCGCCGAAGGTCAGACGCGCCGACTCCTGCTCCCCGTTCTCCAGGAACACGAAGGCGACGCGGTCCGGCGTTTCGGACGCACGCGTCCGAAGTGCCTCGACAAGCGTCTGACAGGCAGGCGACGATGAGACAGAGGAAGCCATGGACAACCCGAGACTGACGCGAGACCCCGATCGTCCAGCCTTTGTGGGGGTCAGGACGGTCCGGACCGCCGATTCTACTACCCTTTTCCAGCTATTTGCGTGGGATCGCCACCCTCGGAAGGGATAGGCTAACACAAGCGAAAACAGTGGATCAACGAGGACCGATCTTGGTTGTGTCCGAGTCGTAAATGAAGCGTCCAGCCTCCATCTTCAGAACGCGGTCGCCCACGTGGAAGTACCGTTCGTCGTGTGTCGCTGCCACGACGGTCTTGCCTCCGCGCTTCATTTCAGGGAGCAGCGTCTCGTAGAAGAACTCGCGGAACGACGGATCCTGATCCGCCGCCCACTCGTCGAAGACGTAGATCTGCTTGTCCTCCAGCAAGCTGATGATGAGGGCGAGCCGCTTGCGCTGGCCGGTCGACAACTCCTGGTTGGCGAAGCGACCGTCGCGCCATGTGGTCTTCCGCTCAAGCCCCATGAGCCGGAGCAACTCGACGACCCGCTTGTCGTCGACGCCGCTCACGCCGTACAGGCGCTCGAAGAGATGATAGTCAGCGAAGATCGCCGAGAACAGCTCACGGTAGGTCCGGTAGCCGACCGTGCGCGCGTCTAGCCCATTCACGCGTATCTCGCCGCTGCTTGGATAGTAGAGCGAGGTCAGCAACTTCAGCAGAGTTGACTTCCCGCTCCCATTGCCACCAACGATCAGCAGGACCTCCCCCTGTTTGAGGGTCAGATCGAGCGGACCGACCGTGAACAGCGGGTTGCCGTCTCGGTCGGTGTAGCTGAACCGAACCGTGTTCAACTCGATCGTCGTCATGACCGGAGGCGGCTCCCCGTTCCCGGCATAGGTGTCGTTGTTGCCGACGCGCGCCTGGTCGAGCTCGGCTTCCAGACGCGCGATGTTCTCGATGGAGTGCTCGGCCATCCGGAAGACAGGAAACGCGCCGACCACACCGGTGATCGGACCGATGATGAACAGGATTGCGGCCGTCAGCTGGGTCACCTGGTCGGAGTAGACCGCGCTCAAGCCGGGTAGGACGAACACCATCGCCCCGATCAAGAGATAGAAGAGCACCTGCGTGAAGATGTAATAGTCGGCGTAGCGCACCCCGGTCTTGGTTTTGGTCTCCGCCACGTCGTCGGCAATCTGGCTCAGCTCGGCAAACAGGTCACGACCGCGCGCCTGGTTGAGCTTCATCTCCTTGAAACCTTCGAGCAGATCGGTCAGGACGTCGAAGAACTCGTTTTCCTTGGCCGTCGAGCGGTGCATCTCCGCGATGAGCTCGTTGCGGCTCTTGAAATGGACCAGGACGCCAAGAGCCACAATCGCCACCGTGAGGAAGAAGGCGACCCGGGACAGGATGAGCATGTACAACATACTGAACACAATGAGGATCGACCCCTGGCACGCGATGATCATCGGGGCGGTCGACTGCGAGATGGTGAGCGTCTCGGTCTGCATGCTCGCATAGATACGCGAGCGTCCCAGCAGCTCGAGTGGGCCGAGATCGGCCTGCCGGACTTTCTGAGACAGCTTCACGCGCAGCTTGGCGATGATCCGCTCGACTTCGATGCTGGCAACGCGGAGAATGTAGCGCTGGGTGACGATGTAGAGCGAGATGACGACGCCGAAGAGAATGAACAGCTGGGTCGTCGAACCGCTGGAGACCGTGTGAGCCCCCTGGTTGACGACCGCCAGCAACAGGGCGTTGGCCAACCCGGACACGGCCGCGATCGCCATCACCCGGGAAAGTGGAACGTCAGACTCGCGACTGAGGAACTCCCACAGCTTCATGATTTCAGCCGACCAAGCGACGGGAGGCCCACGCGACTCAAACTGCGAAGGGTATCATAGGGCCGGATAACGATCGGCGGTTCGCGCTGAGCCAGTTCCCCGCCCAATCGGCGCGACCAACGACGCCGGCGTGAATCGTCCGCCAAAGACGCATGAAGCCACCCGAAGCGGTACGACCAGTCGTGGTCGGTCGTTCAGAGTCGCAGGGAGAGTATCCGCACGAACGACTCGAGTCGCAGGTGCGGTCCTACTGTCGCAGCTTTCCAGCCGTGTTCGACAAAGCAGAGGGCTGCCGGCTCTATGACGTCGATGGCCGCGAATACCTCGACTTCTTCGCAGGTGCGGGAGCGCTGAACTATGGTCACAATGCGCCGCGAATCTCCAGGGCGATGGTCGACTACGTGCGCGGCAATGGCGTGATGCACAGTCTGGACATGGCGACCAGGGCCAAGGAAGCGTTCTTGAGCAAGTTCGAGTCTGTCATTCTGAGACCACGAAAGCTGGACTACAGACTGCAGTTTGTTGGCCCGACAGGCACCAACGGAATCGAAGCCGCGTTGAAACTGGCGCGGATGGTGAAGAAACGACGTAATGTCATCGCCTTCACGAACAGTTACCACGGGCTGACAGCCGGATCGTTGGCGGTGACCGCCGGAGAGAGCTATCGGAACGAGTACTACGATTCCGCTGCCGATGTGACCTTCATGCCATATGACGGTTTTCTGGGCGACGACGTGAACACTGTCGACTACGCTCGAAAGCTGATTCTTGGCAAGTCCACCGGCGTAGATCAACCGGCGGCCATTGTCGTGGAGACGATTCAAGCTGAGGGCGGCGTCAACGTGGCCTCCGCCGCTTGGCTGCGGTCGCTTGACGAACTGTGCCGGGACTGCGGCGCCCTGCTCATTGTCGACGACATTCAGGTGGGCTGTGGCCGCACCGGCGAGTTCTTCAGCTTCGAGCTTCCAGGGATAGCACCGGACATTGTCGTGCTCTCAAAATCGATCAGTGGCTCAGGCCAGCCGATGTCGATCGTGTTGTTGAAGCCGCATCTGGACGAGTGGGAGCCCGGCCAGCACACCAGCACCTTTCGCGGAAACAACCTGGCCTTCATCACGGCGACGACGGCGCTCGAGTATTGGGAGTCGCCACTGTTTTCCGCCGAGATTCATGGACGGGGAGAGCACCTGGCAGCCATGCTGGAGCAGCTCTGTACGTCGTTTCCCGATCTGGAGACTCGAGTTCGTGGCCGGGGCATGCTGTTCGGTGTCGAGATCGCGAACGCGGCGATCGCACAATCGACGTCCCGGGCGGCGTTTCGCCGCGGCTTGCTGATCGAACTATGCGGCCCCGAAGACAACGTATTGAAGGTTCTTCCTCCAATCGTCACGGAGACTGACGATCTTACTGCCGGCGTGAGAATCCTCCAACAGTCAATCGCCGAGGTGGCCGGTATGACACCGACGCGGGAAATCTAGCGCACCGACCTCACACCTTGACGAGAGTACCGCACGGTTGGTGCACCCTGATCTCACACGTCCAGCCAGGCCGTGTGCGTATCAGCGGAGGTGCCGGCCGCCGTCGACCCGTATCGTCTCGCCGGTCATGAAATCGGTCTCGACCAGCGCCAGGACCGCCTTGACGATCTCCTGGTCGCCGCCCCAACGCCCGAGCGGCGTCACTCGCTCCACTTCGGCGAGGGCAGTCTCGTTCAGGCCATCCGGCGGACGAATGGGCCCTGGGGCGATGGCATTGACGAGTATCTGATCGTCGGCCAGCTCGAGCGCCAGTGCCTCGGTCAGCGCGATGACCCCGCGCTTGGCGACGTAATAGGGCAGGAATCCGACATAGCGTGGACGGCCGCTCGCAGCGACCCAGTCGGCGAAGTTCACGATGCGGCCGCCGCCCTGTGCACGCATGTACGGCACCGCCGCCCGGGCGCAGAGAAAGGACGCGGTCAGGTCGACCGCGAGGCTGCGGTCCCAGTCCTGTTCGGTCAGCTCATCGTAGGCGGTGCGGGAATAGACCGACGCCATGTTCACGAGGATGTCGAGACGACCAAACGTCTTGGCCGAGCCATTCACCAGCCGAGCGCACTCCTCCGGTTGCGACAGGTCGACCTGTATGGCGACGGCACGCCGGCCTTCCGCCTCGACCGCGGCGGCCGCTTGCTCGGCGTCCGCCTTCGACCGGTTGTAGGACAGCGCCACATTGGCGCCACCAGCAGCGAGCCCGGAGGCCACGGCAGCGCCGACCCGCTTACCTCCCGTGATAAGGACTGCTCGCCCGTTGAGGTTCATCGGGGTCAAACGTCAGGCGGATGGATGCCACTCAGCG